>NZ_JAJEJR010000001.1:1580994-1897192 GCF_021390595.1 Paraburkholderia sp. HP33-1 | reverse complement strand
CGGCAAGTCGTCGATCGCGGAACGTCTGAAGCAACTGATGGAACGCGTGCCGTTCTATGCGATCAAGGGCTCGCCCGTCAACGAATCGCCGCTCGGCCTGTTCGATTACGAGGAAGACGGTCCGATCCTCGAAGAGCAATATGGCATTCCTCGCCGCTACCTGAAAAACATCCTGAGTCCGTGGGCGGTCAAGCGCCTGCATGAGTACAACGGCGACATCCGCAAGTTCCGGGTGGTGCGCCGCTTTCCGTCGATCCTTCGTCAGATTGGTATCTCGAAGACCGAACCGGGCGATGAGAACAATCAGGACATCTCGTCGCTGGTCGGCAAGGTCGACATCCGCAAGCTCGAACAGTACGCGCAGGACGACGCTGACGCCTACAGCTATTCGGGCGGCCTGTGCCTCGCCAATCAGGGCATGCTCGAATTCGTCGAAATGTTCAAGGCGCCGATCAAGGTGTTGCACCCGCTGCTCACCGCGACCCAGGAAGGCAACTTCAAGGGCACGGAAGGCTTCGGCGCGATTCCGTTCGACGGCATCATCCTCGCGCACTCGAACGAATCGGAATGGAAGGCATTCCGCAACAACCGCAACAACGAGGCGCTGCTCGACCGGATCTTCGTCGTCAAGGTGCCGTACTGCCTGCGCTATAGCGAAGAGGTCAAGATCTACGAGAAGCTGCTGCGCAACTCGTCGCTGTACAACGCGGTCTGCGCGCCGGGCACGCTGAAGATGATGGCGCAGATGTCCGTGCTCACGCGTTTGCAGGAGCCGGAGAACTCGAGCCTGTTCTCGAAGATGCAGGTCTACGACGGCGAGAATCTGAAGGACACCGACCCGAAGGCGAAGTCGTACCAGGAGTACCGCGATTTCGCGGGCGTCGACGAAGGCATGACCGGTGTGTCGACGCGCTTCGCGTTCAAGATTCTGTCGCGCGTGTTCAACTTCGACTCGACCGAGGTCGCGGCCAATCCGGTGCATCTGATGTACGTGCTCGAACAGCAGATCGAACGCGAGCAGTTCCCACCGGAAACCGAACAGAAGTATCTGTCGTTCATCAAGGACGTGCTCGCGTCGCGCTACGCGGAGTTCATTGGCAAGGAGATTCAGACCGCGTATCTGGAGTCGTACTCGGAGTATGGTCAGAACATTTTCGACCGCTATGTCACGTATGCGGACTTCTGGATCCAGGATCAGGAGTTCCGCGACCACGATACTGGCGAAAGCTTCGACCGTGCCGCATTGAACGCCGAACTGGAGAAGATCGAGAAGCCCGCGGGCATCAGCAATCCGAAGGACTTCCGCAACGAGATCGTGAATTTCGTGCTGCGTGCGCGTGCTGCCAATGCGGGCAAGAACCCTGCGTGGATCAGCTACGAGAAGCTGCGCGTCGTGATCGAAAAGAAGATGTTCTCGAATACGGAAGAGCTGTTGCCGGTGATCTCGTTCAACGCGAAGGGCTCGGCCGAAGAGCAGCGCAAGCATGAAGACTTCGTCAATCGCATGGTGGCGAAGGGCTATACGCCGAAGCAGGTGCGCTTGCTGTGCGACTGGTATCTGCGCGTGCGCAAGTCGTCGTGATGCTCGCGTGATACATATGGTGTGCCGCCCGTACGGTCTGGCCGTACGGGCAACCGGCGAGGCGCAAGCCGCATAGCATTGCGCTCAGTGGCGGGCGTCTCGCACACCCGAAATATTAGTGCGGCCGCAGCGGATCGCGGTTGCATGGGACGGGAGACCGGGCGTGCTTCATCAAATCATCGACCGCAGGTTGGCAGGCAAGAACAAGAGCATTGCGAATCGCGAGCGCTTTTTGCGCCGCGTGAAAAACTATATTCGTCGCGCTGTTTCGGAGGCGGTGCGCGATCGCAGCATCAAGGACATCCAGAACACCCAGAGCATCACCATTCCGCGCAAGGACATCGCGGAGCCGTCGTTCCGTCACGGACCGGGCGGCCGGCGCGAGATGGTGCATCCCGGCAACTCGGATTACATCCGCGGTGACAAGATCCAGCGCCCGCAAGGCGGCGGTGGCGGCGGGGGAGGGAGTCAGGCCAGCAACGAGGGCGAGGGTCAGGACGACTTCGTGTTCGAGTTGAGCCGCGAAGAGTTCATGCAGTATTTCTTCGACGACCTCGAACTGCCGCGTCTCGTCAAAACCCATCTGATGGCTGTGCCGACGTGGAAAAGCGTTCGCGCGGGCTGGGCCGCCGAGGGCACACCCAACAACATCGACGTGGTGCGTTCGCTGCGCAGCGCGCTCGGCCGGCGCATCGCGCTCGGCGCGCCGCTCGTCAACCAGTTGCATGAGATGGAGCGGCAGCTCGAAGAGCTGAAGGCCGATCCCGCCGATCGTCGCGAAGAGATCAAGCTGCTCGAAGACGACATCCATCATCTGAAAGGACGCATCTGGCGGATTCCGTTTATCGATCCGTTCGATTTGCGCTACGTGAATCGCGTGAAGCAGCCCACACCGTCGAGCCAGGCCGTGATGTTCTGTCTGATGGACGTGTCCGGTTCGATGGACGAGCAGCGCAAGGATCTCGCGAAACGCTTCTTCATCCTGCTGTACCTGTTCCTGAAGCGTAACTACGAGCGCATCGAAGTGGTGTTCATTCGCCACCATACGCGCGCCGAGGAAGTCGACGAAGACACCTTCTTCCACTCGACCGAGAGCGGCGGCACCGTGGTGTCGAGCGCGCTCGAACTGATGCGTAAGGTCATGGAGGAGCGCTACTCGCCGGCTGAATGGAACATTTACGGAGCGCAGGCTTCCGATGGCGACAACTGGACCGACGACTCGCCGAAGTGCCGCAAGATACTCTCGGATGACATCCTGGAGAAGGTGCGGTATTTTGCGTATATTCAGGTGACGCCCGAAGAGCAGAATCTGTGGCTCGAGTACGCCCAACTGGCGCTATCGCAACCGCATATGGCGATGAAGAAGGTCGAAACTGCGGCCGATATTTATCCGGTGTTTCGCGAGTTGTTCGAGAAGCAGGCGGCGACTTCGTGATAGAACGCCGGTTACCCCTGAAGCACCTGAGCGACGAAGCGCGCGGCAAATCGTGCGACTTGGGGCAACCCGTCGCATGACCATGCCGCAGCGCAACAAAGGCGTGCCGCAGCAACAGTCGGGGCATGCCGAGGCAGGAGCGGCCAACACGGGAGCCGCTCGCACCGGAGCGGTCCACGATGCTGCAGCACAGGACACACCGGAACGCCCCTCGATGGGCAAAGGGAAGTCCGTATGAACGTAGCCGATAGACGGCCTCTGCCGTGCCCGTCCGACTGGACCTTCGACCTGATCGAAGAGTACGACTCGCATATTGCCCGTGTTGCGGAGCAATACGAGCTCGACGTGTATCCGATCCAGCTCGAACTCATCAGCGCCGAACAGATGATGGATGCCTACGCGTCCGTCGGTATGCCGGTGAACTACCGTCACTGGTCGTTCGGCAAGCATTTCCTTGCGACCGAAAAAAGCTATCGTCGCGGCCAGATGGGGCTTGCGTACGAAATCGTCATCAATTCGAATCCGTGCATCGCGTATCTGATGGAAGAGAACACGATGACGATGCAGGCGCTCGTCATCGCGCATGCGGCCTATGGCCACAACTCGTTCTTCAAGGGCAACTATCTGTTCCGCTTGTGGACGGACGCTCACGCGATCATCGATTACCTCGTCTACGCGAAGAACTACATCGCGGAGTGCGAGGAGCGCTATGGGCTCGATCGCGTCGAGGAGCTGCTCGATTCGTGCCACGCGCTGATGAATTACGGTGTGGACCGCTACAAGCGGCCGCAGAAGCTGTCGCTCCAGAAAGAGTTCGCCGCGCGTCGCGAACGTGAGGCGTATCTGCAGTCGCAGGTCAACGAGTTGTGGCGCACCTTGCCCACGCGCCATACGCCGCTGCCCGAAGAGGTCGAAGAGCGCTATCCGCCCGAGCCGCAGGAAAACCTGCTGTATTTCGCCGAGAAAAACGCGCCGCTGCTCGAGCCGTGGGAGCGCGAGGTGATCCGCATCGTGCGCAAGATTGGTCAGTACTTCTATCCGCAGCGGCAAACCCAGGTGATGAACGAAGGCTGGGCGACGTTCTGGCACTACACGCTGCTCAATACGATGTACAACCAGGGCAAGCTGGAAGACGGCTTCATGATGGAGTTTCTCCATTCGCACAGCAACGTCGTCTACCAGCCGCCGGTCACGAAGCCGTATTACAGCGGCATCAACCCGTATGCGCTGGGTTTTTCGATGATGAGCGACATTCGCCGCATCTGCGAATCGCCGACCGAGGAAGACCGCAGATGGTTTCCGGAGCTGGCCGGCAGTCCGTGGCTGCCCGCGATGCACTACGCGATGCGCAACTTCAAGGACGAGAGCTTCGTCGCGCAGTACCTGTCGCCGCATCTGATCCGCGAAATGCGCCTGTTCTCGGTGCTCGACGACGACATGCGTGACGCGCTCGAAGTGTCCGCGATTCACGACGATAGCGGCTACCAGTACGTGCGCCAGGCGCTGTCGCGGCAGTACGACATGCATCACCGCGAACCGAACATTCAGGTGTGGGCCGTCAATACGCGTGGTGACCGCAGTCTCACGTTGCGGCATTTCATGAGCGACAACCGGCATCTGTCGCACGATAGCGACGAAGTGCTCAAGCACATGGCGCGTTTGTGGCAATTCGACGTGTACCTCGAGAGCGTCGACGAAAACGGTACCGTCAGAAAACGCTATGACTGCCGGTATATGCCGCCATCGGTGAGAATCTGAGCGCCGCCTGAGCGGTTCGCCTCACGCATGAAGCCCCTGCCGGTCCTCCAACCGGCAGGGGCTTCGTTTTTGTTGCAGCGCAATTTCATCCCCGCTTGCACCCCAGGGCTTTCATCAGGTTCGTCTGACAAGACCTCATCTTCTGCTTTCATCTATGTAAAATTCGCTCACCCGCGACGGCCGGTCAGGCCAGGCGCGTGACATCAAGGCGGCGCCACGACCGTCCTCCTCGTTTAAATAAGGAAAGACACCAGCATGAACGACCAAACAGAGCAGATCGTCGTTGCTTCGGCGCGCGATACACGGCGCCGCATTTTTGCAATCGTCGGCGCTTCATCGGGCAATCTCGTCGAGTGGTTCGACTTCTATGTGTATTCGTTCACGGCGCTCTACTTCGCGCCGTCGTTCTTCCCGAGCGGCAACACGACTACGCAGTTGCTGAACACGGCCGGCGTGTTCGCCGCCGGCTTCCTGATGCGGCCGATTGGCGGCTGGTTCTTCGGGCGGTTCGCCGACAAACGCGGTCGCCGCACCGCGATGATGGTGTCGGTATTCATGATGTGCGGCGGCTCGCTGGTGATCGCGATGCTGCCCACCTACGCGCAGATCGGCGCGCTCGCGCCGTCGTTGCTGCTCTTCGCGCGGCTGTTGCAGGGGCTTTCGGTGGGCGGCGAATACGGCACCAGCGCGACCTATATGAGCGAGGTCGCGCTGAAGGGCCGGCGCGGCTTCTTCGCGTCGTTCCAGTATGTGACGCTGATCGGCGGCCAGCTATGTGCGCTGCTCGTGCTCGTGATCCTGCAACAAACGCTGACGACCGAAGAGCTGAAGGCGTGGGGCTGGCGCGTGCCGTTCGCGATTGGCGCAATCGCCGCGTTGATCTCGCTGTATCTGCGTAAATCCCTCGATGAAACCACCACCGCGGAGACGCGCCAACGCAAGGAAGCGGGCACGCTGCGCGGGATGTGGGAGCACAAGAGCGCGTTCATGACGGTGCTCGGCTTCACGGCCGGCGGCTCGCTGATCTTCTATACGTTCACCACGTACATGCAGAAGTACCTGGTCAACACGGCCGGCATGCACGCGAAGACCGCGAGCTCGGTGATGACCGCCGCGCTGTTCGTCTACATGCTGATGCAGCCGGCGTTCGGCGCGTTGTCGGACCGCATCGGCCGGCGCCGCTCGATGCTGTGCTTCGGCCTGTTCTCGACCCTCGGCACGGTGCCGCTGCTGCATGCGCTGAAAGACGTGACGAGTCCGTACGCGGCCTTCGCGCTGGTCGTGGTGGCGCTCGCGATCGTCAGCTTCTATACGTCGATCAGCGGCCTGATCAAGGCGGAAATGTTCCCGCCACAAGTGCGCGCGCTCGGGGTGGGCTTGTCGTATGCGGTCGCGAACGCGATCTTCGGCGGCTCGGCGGAATACGTCGCGCTGTGGCTGAAGCAGGCCGACGTCGAGTCGATGTTCTTCTGGTACGTGACGGTGATGTGTGCGATCGCAGGCCTCGTGTCGTTGCGCATGCGCGATCCGTCGACGGATGGGTATTTGCGTCACGAGCCTTGAGCGGGCAGGGGGACGAATCGTCGTGCGTGACACTTGTCAACGCATGACGGTTCACAGACGCTCGTGCAATTCCAGCGGCTCGTGCCGTTCGCTCACCAGTTCGTTGACGAACTCCTTGACCGCCGCGGCCTGATCCGCGGCGACTGACGGCGCGGCCGCGACGGCCGCGACCGCGGCGGCGGCCGCATCGGTCGCGGCGCTGGCGACCGACGGCCGTGCCCGCAGTGCCGCGCGCGCGAGCATCGCCAGATGGTAGTAGAGCCGCGCGTTGAATCCATAGTGGTAGGCGAACAGATGCGCGAGCGCGACTCGCAGGCCCGCGCGCGGCTGGCCGTTGCGCGCGTGAATCGACACGACGATTGGCGCGAGCCGCCGCAGTGCGAGCCGCCGCGACGGCTCCAGTTGTGCCGGCAGGTCGAGCGACTTCACGTAGGTGTAGGCGTTCAACGAGGCGGCCGTGGTCGTGCCGCGCGTGCGGTGCGAGATCGACGTGGCCGTCTTGCGATACACGGATAGGTAGTCGTGCAGATAGAACACCTCGCGCGCGGCGAGGCACAGCCTCGCGCCAAAGACGAAATCGCAGCACATGCCGTGCTGATCGGAGTAGCCGATCCGCTTGACGAGCCGCGCATCGGCCATCCAGCCATTGTTCGGAAACATCTGGATCAGGCCGGTACGGCCCGCGAGCGGCTGCAGACCCTCGTTGGCCTTCGTGCGCCGGAACGCCGTGTTCAGGCGCACGCTCGCATCAAGGTCGATCACGCCGTCGTGATCCGCTTCGTACTGCGCGCCGAATGCCGCATCAAGCCGCGGATAGCGCTGCCATAGCGACACGAGTTTATCGACGGCGTCGGTCGTCAGCAGATCATCGTCGTGGATCAGCAGGATCTTGTCGCCGCGCGCCTGAGCGAACAGGCTCGACACATTGCGCGCCTGGCCAAGCGGCGGCTCGTGCAACGTGTAGCGCACGCGCGGCTCGTCACGGTAGCGCTGCGCGATCAGTTCTCGCGTGCGCGTGTCCGTCGAATCGTCGCCAATCACGATTTCCAGATGCCGGTAGCTTTGCGCGAGGCACGAGTCGACGCATTCGACGAGCAGATCGGGACGATTGCAGGTGGGCACGCAGATGGAGACAACGGGCCCACAGACGATGGGAGAACTTGACGCGTTGGACATGGATGATGACGCCTTTTAACGATCGGAAGCGGCATAAAGCGGCGCAAAGCGGCGCGGCCGGGCGGCCGGTTCGCCGGGCGCACACCTTGCTCCAAGCAGCAAAATAGTCCAACGCGCCGAAAAATAATCACCAAAAATAAGAAAGAAATGTTTGCTTACAGAAAGGCGCTGGAAGGAAAAAGTGATGCGACCTGGATGCAAGACATATCCAGGCCGCTTTGGGACGGGGTTTTAGTGCCGCAACTGACTCATGTGCTGACGCGCGAACCTGATGCCCGAGCGCGAATCACGCGCGTGCCCGACGGGTCGTCGAGGTGGCGGAAAATCCACGCGGACACGAGCGTGATCGCGCCGACACACACGAACGCGAACCGGAAGCCGAGTTCCGCCGAGCCCCATTGCGCCGCGAACAGATTCACGAGCCCGCCGCCGATCGACACGCCGAGCCCGATCGCCAGCATCTGCACCATCGAGAACAGGCTGTTGCCGCTGCCCGCGTCTTCGTGCGACAGGTCTTTCAGCGTGACGCTGTTCATGGCCGCGAACTGCATCGAGTTGGCCGCGCCGAACACCGCGAGGATCGCGATTTCGATCACGAGCGGCGTGCCGCGCGAAATCAGCGAGAACGCGACGATCGCCGAACCAACGATGATCGTGTTGACGAGCAGGAACGTGTCGTAACCGTAGCGGCGCACGAGCGGTGCGATCCAGCGTTTCGCGAGCGTGCCGGCGAGCGCCGCGGGCAGCATCATCAGACCGGAGTGCAGCGGCGAATAGCCGAGCTGCAATTGCAGCAGCAGCGGCACGAGAAACGGCACCGCGCTCGAACCGATCCGGCACACGAGGTTGCCGATCAGGCCGACGCTGAAGTTCGGCTCGCTGAACAGCGACAGCTTGAACAGCGGATCGCGGCGGTGTTTCGCGTACGGAACGTAGGCGAGCGCGCTCGCGACGGCCAGCGCGAACAGCCCCGCCGACCACGCCGCGCGATGCGAGGGGACAGGTGCGTCGATCGCGAGCGAGAACGCGATCATGCACAGCGACAGCAGCGCGCAACCGATGACATCGAACGGTGGCGCCTGCGCTTCGTCATGTGACGGCAAGAAGCGGTGCACCGCATACAGACCGACCGCACCGATCGGCACGTTGATCAGGAAGATCCAGTGCCACGTGATCGCCTGCACGAACCAGCCGCCGAGCGTCGGACCTGCGATCGGCCCGAGCTGGCCCGCGATCGAAATGAACGCGAGCGCCGACACGTACTGCTCGCCCGACACGCTGCGCAGCACCGCGAGCCGTCCGATCGGCAGCAGCATCGAACCGCCGAGGCCTTGCAGCACGCGCGCCAGCACGAGCTGGCCGAGCGTGTGCGCGCTCGAGCAGCAGATCGAGCCGAGCACGAACACGAGAATGGCGGCGAAATAGACGCGGCGGGTGCCGAAGCGGTCGGCGAGCCAGCCGGAGGCGGGCGTGAGCATCGCCATCGTCAGGGTGTAGGCAACGACCACCGGTTGCATCGCGAGCGGCGCGACGTGCAGGCTGTTCGCGATCGACGGCAGCGCGGTGTTGACGATCGTCGTGTCGAGCGACTGCATGAAGAAGCCAGCGGCGACGATCCACAGCAGGGCCGTGTGGGAGGAATCCTTGGTCATGTTTTCAACGGCGGGCGCGGCGGCGGCAAAGCGCCACCCGAGCGGGACAAGCGGAATTCCGTCATGTTATTGAGATCCGCATCAATCGGGAACCCCACTGGGATCGCTGACTGTTATCGACATTGCCGATAAGCAGCGCGACAATCACGTATGCTCAATCCAATCTGGCTCAAGACCTTCTCGACCGTCGCGGCCTGCCACAGCTTCACGGAAGCGGGGCGGCGGCTCGATCTGACGCAGTCGAGCGTCAGCGAACATATCCGGCGTCTCGAACAGAGCGTGGGCCGGCGCCTGTTCGTGCGCGACACCCATTCACTCGCGATGACGCCCGACGGCGAAGCGATGCTCGCGCATGCGAGCGTGATCCTGCAGGCGCTGTCGCGTGCGGAATCGCAGTTTCGCGCGCCGCGCCTGAAGGGACGCGTGCGGCTCGGTTCGTCGGACGACATCGCGCTCGGCCCGCTGCCCACTGTGCTCGCCGCGTTTCGCAACGCGCATCCCGACGTCGAACTCGAAATCACGATCGGCATGACGGGCAGGCTCTACGAGCTGCTCGACGCGGGCGCGATCGATCTGCTGGTCGGCAAGCGCCGGTTGGGCGACCGGCGCGGCGTGCCGCTCTTCACAGGGCGCCTCGAATGGCTCGCGCGGACCGGCACGCTCGTCGATCTGAGCCAGCCGCTGCCGCTGATTCTGGTCGCCGAGCCGAGCGTGACGCGCGCGGTCGTGCTCGATGCGCTCGCCGAAGCCGGTGCAAGCTGGCAGATCGTCTGCACGAGCAGCAGTCATTCAGGCTGTATCGCGGCCGCGCGGGGCGGACTCGGCATTACCGTGCGTCCGCAGTATCTGGCCGCGCGCGGGCTCGCGCCGCCGCTGAATGCGGCCGCACTGCCGACGTTGCCGTCGGTGGAATTCATCGCGCTTGCGGCGAAGCGCTTGAGCCGCCCCGCGGGCACGCTGTTGCAGTTGCTGCATGACAGCGATCTGCGCGGGTCGTGGATTGGCGAGTGAGGCGATGCCGTGCGTCGTTGGGTCTGGCGCCCCGCCTCATGCCCGCCGGTCATGCCGCCGCTCAGGCCGGCATCTTGCGGAACGAGATCGCAAAGCGGTTCCATGCATTGATCGCCGAGACGAGCAGCGTCAGATCGACCAGCTCTTCGTCGCTGAAATGAGGCCGCACCGAGTGCCATACCGCGTCGGGCACGTGATCGTGCGACACGAGCGTCAGCGCTTCGGTCCACTCTAGCGCCGCGCGCTCGCGGTCCGTAAAAAACGGCGTTTCGCGCCACGCGACGACGGTCGCGAGACGCCGCTCGGTTTCGCCGCCTTTGCGCGCGTCGCTCGCGTGCATATCGACGCAGTACGCGCAGCCATTGATCTGCGACGCCCGCAGCCGCACGAGTTCGGTCAGCGATTTTTCGAGCGCCGACTTGCCGATGCGCTCTTCGACGCCGAGCAGCGATTTGATCGCGGCGGGGTTGGCTTTGTAGAAGTCGAGACGTTGTTCCATGATGGGCTCCGGGACGGGTGGGGCGATGCGGTGCATCGGATAGCTGTCAGCTTAGTCCGCCACATGGACTGGAAAAATGGCCGCTTCCAGATATTTGCAGGTAGCCACTTTCGTGGCGCAGAGCGTGCGTGCCGAGCATCCTTACCGTCGACAATGGCATCGTTGCCGCGTACGGGCCGATTCGGTATGGTGGGCTATCGATCCTGCCGTTGCGCCGCTTACCGTGATCCGGAGACCCGACCCATGACCCTTGCCGCCGACGCACCTGCACCGCACACGCCGCCGATCCGCACCGATGTCCTGATCGTCGGCGCCGGTCCCGTGGGTCTGTTCGCGGCATTCGAGGCCGGTGTGATCGGCCTCACCTGTCAGATCGTCGACGTGCTCGCACGCGTGGGCGGCCAGTGCATCGAGCTGTATCCCGACAAACCGATCTACGACATTCCCGCGATTACGTCGTGCACCGCGCGCGAACTGGTCGAGCGGCTGCTCGCCCAGTGCAAGCCGTTCGACGTGCCGATCCATCTGGAACAGCGCGTCGAAACGGTCGAGCAGCGCGACGACGGACGCTGGACCGTGCGCACCCAGCGCGGCCTCGTGTTCGACGTCGCGGCGATCCTGCTCGCCGGCGGCAATGGCGCGTTCGTACCGCAAAAGCTCACGCTCGCCGAAGCCGAGCCGCTCGAAAAGCGCCACGTGCACTACAGCGTGCCGCGTCTTGCCGATTTCGCCGACAGGAACGTGGTCGTCGCGGGCGGTGGCGATTCGGCGCTCGACTGGGCGCTGGCGCTTCGCAAGGTCGCGGGGCGCGTGACGCTCGTGCATCGGCGTGCCGGCTTCAGCGCGGCCGATTCGAGCGTCGAGCGGGTGCGGCGCGCGGTCGACGCGGGCGAGATGGACTTCGTCGTCGGTGGGATCACGGCGCTCAATGTGGAAGACGGTGTGCTGCGCTCGCTGACGCTGCGGCAGATCGACGGCGAGCTGGAACTCGAAGCCGAGCATCTGATCGCGCTGTATGGACTCGTCGCCGATCTCGGCCCGATCGCGCAGTGGGGACTGACGATTCACGGCGGACGTGTCGATGTCGATACTTCGAACTACGAAAGCTCGCGGCCTGGCATCTTCGCGGTCGGTGATATCGCGAACTATCCGAACAAGCAGAAGCTGATCCTGTCGGGCTTTCACGAGGCGTCGCTCGCGCTGCGCAAGGCCTACGCGTACGCCTATCCCGACAAGAAGCGCGTGCACGTCCATTCGAGCTACGACGCGAAGCTCGCTGAAAAGATCGGCGCGGCGGGTTGACTCGCGGCGGCCGCTCAGCACGGCGGCGAGGGCGAGCCGGGGCGCGAAGTTCATGGCGAAAGCCGTGAATAGCTTTTTCAATTGGCATTGCTATTTTTGCTAACGAACGGCAATGCGAAAACCGGAACCGCAACGCGGCGAGGTCTGCCGTGACGACCCGCTAGCGATCACGAAGCCCGCCGTTATCAGCTTTGCGCCTTGCGAACGGGCGCAAGCGGGCTCCGCCGTCGGTCAGGCGCGACGTTTGCTTAAAACGAAAACCCCATTGCGCGCCCCCGCCATGACACAGCTCGATGCTTCTTCTTCCCGCGACGACGGCGGGCCCGCCCGAGTGCAGGCCGAGGCTGCGCGCTCAGCGCCCGTCAGCATCGATTATTCGTCGCTCGTGCAGGCCATCTCGGACTACGCGATCTTTCTGCTCGACGCGACCGGACACGTGGTGAGCTGGAACGCCGGCGCGCAGAAGCTCAAGGGCTACACGGAAAGCGAGATCGTCGGCCAGCATTTCTCGCGGTTCTATACCGAGGAAGCCGTCGCACGCGGCTGGCCGACCTACGAACTGGAACAGGCGACGCTGACCGGCCGCTTCGAGGACGAAGGCTGGCGCGTGCGCAAGGACGGTACGACGTTCTGGGCGAACGTCGTGATCACGGCGGTCCGCAATGAAGCGGGCACGCTCACGGGCTTCGCGAAGATCACGCGCGATCTGACCGCGCAGCGCGCTTATCTCGAAGCGTTGCGGCAAAGCGAGGAGCGCTTCCGATTGCTGGTCGACAGCGTGAAGGACTACGCGATCTTCATGCTTGATCCGCAAGGCTGCGTTGTCAGCTGGAACTCGGGCGCCGCACGCATCAACGGCTATACGCACGATGAAATCGTCGGCCGGCATTTCTCGCTGTTCTACGTGCCGGGGGAGGCGGCGGCCGGCAAGCCCGCGCGCGCGCTCGCCATCGCGCGGCAGATCGGCACCGTCGAAGACGAGGGCTGGCGCGTACGCAAGGACGGCTCGACCTTCTGGGCCAACGTGATCATCACCGCCGTGTACGACGAAGCGCGCCGGCTTCGCGGCTTCGCGAAGATCACGCGCGATCTGACCGAGCGGCGTCGGCGCGAGGAGCTTGAACGCTCGAGCGAGCGCATGCGCGATTTTCTCGCGACGCTCGCGCACGAGCTGCGCAATCCGCTCGCGCCGGTGCGCAACGCGCTCGGCACGATGCAGATGGAAACCGGTCTGAGCCCGGTGCTCGCGCGGGCGCGCGATCTGATCGACCGCCAGGTCACGCACCTGACGCGGCTCGTCGACGATCTGCTCGATATCGGCCGCATCATGTCCGACAAGGTCGAGCTGCGCATCGCGCGCGTCGATCTTGCCGAGCTCGTCGCGCGCGCGATCGAAGCGGCGCGGCCGTTCACCGACGCGCGCGAGCAGCGCGTGGTCGCCCATGTGCCCGACGACCCCGTGGTGATTCGCGGCGACATGACGCGGCTCGTGCAGGTGCTGCAAAACCTGCTGCACAATGCGTCGAAGTTTTCGCCGGGCGGCAGTGTGATCGACGTGCTGGGCCGGATCGACTTTCGCATGGCGGTGCTCGAAGTGCGCGACCCCGGCTGCGGCATTCCAGTGCGCTCGCTCGACAGGATCTTCGAGCTGTTCGCGCAGGAGAAGGAGGGGCAAAACTTCGGCGAGAGCGGCCTCGGGATCGGTCTCGCGCTGTGCAAGTCGCTCGTCGAAATGCATGGCGGCAGCATCGTTGCGAGCAGCGAAGGCCCGGGGCTCGGCAGTAGGTTCACGCTGAGTCTGCCGCTCGCGGCCGCGCAGTCCGAAACCACGGAGAGCGGCACGATCACGGCCACTCCCGACGTACAGCCGCTGCGGATTCTGCTCATCGACGACAATCACGATTCGGCCGACAGCCTCGCGATGCTGCTCGAACTGAAGGGCCACGAGGTGCGCATCGCGTATGAGGGCGAGCAGGCGCTGCAGATCGCGCCGCGCTTCACGCCGCATCTCGCGCTGATCGACCTTGCGATGCCGAAGATGGATGGCTATGCGACGCTCGCGGCGATGCGCGCGCTGCCCGAGATGACCCGCACGATGTACGCGGCGATGACGGGGTTCAGTCATGTAAGCGATCTCGATCGCACTCGCATGGCGGGATTTCATGCGCACCTGGTGAAGCCCGTCGAGATGGCGGTCCTCGACGCGCTGCTCGCGAAGGCCGATGGGCGTCTCAGCGCAAGCGGGCGGACCTAGCCGCTGTTTCGAGCCGGTGCAGGGCGGCCGAATACCGCTCAGCCGCGCCCACCTCGTGAAATCTCGTGGCCCGCGCCGCGCGGCAAGCGCTGCGTGACCGGAATCGACGCGAACGAGCACAGACCGACCACGAGGAACGCGGGCCAGAAGTCCGACCACATGATGCCCGAGTGCCCATGCAGCACGCGCGAGATCTGCAGCACGATACCGCCGACTGTCACACCGAGCCCGAGCGACATCTGCTGCACGACGCTGCCAAGGCTCGTCGCGCGGCCGACGTCGCGGGTCGCGATTTCCGCGTAGGTCAGCGAATTGAGGCTCGTGAACTGCAACGCGGGGAAGAAGCCGCCGAGCAGCACGACGACCCAGATGATCCACGTCGGCGTGTGCGGAAAGAAGAGCCCGCACGCGGCGATCGAAATGCCCGATAGCGCGGCGTTGAACACGAGCACCTGGCGAAAGCCGAACCGGCGCAGCACGGTGGAGGCGATCACGCGCGTGAACATGCCGCCGAACGCTGACGCACAGGTGATCAGCCCCGACTGGAACGCGCTCATGCCGTGACCTTCCTGCAGCAGCAGCGGCAGCAGGAACGGCAACGCGCCAAGACCGATGCGAAACAGCGAGCCGCCGAGCACGCTCGCCTGGAAGGTCGGCACCTTGAAAAAGCGCAGATCGAGCAGCGGCAACGCGACGCGCTGCGCGTAAGCGACGTAGATCGCGAGCAGCACCGCGCCGACCCCGCACATACCGAGCGCATCCAGATTCGAAATCAGTTCGCCACCGACCAGTGACAAGCCGAGCAGCAGCAGCACCGCGCCCGCCGCCGACAGCAGGAAGCCGATCCAGTCGAGCGGGCCGGGGTCGGGCTCGCGCGTATTGGCGATATAGCGATTGGTCAGGTAGATACCGAGAATGCCAATCGGCACGTTGATGAAGAAGATCAGCCGCCAGTGCAGATACGTCGTGATGAATCCGCCGAGCAGCGGACCGGCGGCGGGGCCCAGCATCGCGGGCACGCTCAGATAGTTCATCGCGCGGATGAAGTCGGCTTTCTCCACCACGCGAAAAATGATGATCCGCCCGACCGGCACCATCATCGCGCCGCCGACGCCCTGAATGAATCGCGCAATCGTAAAGGTGGCAAGCGAGTCCGACGCGGCGCACAGCAGCGAGCCGGTCACGAAGATGCCGATTGCCGTGCGAAATACCGTGCGCGCGCCGAATTTGTCGGCGAGCCAGCCGCACACGGGGATGAACACGCCGAGCCCGAGCACATAGCTCGTGACCGCGATTTTCAGCGTGACCGGATCGCGCCCGAAATCGCGCGCCATGGCCGGCAGCGCGGTGACGATCACGTTGGCGTCGACGCTTTCCATGAACATCGCGCACGCGACGATAAGGGGCGCAATCAGTGCTTTCTGAGTCTCGGCGACAGACATGACGGCGGGCTGCGGCAAGGCGTCGCAGGCAAAGGGGTCATTATTGCACCCGTATGGTGCGGATTGTTAATACTGGCGCGGCCGATGCCGCCTTCTTACGATTTTTCGTATCGGAGACGCGACTCCGATGTCGCGGTGACGCGAAAAACTTTTAATTTTTGTTGCGGTGCGTCACGAGGAGACTATAATCGGGTCATTACGTAGGTATAAACCCTAGTACGGAGCCCGCCATGAACACCGCATCGAACGTTGTCCGTTCCACCCCCGCCGCCAACACCTTCTTCGGCAAGCTGCGCGCGCTGGCGCTGCACGCGCTGAACCTGCATCTGCAGAACTGCGCGGTGATCGCCGAAGCGCATCGTCGCCCGAACTAAGCGCGGGAAGCGTTACCCGGGGGCCGCGCAGGCTCCGGCTGTCGTGTCAATGCCCGCTCGAGTAGCGGGCATTGTGCTTTGTGGCCCTGTTAAGCAGACCGCACGCCGGTCGTCACTGGCGCGTTCGCGCCGTCGCCATTCTCCTTCCAGGTGTCGCGCTCCTGATCCTGATTACGGCACGCGCAACCGGCATCTTGATGCCGCGCCTCGCGCGAGGAAGCATTACAATCGCGCCCTTTTGACGCGCGCCGAGCAAGTGGATCGACAGCAAAATAGCTAATGCTGTCAACCTTTTGCATCTTTTGCCGTTATCTCTTTGTAATCGCTGCCACAGGCGATACCGCGCGGGACGACCCGTCGCCGCGACCGCTCCTCGCAAGGCCCGCATTGACCATGTTTCACCGACTTCAAAACAGGTTCGAACGCCTCGGCACGCTGCTCGGCCGCGCATGGAAAGCGCTTGGCAACCGGGGACTTCTGTCACCTGTGCTCGCGCTTGTCATTTGCGGGCTGTTGCTGGTCGTGCTGCAGCATCTGTCGGAGGCGGTCAATTACCGGTCGGTGATCCGCGAGCTGCGCGGTCTGTCGGCGCGCGAGTGGATCGGCGCGCTCGGCGCGACCGCGCTCAGCTACGTCGCGCTCGTGGGGCGCGACGCGGTCGGTCTGCGCTATCTCGGCGCGAAAGTGCCGCGTGCGGCGCTGTGGGTCGGCGCGACCGCCGGTTCGGCGCTTGGCAATGCGACCGGTTTCGGCGCGCTGACGGGCGGGGCGGTGCGCGCGCGCGTGTACGGCGTCGCGAATATCACGCCCGCGCAGATCGGCCGCATGACGGTGTTCACGAGCGTGTCGCTCGCGCTCGCGCTCGTGTTGATGACCGCGCTCGGCATGGTCGGCATGGCCGGCCAGCTTGCGCCGATGCTGCATCTGTCGCCGGACGTGCTGCGCTGGAGCGGCGTGACGCTGCTTATCGCGCTGGCGCTGACCGCCGCCGCGTGCCGCCGCGAAACCCGGCCGATTCGCACGCGCTGGCAGTGGCTGTCGTTCGATATCCCCGCGCGCCGCGATCTGCTCGCGCAGGTCGCGCTGGCGGTCCTCGACGTGATCGCCGCGGGCCTCGCGCTGTGGGCGTTGCTGCCGCATGCGAACGTGAGCTTCGCCGGCTTCATCACCGTCTACGCAGCCGCGATGCTGCTCGGCCTGATCGGCCATACGCCTGGCGGCGTCGGCGTGTTCGAGGCGGCGATGGCGTTCACGCTGAGCGGCAGCGTGCCGATGCATCAGATGGTCGCCGCGCTGCTTGCTTATCGCGCGATCTATTTCGGTGTGCCGCTGGTTGTGTCGGCGGCGCTGCTCGCGGGCTTCGAAGGGCGCGCGCTGAAGAACCGTCTGTCGCTGTTGCAGGCGGAGCGCGTGTCGGAGCTCGCGCCGCTGTTTCTGAGCCTCGTCACGTTCGTGGTCGGCGGCATGCTGGTGATTTCGAGTGCGACGCCGGCGTTCTGGCAGCGCATCCATATGCTGCGCGACCTAGTGCCGCTGTGGGTGCTCGAAAGCTCGCAGATGCTGTGCAGCGTGGTCGGCGTGCTGCTGCTGTTCGTCGCGCGCGGACTGCTGCGGCGGCTCGACGCGGCGTGGTGGATGACGCTCGCGCTCGCGGTGCTGAGCCTCGCGCTGTCGCTGACCAAAGGTCTCGCGTTCGTCGAGGCCGGCGTGCTCGGCATGCTGATCGTCCTTCTGCTCACTACGCGCAAGCGCTTCAATCGTCATTCGTCGCTGTTCGCCGAGCGCTTTACCGCGGGCTGGCTGGTATCGGTCGCGATGGTGCTGATGCTCGCGACCTGGGTCATGCTGTTCGCTTTCCGTGACGTGCCGTACACGCGCGACCTGTGGTGGCAATTCGCGTTCGACGAGCGCGCGCCGCGCGCGCTGCGGGCGACGCTCGCCGCGAGCCTGTTCGCCGCGACGTTCTCGTTCTGGCAATTGCTGCGTCCGGCACCGGGCCGCTTCGTCATGCCGGCGCCCGAAGATCTGCACGACGCCGCGCGCATCGTGCGCGCGCAGGAGCGCAGCGATGCCGGTCTCGCGCTGATGGGCGACAAGAGCTTCCTGTTTTCGGAGTCGCGCGGGGCGTTCCTGATGTACGCGAAATACGGGCGCACGTGGGCCGCGCTGCACGATCCGGTGGGCCCGCGCGAAGAGTGGGCTGGCCTCATCAGCAAGTTCGTCGCGCTCGCGCATGCGCACGGCGGCCGTGCCGCGTTCTACCAGGTACGCGCGAATGCGCTGCCGCTGTATCTCGACGCCGGCCTCACGCTGATGAAGCTCGGCGAGGAAGCGCACGTCGTGCTCGACGATTTCGATCTGAAGGGCTCGCACCGCGCGCATCTGCGCTATGCGCTAAAGCGCGGCGAGCGCGACGGCTTTAGCGTCGAAGTGATCGATCAGGCGCATGTGCCGGCGTCGCTCGAAATGCTGCGCGGCATTTCCGACGGCTGGCTCGACAGCCATGATGCACGCGAGAAAAGCTTCTCGGTCGCGGCTTTCAATGACGAATATCTCGCCGCGCAATCGGTGATGCTGGTGCGCCAGAACGGCGAGCCGGTCGCGTTCGTGACCTTCATGACGACCGATATGAATACCGAGGCGACCATCGGCGTGATGCGTCACGTCGAAAGCGCGTCGTCGTATGCGATGGAATATCTGTTCACTCAGCTCGCGTTGCATCTGAAACAGGCGGGCTTCCGCTCGCTCAGTCTCGGCATTGCGCCGCTCTCGGGCGTGCAACCGACGCCGCTCGCGTCGCGCTGGCATCGGCTGGCCGGCATCCTGTGGCGCTTCGGTGGCCGCTTCTATAACTTCCGCGGACTGCGTGCTTTCAAAAGCAAGTTCCAGCCGCGCTGGGAGCCGCGTTATCTCGCGGCATCCGGCTCGGGCGTGTTCTTCACGCTCGCGGACCTGTCGCTGCTGGCTGGAGGCCGGCGTTCATGAAATTGCATCCGTTGTTCCAGCTCGCCGTCGCGGCGAGCGTTCTGAGCTGCGGCGCGCTCGCGCACGCGGCCACCACCACCGTGCCTGGCGGCCGCTTTGGCGACGTTCGCGTCACGCAACCCGAGGGGCCGCTGCGCGGCTTCGTCGTGCTGTATTCGCAGGCGAGCGGCTGGAGTGCGGCCGATCAGCAGAGCGCCGATGCGCTCGCGAAAGCGGGCGCGTTGACCGTCGGCGTCGATACCGCACGCTACGCAGCCAACCTTGCTGCCCAGAAGGAAACCTGCCATAAGCTGGTGGGCGATGCCGAAGCGCTGAGCCATCAGCTCGAACGGCAATCGCAGTCGAGCAACTATTTCGCGCCGATCGTCGCGGGTACGGGGCAGGGCGCGACGCTCGCGATGCACGTGCTCGAGCAGGCGCCGTCCAATACGGTTGCGGGCGCGGTGTCGGTGGATGCCGAGCCCACACTCGACCCGCGCTTTGAGCCGTGTTCGCCTGATCCGACCGTGATTCGCGACAAGGTGCCTGGCTTCGTCGAAAAGGCGGGCACGGGCAATGCCGATCGCGCGCGTCTGGTCGGGTTGCTGACGCCGCATCTGCAGTCGGTATCGACGAGCGACGACGACGTGTCCGACTTGCCGCTGATCGAATTGCCGGTTGCGCATCCGAACGGCATGATGGCGATCGTGATTTCCGGCGATGGCGGCTGGCGCGACCTCGACAAGACGATCGCGCTGGCGTTGCAGAAAGACGGCGTGTCGGTGGTCGGCCTGGACAGCCTGCGTTATTTCTGGAGCGAGAAGCCGCCCGCGCAAACGAGCCGCGATCTCGCGCGCGTGATGCAAACCTATAGTGCGCGCTGGCACGCGCAGCACGTCGCGCTGATCGGCTATTCGTTCGGCGCCGACGTGATGCCTTTCGCGTACAACCGTCTGCCGCAGGCGCAGCGCGATAAGGTGTCGCTGATTTCGCTGCTCGGCTTCGCGCCCGACGCCGATTTCCAGATCCGGGTCGGCGGCTGGCTCGGCATGCCCGCGAGCGACAAGGCGCTGAACGTGCGGCCCGAGTTGACGCATGTGCCGCCGTCGATCGTCCAATGTTTCTATGGCGCGAGCGAAACCGACACGCTGTGTCCGACGCTCGACAAGACCGGTGTCGAAGTGATCCGCACCTCCGGTGATCATCACTTTGGCCGCGATTACAACGCGCTGGAGCAGCGCATTCTCGTGGCGTTCAAAAAGCAGAGCGGCGTGCGCGATTGATCGCGGCGTTGGTCGTATCAGCGGGGCGCGCTTGCCGGCGCGCCCCGTTATTCGTTGGGCCGTTGCGGCCGAAATGTTTTAGGAAGACTGATTAATGTCGGCGGGCCAGTGGTCGACAAGATATTGACGATGGTCCGCAGGGATTGACAAAGCCCGCCAACTCGACGAAGATCGCCGACATGAACTGCCTCGACATCCGTATTGCGCTGATTATTAGCATCATTCATCGAATGGTGGGTTAGCGCGCGTCGACTTGCAGTGACACATAACCCGCCAAACGAGGCGGGTTTTTTTATGTCCGCTTTCAGGTTCATTCTTTACCTGCCTCCTGGCGAACAGGCTGCGATCGAGATCGATCGCCGTTGACTCGTTGCTGCATCGAATGTTGCCACCCAGGAGCTTGCCGTGCTGTTAACCGAACTCGAACAGGCCGCCGCAGCGGCCGGGCGCATCGCGCCGTCCCACGACTACCTGAAAAAGACCCTGACCGCGCGCGTCTACGACGTGGCGCGCGAGACCGAACTCGAACGCGCGCCGAACCTGTCGGCGCGGCTGCGCAATCCGGTCTATCTGAAGCGCGAGGACAACCAGCCGGTGTTCTCGTTCAAGCTGCGCGGCGCGTACAACAAGATGGCGCATATTCCGGCCGAGGCGCTCGGACGCGGCGTGATCACCGCGTCGGCGGGCAATCATGCGCAGGGTGTGGCGTTGTCGGCGGCACGCATGGGCGTGAAGGCGATCATCGTCGTGCCGGTGACGACGCCGCAGCTCAAGGTCGATGCGATCCGCACGCACGGCGGCCCGACCGTCGAGGTCGTGCAGTTCGGTGAGTCGTATAGCGATGCCTATGGCCACGCGGTCAAGCTGCAGGAAGAACGCGGCCTGACCTTCGTGCATCCGTTTGATGATCCCTACGTGATCGCCGGCCAGGGCACGGTGGCGATGGAAATCCTCAGCCAGCACCAGGGCCCGATTCACGCGATCTTCGTGCCGATCGGCGGCGGGGGTCTCGCGGCCGGTGTGGCTGCGTACGTGAAATCGGTGCGCCCCGAGATCAAGGTGATCGGCGTGCAGACCGATGACTCGTGTGCGATGGCGGCATCGCTGAAGGCAGGCGAGCGCGTGACGCTGAACGAAGTGGGCCTGTTCTCCGACGGCACCGCGGTGAAACTCGTGGGCGAAGAAACCTTCCGCCTGTGCAGCGAATATCTCGACGAAGTGCTGCTCGTGAATACGGACGCCCTGTGCGCCGCGATCAAGGACGTGTTCCAGGACACGCGCAGCGTGCTCGAACCGGCAGGCTCGCTCGCGGTGGCCGGCGCCAAGCAGTACGCCGAGCGGGAAGGCATCGAGAATCAGACGCTGATCGCGATCACGTCGGGCGCGAACATGAACTTCGACCGCATGCGCTTCGTCGCTGAACGCGCCGAAGTGGGTGAAGCGCGTGAGGCCGTATTCGCGGTGACGATTCCCGAAGAGCGCGGCAGCTTCAAGCGCTTCTGCGAACTGGTCGGCACGCGCAGCGTCACCGAATTCAACTACCGGATTGCCGACGCGAACTCGGCGCATATCTTCGTCGGCGTGCAGATCCGCAATCGCAGCGAATCGGCGCAGATCGCCGGCGCATTCGAAGCGCACGGCTTCGCCACCGTCGACCTGACCTTCGACGAACTGTCGAAGCAGCATATCCGCTACATGGTCGGGGGCCGCTCGCCGCTCGCGCGTGATGAACGTCTGTTTCGCTTCGAGTTTCCGGAGCGTCCGGGCGCGCTGATGAAGTTCCTGTCGTCGATGGCGCCGAACTGGAACATCAGCCTGTTCCACTATCGCAACCAGGGCGCGGACTACAGCTCGATTCTGGTTGGGATTCAGGTGCCCGAGAGCGACCACAATGCGTTCGACCGTTTTCTCGCGACACTCGGTTATCCGTACTGGGAAGAGACGAAAAATCCTGTCTACGGGCTGTTTCTTGGCTAGTTGAACCTGGCTTGGCAGATTGGGGTTTACCTAAGGAGCACGCCGCGCCGGCAGTACCAGCAGCGCGCCGTTCGAATCGCCGGTAAGCCCCGCCAGTCTTGCGTTTTCGGCCGGCACAACCGCGCGGCGCGCGCACCTGCCCCACACCTTCTATCGCTTATCGAGATACGGCCTATCCGCCATATCGCGTTGCGGGATAGATGCCGCAATCGTCACACTGTGCGCAAATTTCATCGCCGCATTCAGGAGACTTACATGCGCACGCAAGTCGGCATCATCGGTGCCGGGCCCGCTGGCCTGCTTCTTTCCCATCTGCTTCATCTGCGCGGTATCGACTCGGTCGTGCTCGAAACGCGCACGCGCGAGCAGATCGAATCCACGATTCGCGCCGGCGTGCTCGAGCAGGGCACGATGGACCTGCTGACGCAAACCGGTCTCGGCGAACGCATGAAAGCCGAAGGCGCGCTGCATCACGGTTTCGAACTCGCGTTCGAAGGCAAGCGTCGCCGCATCGATCTGACGGCACTCACCGGTCACGCGATCACGGTCTACGCCCAGCACGAAGTGATCAAGGACCTCGTCGCGGCGCGCGTCGCCGCGGGCGCCGAACTGCGCTTCGGCGTGTCGGATACGTCGGTGCACGGCATCGATACCGACAAGCCGTCGATCCGCTACCACCACGAAGGCGCGGAGCACGAGCTGCAATGCGACTTCGTGATCGGCTGCGACGGCTCGCAGGGCGTGTCGCGTCAGGCGATTCCGCAGGCGCTGCGCAAGGATTTCGAGCGCGTCTATCCGTTTGGCTGGTTCGGCATTCTGTGCGAAGCGCCGCCGTCGTCGGACGAACTGATCTACGCGCGCCACGAACGCGGCTTCGCGCTGATCAGCACGCGCTCGCCGAACGTGCAGCGCATGTATTTCC
Organism: Paraburkholderia sp. HP33-1; assembly: GCF_021390595.1. NCBI lineage: Bacteria > Pseudomonadati > Pseudomonadota > Betaproteobacteria > Burkholderiales > Burkholderiaceae > Paraburkholderia > Paraburkholderia sp. HP33-1. The sequence continues at coordinate 1,873,998 of NZ_JAJEJR010000001.1, read as the reverse complement.
AGTGCGATCCGAAAGACTCGGTCGAGAACTGGTCCGACGATCGCATCTGGGCCGAACTGCATGCACGCGCCGATTCGGAAGAAGGTCACAAGCTCATCGACGGCAAGATCTTCCAGAAGAACATCGTCGGCATGCGCAGCTTCGTGTCGACGACGATGCAGTGCGGCCGCCTGTTCCTCGCTGGTGACGCCGCGCATATCGTGCCGCCGACCGGCGCGAAGGGCATGAACCTCGCGGTCGCCGACGTGAACGTGCTGAGCAAGGCGCTGGACGCGTTCTACAAGGAAAATCGCAACGATCTGCTCGACCGTTACAGCGAGACCGCACTCAAGCGCATCTGGCGCGCCGAGCACTTCTCATACTGGATGACCAGCATGCTGCATCGCGTCGATGGCGCTTCGGCGTTCGAGCAGCAGTTGCAGGTCGCCGAGCTCGAGTACGTGACGACCTCGCGCACGGCCGCGACGGTGCTCGCAGAGAACTACGTCGGCGTCGCCGGCGCACAGATGCAAAGTCTGTAAATCACGCGCGTTGATCGGGACCGCTAGTTGATCGACAGGTCCCGATGCGCGGCCGCCTGGAACTCCTTGGGCGTGACGCCGGTCTGCTTGCGGAAATAGCGGCTGAAATAGGCCGCATCTTCGAAACCGAGCGCGTGCGCGATCTGTTTGATGCTCGAACCCGAGTACACCAGATCGCGCTGCGCCTCGCGTATCAACTGGTCGTTGACGAGCGACAGCGGCGAATGGCCGAGCTCCTCACGGCAGATGCGGCCCAGCTGCGCCGCTGTCACACCAAGTTTCTCCGCATAAAAATCGACTGGATGATGCTCGCGCACGTGCGCGGCGATCAGCTCGCGTAGCCGTTTGATCTGCGCCGCGCGCCGGTCATTGATGGTTGCGCCCGCGCTCGACGCGGCATCGGTGAGCCGCGCGACTTGTACAAAAAGTGCAATCATCAGCGACATGCCCGCGGCGATATGGCCGCGCGCGCCGCCGCGAAATTCCTCTTCCAGCAAACCAAACAATGGCATCAACGTGCGCTCGCCGATGGCGGGCCGAACAGGTATCAGCGCGGGCCGTTGCAGCACCGGCACGAGGCCCGGCGACACCGCGTTCGAAATCGACTCCAAGGCGCGCTGCGCGGCGGTGATCACGAGCCCATCGATCTCTGGCGAAAACGCGAAACCGTGCACCGTTTGCGCCGGAAGCAGGATCAGGCATGGCGCTTCGATCGTGAGCTTCTCGCTTTCGATCAGCACGTAGCCCGAGCCACTGCGGATATAGAGAATCTGCAGCAGCGCATCGTGACGGTGCGCGGCGATATGCCAGTCGTTCGGACGGCTGCGCTCGGCGATCCATTCGAAATTGAACGCGTCGTACCACGGCGGCCGCGCGGACTCCCCGTACAGATCGTAGTTAGGGATATTCCTCATGCGGTTTTGTCTCCTATGTTCGAATTGTCCTGCGATGCGCTGCCTTTGTCCAATTTCGATCCGACGCGCATGGCTATACTTTTTTCCATCAAAGACGCGGCCGGATAAACAGGTCGGCGAGGCCAGCCAACGTGTTTTCGCCGCGGTCATCAATATGGAGATTTGGAGGACTAAGCAAATGAATCAGCAGGAAGATCGACGCTACGAACACAGCAATGGGCGACACTGGCTCGGACTCGAAGGCCGCGTCTGCGTGGTGAGCGGCGCGGCGGGCGGCATCGGCAGCGCGATCGTTAAGGTGCTGGGCGAAGCCGGTGCACGCGTGGCGCTGCTCGATCGCGATGAGCAAAAGTGCCGGGAGGTCGCACAGGCGCTGAACGCGAGCGGCGTCGAAGCGCTGGCGCTCGCCTGCGATATCGGCGACATCGATAGCGTGCGCGGTGCGGTGGCGGAGATCGAAGCGCGTCTGGGCGCCGCCGATGTGCTCGTGAACAACGCGGGTCTGCTGCGACCGGGTGGCATCGAAGAGATTGGACTCGATGCATGGAATGCAATGCTGCGCGTGAATCTGACCGGCTACATGCTGTGCTCGCAGCAATTCGGTCAAGGCATGTTGAAGCGCGGCGCTGGCGCGATCGTGCACGTCGCGTCGGTGGCCGCGCATCATCCGCAGACCTATAGCGGCGCCTACAGCGCAGGCAAGGCCGGCGTGACGATGCTGTCGAAGCAGATCGCGGCGGAGTGGGGCGCGCGCGGTATTCGCAGCAATACCGTGTGCCCCGGCATGATCCGCACGCCGCTGTCCGCGGCGTTCTACGAGCACGGCGATATCGAACGCCGGCGCAGCGAGATGACGGCGAGTCGCCGGATCGGCGAGCCAAACGATATCGCCGATGTCGTCGCGTTTCTCGCAAGCGAGCGTGCCGCCTACGTGAACGGCGCGGAAGTCGTCGTCGACGGCGGCTTCGAAAGCATGCTGATGGACCTCGTGCCGCGTCCCGGCTTCGAAGCCACGCAAGCCACCCAGACCACGCAAGCCGGCCGCCAGGTCCGCACGTAAGGAGACCATCATGACCAACGCAATACTCAGCGCGACACTCACGTGTGACGTGCTCGTGATCGGTTCAGGCGCGGGCGGTCTGTCGACCGCGATCACCGCGCGCAAGCACGGCCTCGATGTCGTCGTGATCGAGAAAGAAGCGTTTTTCGGCGGCACGACAGCGTTTTCTGGTGGCGTGCTGTGGATTCCGGGCAACCGTCACGCGAGGAGCAACGGCGTTAGCGATTCGCGCGAAGCGGCGCTGACCTACATGCGCAACGAAACGGGCGCGTGCTTCGATGCCGCCGCCGTCGACGCCTTTCTCGATACGGGTCCGGAAATGCTCGACTTCTTCGAGCGCGAGACCACCGTCAAATTCGTGCCGACGCTGTATCCCGACTATCACCCGGACATCGGCGGCGGCGTCGACATTGGCCGCTCGGTCGTGGCCGCGCCGTTCGACGCGCGCGCGCTCGGCAAGGACATCACGCGGTTGCGTGCGCCGCTCAAGACGATCACGTTCATCGGCATGATGTTCAACTCGTCGAACGCGGACCTGAAGCACTTCTTCAATGCGACGCGCTCGCTCAAGTCCGCCCTGTATGTCGCGAAGCGGCTCGCTAGCCATCTGAAGGATCTCGCGCTGTACCGGCGCGGTGTGCAGATCACGAGCGGCAACGCGCTCGCCGCGCGGCTCGCGAAGTCCGCACTCGATCTCGGCATTCCGATCCATACGAGTACGGCCGCTCGCGAGCTGACCGTGACGAACGGCCGCGTGAGCGGCGCGCTCGTCGCGGGACCGCAAGGCGAGATGCGCATCGCCGCGCGACGCGGGGTCGTGCTCGCATGCGGCGGCTTCTCGCATGACGTCGCGCGGATCAAACGCGCGTATCCGCATCTGCGGCGCGGCGGCGAACACGTGTCGCCGGTGCCGACCGGCAATACCGGAGACGGCGTCGGCATGGCCGAACGTCTCGGCGCGCAGGTGGCGATCCGCTATCCGCAGCCCGCCGCATGGATGCCGGTGTCGCGCGTGCCGATGCGTGACGGCAGCGTCGGCGTGTTTCCGCACCTGGTCGATCGCTACAAGCCTGGCGTGATCGGCGTGACGCGCACGGGCAAGCGCTTTACCAACGAATCGAATTCGTATCACGACGTGGGTGCCGCGATGATCGAGGCCTGCGCCAACGAGCGCGAAACCGCGATGTGGCTGATCTGCGACCACGCGACGATCCGCAAATACGGGCTCGGTTATGCGAAGCCGGCGCCCGTGCCGCTTGGTCCGTTGCTGCGCAACGGCTATCTGAGCCGCGGCCGCACGCTTGCGGAACTTGCGCGCAACGCAGGTCTCGACGGCGCGGCGCTCGAAGCGACCGTGAAGCGCTATAACGCGGACGCGGTACGTGGCGAAGACAGCGAGTTCGGCCGCGGCACGACGTCGTTCAACCGCTATCTGGGGGACCCGGAGCACGAGCCGAATCCGTGCGTCGCGCCGATCGGCGACGGTCCGTATTACGCGCTGAAGGTCGAGATGGGCGATCTCGGCACCTTCGACGGCATCACGACGAATGTCACCGGCGAAGTGCTCGACATGAAAGGCGCGCCGATCGCGGGCTTGTACGCGGTTGGCAACGATCGTGCGAGCGTGATGGGCGGCAACTATCCGGGCGCGGGTATCACGCTTGGGCCGATCATGACCTTCGGCTATATCACCGGGCGTTGTCTCGCGGGCGTGAACGTGAAGAGCGCAAAGAACGCAACGAGCGCAAACAACGCGGACACCCGCGCATCCCAAACCGTAATGAGGACCGGCACATGAGCCAGGGCAAACCTTTCGTCGATCATCGTATCTACACGATCCGTCCGCGTGGCATGGCGGAATTCATCGACGTCTTCGACCGGCTCGCGATGCCGATTCAGCTCAAGTATCTGGGCGCGCCCGTCGGCTTTTACATGAGCGATATCGGCGCGCTGAACCAGGTCGTGCATCTGTGGGGCTACGACAGCATCGGCGATTACGATCAGCGCCGCACGGCGCGCGATGCCGATCCGGAGTGGCCCGCTTATCTGCAGGCGTCCGCGCACCTGATCGTCGCGCAGGAGAGCCGCATTATCAGGCGCGTCGACTTCAGAACGCTGGCGATGCTGCGCTAGCTGCGGGTTCGGCGAGGAGACGGCGCGGCAGGCGACCAGAACCCCATTTCAGATAGCGCGAGCCAAACCAATAAGAAAACACCTCGTCATTTCAAGGAGACATTGCAATGAACAAGCTGAAAGGAGCACGCACATGACCCGCTCCGAGCGCAGTGTAGATGTGCAGGCCTTTATCGACGCGCGGCGCTTTTCGCCGTTTCAATGGACGATTCTCGTGCTGTGCTTCCTCGTCGTCGCGGCTGATGGTTTCGACACCGCCGCGATCGGCTTCATCGCGCCGTCGCTGGTGCAGCAGTGGGGCATCGCGCGCAGCGCGCTCGGTCCGGTGATGAGCGCGGCGCTGGTCGGACTCGGCATCGGCGCGCTCGCGGCAGGCCCCTGCGCAGACCGGGTCGGACGCAAGACGGTGCTGGTGCTGTCGGTGTTCTTCTTCGGGCTGTGGAGTCTCGCGGCGGCGCGCGCGAGCTCGATCGAATCGCTGACCTTGCTGCGCTTTTTCACCGGCCTGGGTCTTGGCGCGGCGATGCCCAACGCGGTTACGCTGATGTCCGAGTACGCGCCCGCCCGGATTCGCGCGGTCGCGGTCAATGCGATGTTCTGCGGCTTTTCAGGTGGCCTCGCGATCGGCGGTCTGGCCTCCGCATGGCTGATTCCGCATTTCAGGTGGCCGAGCGTGCTGATCGCGGGTGGTGCCGGTCCGCTCGTGCTGACCGCGCTGTTGATGCTGCTGCTGCCTGAATCGGCGCAATTCCTCGCGGTGCGCAAGCAGGCCGATCAACGGATCGCGCGGATCCTGCAACGCATCGCGCCCGCCGAGCGTTTCGACGGATGCCGCTTTTTCGCGGTCGACGTGCGCCGCAATACGGGCGACAGCCGCGCGCAATGGGCGCTCGGGATCATCTTGTCGGCGCGCTACCGCTTTGGCACGCTGATGCTGTGGCTCGCCTATTTCATGGGTCTGCTGATTTATTACCTGCTGACCAACTGGCTGCCGACGCTGTTCAAGGACACCGGTTTTTCGGGCGAGAAGGCCGCGTTGATGACCTCGCTGTTTCCGCTCGGCGGCATCCTCGGCAATCTGTGCGTCGGCTGGGTGATGGATCGCTTCGCCGGGCATCGCGTGATCGCGTTCACCTATGTACTGGTTGGCGCGCTGGTATTGCTCGTGGGGCAGGGTGTCGGCCATCAGGTCTGGCTCGGCACGCTGATCTTCCTGACCGGCACGGTCGCGACCAGCGCGGTCACGTCGATGTCGGCGCTCGCGGCGAGCTTCTACCCGACCCGGGCGCGCGCGACGGGCGTTGCGTGGATGCTGGGGATCGGCCGCGTCGGCGGCGTGGCGGGCGCGCTCGTCGGTGCCGCGTTGATGGGGCTCGGCTGGCAGTTCGGCGCGGTGTTCAGCCTGCTGGCGGTGCCTGCCGTGATCGCGGCGGCCGGGGTGGTACTGATGATGCGGCGCGAGCCGCTCGATCACGCATCGGCCGATGAACGCGTCGGCGCCGTTGCGATCGAATGAACGCTGTCGCCGGGCGTGAGATTACGCGCGACGGCTCACGACGCGCGCAGCAACGCCATTTCGTTGTGCAGCAGCGCGAGCAATTCGTCGTCGGTTGGCCGCGTGCCCCAATGGCGCGCGCCGGCCACCGACGCGATCGCCATCCACGAATGCGGCGGAAACCATTCACGCAGTAGCGTGCCGTCCTGGCGCAGGCACAGCTGGCCGGTCAGCTCGCTGTATTCGGCGCAGATCTGCGCGCCGTCGACTTGCGCCGTTACTCGTCTCGGATCGTTGCGTAGCACGTCGTCGCTCCTGTCGAAGGGGTGGCGCGGATGCCAGCGCGACAGGGTGGCGTGATGGACGCCACCTGTCGTCTACCAACGGTCATGCCCGCGATCGTCACGCCCATGATCGTCATGTCCATGATCGTGCCAGTCACGGTCGTGCCAGTCGCCGTGCGGGCCGCGCCCGTCGTGCGCCTCGCGCCATTCGTCGTGATGACGCTCCCACTCGCGACGCTCCCAGTAGCGATGACCATCGTAGTAGCGTTCACCGTACCAGCCCGGCGCGATCACGACCGCGGGCGGCGGCGCAGGCGCATACACAGGCGCGGGCTCCACGTAGACGGGTGGAGGAGGCGGAGCCTCGACCACGGCAGGCGCGACCGCGATGCCCGGCAAGCCGATGTTCACGCCGACATCGACGTGCGCGAAGGCGGCCGATGATGCGCCGATCGCGAGACCCGCGACGAGCGTCAACGATATCCAGCGGTTGCGTGAATGACTCATGATTGTTCTCTGTGTGGAAGTCTTTGATGGAATGGAGAGCCGTGTGCTCATTGCACGTGATGACCCGTTCAATAGCGTTCGTAGTAGTGGTCGTGATGCGGATGATCCTCGGGGACCACGATGCAGCCGCTCAACGCGCCGCCGAGCGTGACGGCAAGAATGACCAGTGCGAAGATTTTTTTCATGTTGTTGCTCCCTGATATCCGTGATGCGAGTGCCTGTCGTGCAAAGCGTTTCATGTGAACCGCTTTCGTTTGAACCGAACTCTACCGAGCGGCGCGGTTACCGGTGTGTTTGTGTGTAACAGGACGTGTCGATTCGAACCCGCGTCGATACGGCGATGCGAGCGCATCAAACGAAGAGGAGACGCACGGGGGGCTACGCGTCGAAATGCCAGGCGATGCTCAAGTGCGCGGGCAAGCCCTTGAAGGCGCTATGAAAAGGACCGCATGCAAAGGCATGCGGCACATCGACGTGAAGCATCGGTTCGGCGCATCGATTGCTGAAAAAAGAAGCGGGGCGGATTTTGCCCTGGCGATGCCGCACGGATACATTCGGTTGCAGACTAGGGTCTGTTGACGTATGGAGCGCGCGTGCGCAACTTACCGCGCGGCCGCAGGTTCCGGTGCGCTCGCTTCGCGATAGCCGAGCCGCGTCGAAATCGCGAGACCCGCCTCCTTGAGCAGCGCGACGTAATGCTGCTTCGTGTCGGCGCCGCAGCGCATCGTCGGAAACGAAATCGACAGACCGGCGATCACGCGGCCGAAGCGGTCGAAGACCGGCACCGCGATGCATTGCAGGCCTTCTTCCTGCTCCTCGTTGTCCTCGCCGTAACCCTGCTCGCGCACGCGCGGCAGGATGTTCAACACCGCTTCCGCGCAGGTCAAAGTCCTTTGCGTCGACTTGCGGAATTCGATGTGCGAGAGCACGTCGCGCGCGTCAGCCGGGTCCATCCAGGCGAGCAGCACCTTGCCGATCGCCGTGCTATGCAGCGGATTGCGCCGGCCGATCCGCGACTGCATGCGCAGCCCGTAGTCGGCGTCGATCTTGTGGATGTAGATGATCGCGTCGTCGTCGAACGCGCCGAGGTGTACCGCTTCGCGCGTCATGTGGCCGATGCGGCGCATGTCGATGTCGGCTTCGCGCACGAGGTCGGCGCTTTCGAGCGCTTTCGCGCCGAGTTCGAACAGACGGATGGTCAGCCGGTAGCGCTCGGTTTCGACCTCCTGCGTCACGTAGCCGAGTGCCTTCAGCGTTTGAATGACGCGATGCACGGTCGTCTTCGACATGCCGAGACGTTGCGACAGTTCGCTGATGCCGATCTGTCCGGTGTCGCCGATCGCGCCGAGAATCGCGAACACGCGGCCGATCGACGACGCCGATTCGCCGCGCTCGGCGCTGCGCGCGTTATCGTGCGCAATGTTCCTGTGTGTTCCCGTTGCCGCCATGTCCGTCATTCCCTGTCCGTGCGAATCCGCGCCGCCGCCGCATTCAGTCGATGCCCGCCGATGTTGATCGCGCGTCGCGTAGCCTTGCCTCGTGCCCGAGACTGTAACGCAGAACCGCAGTTTCGGAACGCTGGTCCGAATATGTTGTGTCGTTCGACCTTGGGGCGCAACGCATAGCGCGAATAAGCGGGTAAACGATAGCCAGATTCAGGAAAACAAAACGGAACGGCGTTCCTTTCATGGTGCTATATTGCGCCGGACAGGGAGAGCCCGGCGCAGAACGGGACATCACCGCGGGTCATCCGCCCGTCAACGGGACGTCACCGTCCATGGAGGAGGCATGAAGATCAAGAAGGCCATCGACCGTATTCCTGGCGGTCTGATGCTGGTGCCGCTATTGCTCGGCGCCTGTGTCCATACATTCGCGCCGGGCGCGGGCAAATATTTCGGCTCGTTCACGAACGGTCTGATTACCGGCACCGTGCCGATCCTCGCGGTGTGGTTCTTCTGCATGGGCGCGACGATCAACCTGCGCGCGACCGGCACCGTGCTGCGCAAGTCGGGCACGCTGCTCGCCACCAAGATGCTGGTCGCGTGGGTCGTCACGCTGATCGCGGCACGCTTCATTCCGATCGATGGCATCAAGACCGGGCTCTTCGCGGGGCTGTCGCTGCTCGCGATCACGACGTCGATGGACATGACCAACGGCGGTCTCTACGCGGCGGTGATGCAGCAGTACGGCACCAAGGAAGAGGCGGGCGCGTTCGTGCTGATGTCGGTCGAATCGGGGCCGCTCATCAGCATGATCATTCTCGGCGCGACGGGCGTCGCGTTCTTCGAGCCTCGCCTGTTCATCGGCGCGGTGCTGCCGTTCCTGATCGGCTTTGCGTTGGGCAACTTCGATAGCGAGTTGCGCGAGCTGTTCGGCCGCTGCGTGCATCCGCTGATTCCGTTTTTCGGCTTTGCGCTCGGCAACGGGATCGATCTGAACGTGATCGTCACGAGCGGCCTGCCGGGCATCGTGCTTGGGCTGGGCGTGATCGTCGTGACCGGCGTTCCGCTGATTCTCGCGGATCGCTGGATCGCCGGCGGCAATGGCGCGGCGGGGCTCGCGGCGTCGTCGACGGCGGGGGCCGCGGTCGCGAATCCGGCGATCATCGCCGACATGATCCCGAGCTTCAAGCCGCTGGTGCCGGCCGCGACCGCGATGGTCGCCACCGCTTGTCTCGTGACGGCGATTCTGGTGCCGATTCTCACGGCGCTGTGGGTGCGCCGGCGTCATGCGCGCGATGCGCTGCGCGAAGAATTCGCGTCGGCGACGCAGGCAGCGCTGCTCAATGAGCAGCGCGACGCGCCCGTTTGAGTGAGTCAGTCGCAGCAAGCTGGCGCGCCGCTCAGCGCGCCAGCTTTGCTTTGAGCATCGCCTTCACCGCCGGCCATTCGTCGTCGATGATGCTAAAACGCACCGAGTTGCGCTTGCGTCCATCCGGCATGATCCGCTCGTGCCGCACGATGCCTTCCTGCTTCGCGCCGATGCGCAGGATGGCCGCGCGCGATTTGTCATTGAGCTCGTCGGTCGTGAACTGCACGCGCACGCAGTGCATGACGTCGAATGCATGGCACAGCAGCAGATACTTCGCCTCGGTGTTCACGGCCGAGCGCTGCGCCGAGGCGCTCAACCAGGTATGGCCGATTTCGAGCTTGCGATTGGCTCGATCGATCTTCCAGAACCTCGTGCTGCCGACGATCCGGCCAGCGGCGCCATCTTTGTCATCTCCGTCGCGCCGCACGATCACGAACGGCATCACCTTGCCGGCCGCGCGGCCGGCGAGCGCGGTGGCGATATAGGCGTCTATCGTCGCCGGTCCCGGCACGATGGTCAGCTTCATGTCCCACAGTTGTCCGTCGGCGGCGGCGTTGACCAGTGCCTGCGCGTGGTCCTCGCGCAGCGGCCGCAGTTCGACGATCGAGCCGCTCAGCGTGGGCTGCATCGATTCGGCTGAAATATCGTTCATGGCAATAAAAAAGGTCCGCGAGCGGAAGACTCGTGGACCTGTCAGATCAGTTGACCCGTGCCCAGGAACGATGCGAGCGGCCAACCCGCCGCGCCGTTCCTGACGCGCGTGATTAAACCGCCATGATCGTGACCGCCTTGGTCACGAGGTAGGCTTCCATCGCCTCAGGGCCGCCTTCCGAGCCGTAGCCGGAATCCTTGACGCCGCCAAAAGGCATTTCCGGCGTCGGCGTGGCCGGCTGGTTGATCCACAGCATGCCGACTTCCATCCGCTGCGACAGCAGATGCACGTTGGCGAACGACTTCGTATACGCGTAGCCGGCGAGGCCGAACGGCAGACGGTTCGCTTCGGTGATCGCTTCTTCGAGCTTGTCGAAGCCGCGGATCGCGGCGACCGGGCCGAACGGCTCGTTGTTGAACACGTCTGCTTCGAGCGGCACGTCGGTCAGCACGGTCGCCGCAAAGAAGTTGCCTTCCGAGCCGACGCGCTCGCCGCCCGTCGCGACCTTCGCGCCGGTCTTGCGGGCGTCTTCCACGACTCTTGCCATCGCGCTCAGACGGCGCGCGTTGGCGAGCGGCCCGAGCGTCGTGCCTTCGGCGAGACCGTCGCCGAGCTTCAGGCTTTCAGCGTGCTTGACGAGCGCGGCGGCGAACTCTTCGCGGATGCTGTTGTGCACGAGGAAGCGCGTCGGCGAGATGCAGACCTGGCCCGCGTTGCGGAACTTGGCGGCGCCGGCTGCCTTGACGGCGAGCGCGACGTCGGCGTCTTCCGCGACGATTACCGGTGCATGACCGCCGAGCTCCATCGTCGCGCGCTTCATGTGCATGCCGGCCAGCGCGGCGAGCTGCTTGCCGACCGGCGTCGAGCCGGTGAACGTGACCTTGCGGATCACCGGATGCGGGATCAGGTAGCTCGAAATTTCAGCGGGATCGCCGAATACGAGGCCGACCGTGCCGGCCGGCACGCCGGCTTCGACGAATGCCTGCAGCAGGGCTGCCGGCGACGCCGGGGTTTCTTCCGGCGCCTTCACGAGGAACGAGCAGCCGCAGGCGAGTGCCGCCGACAGCTTGCGCACGACCTGATTGACCGGGAAGTTCCACGGCGTGAACGCCGCGACCGGGCCGATCGGCTCCTTGAGCACCTGCGATTGCTGGGCGAGGTTGCGCGACGGCACGATCCGGCCGTACACGCGGCGGCCTTCGTCCGCGAACCATTCGATGATGTCCGCGGCTGCCAGCACTTCGACGCGCGCTTCGGCGAACGGCTTGCCTTGTTCCTGTGTCATCAGGCGGCCGATGTCGGCGGCGCGCTCGCGTACGAGGGCGGCGGCTTTGCGCATGATGGTGGCACGCTCATTGGCCGGCACCTTGCGCCAGGCTTCGAAGCCGCGCTGCGCGGCGTCGAGCGCGCGGTCCAGATCGGCGATGCCCGCATGCGCGACCTTGCCGATGGCCTGGCCGGTCGCGGGATTGATCACGTCGAGGGTCTTGCCGCTGGCGGCGTCGCACCATTCGCCGTTGATCAGAAGACGGGTATCGGTATAGCTCGAGATGGCCATGCTGGGTTCCTGTGAGTGGGAAAACAACTGGCCGCGCGGTCGTGCGGCACGGAGGCGACACACCTGCGCGGCCATGAATGAATTGCCGATAGGAACTATATTATCTGATTAAGCCCAATCGCACCGGGCGTGGCCGGCAGCGCCCGGTCGCGGCACGCGGCTTGCTAAGGGCTTGGCACCGGGCTGGCTTTGCGGCTCGAACCGGGGCGCTGCGTCAGCGCCGCACGAATGATCTGCGCGACGTGGCGCTTCATCCATTCAATCGTTGTTAGTACAGCGCATCACGAGGACATCGCCATGCCAACCGGAACAGTGAAATGGTTCAATGACGCAAAGGGCTTCGGCTTCATCACCCCCGATGACGGCGGCGAAGACCTGTTCGCCCATTTTTCGGAGATTCGCTCCGAAGGATTCAAGTCGTTGCAGGAAAATCAGAGAGTCAGCTTCGAAATCAAGCAGGGGCCCAAAGGCAAGCAGGCGGCCGACATCAAGCCGGTGTGACGCCGGCGCGGGGGCTCACCCGCTTGCGAGGTTTCAATGGAAAAGGAAGCCGCCTACGCGGAGATCGAGCGCAACGGCGGCGGCGCCTATGCGAAAGATTTCGCCGCGCGCCATCCTGACGATCCGCTGACACCGTTCTGCCATCGCTACCTGTTCGAACAGGCGCAGCGCGACGAAGCGGAGCATGAGGCGGCAGCGGCCACGCACGACGACGAGCGTGGTTTCGCGCTGAGGTCGCTTGCGCGCATGGAGGCGTCGTCGCATATCGCGCAGGCGGCAGCGAGCGCGTCGCGCGATGCGGCAACCGCCGCCGACACGTCGGCGCGCGCGGCGCGGCGCTCCGCCTTCTGGACGATGATCGCCGCGCTCGCATCGGCGCTCGGCGTAGTGGTAAACGCGGCCCTTAATCTCGGCTGGCTGGAGTGGGCGAGGCATATCGCACGATAAGCCTCCCGTAAGACTGCGCGTTTGCGCGCATCACACCGATACCACATTGATACGACATCGATGCGACGCGGCGACGCCAACCGGTCAATCGCAACAAATCGGCGCATCAGAGCCTGCCGCGCGCGGTCTGAACGCAGTATTATTCTTCAGGTTTCCTTCAGCTTTGCTCCGTACTATTTGCGCCACTGCCCGTGGCCTTTCTGGACCGCGGCCGTTGCTACGTGCGTGTCGTGCCCAGGCTTTCCCGGCTTGCGTTTGGGCAATGGAACAAATAGATTCCCGACTGAAAACCGAAAGCGCCGATTACGGCTTGCTGGAGCATCCATGAAAACCCTGTTCTTGCAGGCGCCGTCGTACGACGGCTTCGATGGTGGTGCGGGTTCGCGCTATCAGGCCAAGCGTGAAGTCCGCTCGTTCTGGTATCCGACGTGGCTCGCACAACCCGCCTCACTCGTTCCGGATAGCCGCGTGCTCGACGCCACGGCAGATGGTTTGTCCGTCGAAGCTGCGCTCGACATCGCCACGCAATACGAGCTGGTAGTAATTCACACCAGCACGCCGTCCTTCCCGACCGACGCCCTGTTTGCCCAGGATCTCAAGAAGCGCAAGCCGTCGCTGCTGATCGGCATGGTCGGCGCGAAGGTCGCGGTGGATCCGCATAATTCACTGATCGCGACCGAAGCCATCGACTTCGTGTGTCGCGAGGAATTCGATTTCACCTGCAAGGAAATCGCCGAGGGCAAGCCGTTCGCGCAGATCCTGGGCTTGAGCTATCGCGCACCCGACGGCTCGATCGAGCATAACGAAGCGCGCCCGATCCTCGAGAACATGGACGAACTGCCGTTCGTCGCGCCGATCTACAAGCGCGATCTGACGATCAAGAACTACTTCAACGGCTACCTGAAACATCCGTACGTGTCGCTCTACACCGGTCGCGGCTGCCGCTCGAAGTGCACGTTCTGCCTGTGGCCGCAAACGGTCGGCGGCCATCGTTATCGGGTGCGTTCGGTCGAGAACGTGCTCGAGGAAGTCAAGTGGATTCGCGACAACATGCCCGAAGTCAAGGAGATCATGTTCGACGACGACACGTTCACCGACTTCAAGCCGCGCGCGGAAGAAATTGCGCGGGGCATGGGCAAGCTGGGCGTCACATGGTCGTGCAACGCGAAGGCGAACGTCCCTTTCTCGACGCTGAAGATCATGAGGGAAAACGGCCTGCGCCTGCTGCTGGTCGGCTACGAATCCGGCGACGACCAGATCCTGCTGAACGTCAAGAAGGGCTTGCGTACGGACATCGCGCGGCGCTTCGCGCAGGATTGCCGCACGCTGGGCATCAAGGTGCATGGCACCTTCATTCTCGGCTTGCCGGGCGAGACGCAGGAAACGATCCAGAAGACCATCGAGTACGCGAAGGAGATCAATCCGCTGACCATCCAGGTGTCGCTCGCCGCGCCGTACCCGGGCACCACGCTCTATAACCAGGCGGTCGAAAACGGCTGGCTCGCGGAGAACAAGGTCATCAATCTCGTCAGCAAGGAGGGCGTGCAGCTGGCGGCGATCGGCTACCCGCATCTGTCGCGCGACGAGATGTATCACCAGCTCGAAAACTTCTATAAACGTTTCTATTTCCGGCCGTCGAAGATCTGGGAGATCTTGCGCGAAATGCTGACGAGTTGGGACATGATGAAACGGCGCCTGCGCGAAGGCGTCGAGTTTTTCCGCTTCCTGCGCGCGCACGAGGCGTGAGCGCCGCACACCTCGCCGCCGTTACGCTCGCGTATGCGTGCGCGGCGGCGACCGTTGTCGGCATCGGCTACACCGTGCTCGCGAGCGCGCTGATCGGGCGCTTCTTCGCGAGGACGGTGGCCGAACCCACCAGCTTTCCACCCATTACGGTTATCAAACCATTGCACGGCAACGAGTGGGCGTTGCTCGACAATCTGTCGAGCTTCTGCGCCCAGGATTATCCGGGGCCCGTGCAATTCCTGTTCGGCGTGCACGACTCCGCCGACCCCGCGTTGCAAGCGGTCGACGAGTTGCGGTGCGTCCATCCGAACGCGGACATCACCGTCGTCACCGATGCGCGTCTGTACGGCCCGAACCGCAAGATCAGCAACATTCTCAACATGCTGCCGCAGGCGCGCCATGACGTGCTCGTATTCGCCGACAGCGACGTGTGCGTCGGCCCGGACTATCTGCGCAATGTGGTCGGGGAGTTGCAGAAGCCGGGCGTCGGGCTCGTCACCTGCGCGTATCGAGGTCAGCCCGATCCGGGGTTCTGGCCCCGGCTGTCGGCGATCGCGACCAACTACCAGTTCCTGCCGGGCGTCGTCACCGGACTGGCGCTTGGGCTCGCGCAGCCTTGCTTCGGCCAGACCATCGCGATGCGGCGCGACACGTACGAGCGGATCGGTGGCTTCAAGCCGTTCGTGCGGCATCTGGCCGAGGACTACGAAATCGGCGCGGCGGTGCGCGCGGCGGGCGAGCAGGTATCGATTCCACCGTTCGCGATCGCGCATGCGTGTGTCGAAGCGAACGTGACGCAGCTCATGAGGCACGAGCTGCGTTGGAGCCGCACGATTCGCCGTATCGATCCGCTCGGGCACTTCGGCACGGCGCTCGTGCATCCGGGGGCGTTCGCGCTGCTCGCGCTCGCGTCGTCGGGCGGGGCACTGTGGGCGTGGCTGCTCGCGGCGGTGACGGTGCTCGCGCGTCTCGCGTTGAAGTGGCGCACGGATCGGGCGCTGGGCCAACGGTGTCGCGATCTGTGGCTGCTGCCGTTATGGGATATCGTATCGTTTGCGATTTTCGTCGCGAGCTTCCGCTCGTCGCGTGTGATCTGGCGGGGCTTCAGCTTCAAGGTCGACGGCGACGGGCTGCTGTCGGCGGCGCAGGACGAATGACGAACGAACGGCAGATTGGGCAGGCAATGATCGAAGAGGTTTTGAGCGGGCGCCACGAGAGCGCCTCGAAGGCGAGCGTGAGCGCTCCGGCGGTGCGGGCAACGGCGAGCGGGGCGCGGCAGACGGTCTCGCGCACCGTGCGATGCACGATGCTGATTGGGGTCGCGTGCGAGGTGCCCGCATGATGAAGCATCTGGGTCGCGCGGCCGCGCTCGCCGGTTTGCTCGTCTCTCTGTGGCTGGTGTGGCGCGAAGATCCGCGTGCGGTGCTCAGCGCGTTGCGCGCGGCTGGAGGAGGCCTCGTGCTGGCGGCGTTGGCGCACGTGCTGCCAATGATCGCCAACGCCTGCGACTGGCGGTCGCTGATTCGCGGCGCCAACCGCCCCAGCCTCGGCAAGATGCTGCATCTCGTGTGGGTGCGCGAATCGGTCAACTGCATGCTGCCGGTCGCACGGATCGGCGGCGAGCTCGTGTCGTTCCGCATGCTCAAGCGCTGGGGCGTCAAGCCATCGACAGCGGTCGGCAGCACCATCGTCGACATGCAGCTGACCGTGATCAGTCAGCTGATGTTCACGATGGTCGGGATCGGTTTTCTCTTCGCCAATGCCCAATCGGGCGCATTGCGGCTCGCAGGGCAGCTCGCCTGGGGCGTGGTCGCGTTGACGCCGGTGCTGTTGCTGTTCGGGCTCGTGCAGCATGCGAACCCGTTCGAGCGCATCACGCGCGCGCTCAATCATATGACGAGCGGCAAGCTCGCTTCGCTGGTCGGCCAGTCCGCGCAGATCGATCAGTCGATCAAGCTGATCTGGCGCCGCCGCGCGGTCGTGCTGCGCTATCTGTTCTTCTGGCAGCCGCTGCAATGCGTGCTGACGTCACTCGAAATCTGGCTCGCGCTGTATTTTCTCGGCGTGCGCGTGACGCTCGTCGAGGCGGTCGTGATCGAATCGCTGATCCAGGCGATCAGCAGTGCCGCGTTCTTCGTACCGGGCGGCCTTGGTGTGCAGGAGGGCGCTTTCGTGCTGATCGGCGGCGCACTTGGGCTCGACCCCGCCACCAGTCTCGCGCTCGCGGCCGCAAGGCGAATTCGCGATCTGCTGATGTTCGTGCCGGGTCTGATCGCGTGGCAGTTCACCGAGGCGTCGGGCAGCACGCCGGCACATGTCGCGCCGCACGGCGTGCGCGCCGAACTGGCCGAGCAGCGTTCGAGCGTCGCCGAAACGGAGCGGCGCTGAGTATTCGACACGCGAGCTAAACCGGCTTCAGCGCGGCGCACGATAAGCCGGAAACGATACCCCGACCGCAAGCCCGCGCTCGCCGATCCCGGCGCCCAACTGCAGACTCGCCCCGAAATGCTCGGCGATCCGCGCAACGATCGACAAACCCAGCCCGCTACCGGTCGCCTGATTGCCGGTCGCGCGGAAAAAGCGGTTCGTGAGCCGCGCGAGATCGTCGGGCGCGACGCCGGGGCCGTCGTCGCGCACGGTCACCTGCACGCGCTCGTCGGTATGGTGCACCGCCACTTCGACATTACCGCCCGTGCGTCCGTACTTGATCGCGTTATCGAGCAGATTGTCGAGCAGGATACCGATCAGCACCGGCTCGGCATCGATCTCGGCGAGCATGTCGCCGACCAGCATCACGTTGATGTGCTTCTGCTGCGCATTGCGTCTGTTCGCGAGCAGCGCGTGCTTCGCGATAGCCGCCGGCTTCAACGGCTCGGTCGGCAGCTTTTCCTGCACGTCGAGCCGCGCGAGCAGCAGCAACTGCTCGGCGAGCCGCGCGCTGCGATCCACGCCTTGCACGACACGCTCCATCGCGAGCCGCTGCAACGCAATATCCGGCTCCGCGAGCGCGACCTGCGCCTGCACCTTGATCGCGGCGAGCGGCGTCTTCAGTTCGTGCGCGGCGTCGGCGGTGAAGGCTCGCTCGAGTTCGAGCGCATGATGCAGACGCGCGAGCATCTGGTTGATCGCATCGACGAGCGGGCGCACTTCGAGCGGCGTGCGGCCGATGCCGACCGGTTCCATGCGGTTGACGTCGCGCGAACCGAGCGCGGCCGACAGCACTTTCAGCGGCGCGAGACTCCAGCCGATGCTGAACCACACGAGTAGTGCGAGCACCGGCACCGCGATCAGCGTGGGCCGCGCAATGCGGCTCGCGACACCGCTCACCAGGTCGCTGCGCGTATTGGCTGGCTCGAATACACGCACGCTGTGACCGAGCAACGTGTCGCGCAACGTGAACGAGTGATAGAGCTGCCCGCCGAGCGTGACGTCCTGCGCGCCGCTGCTGGCCGGCAGCGGCAAATCCCACGCATCGACCGCACGCAGTTGCGGACTGCCCGCCAGGATGGCGCCGTCGGCGGCGCGCACCTGGAAAAGGGCGTCGCGCGGTAGCGTGTCGTCGTCGTCGGAATCGCTTGCGCCGGGCTCGCCGCCTCTCTCTTCTTCGCGCACGTCGATGCGCGCAGTGGCGAGCGTCATCAGATTGGCAGGGTCGAGCAACGCGAGAATCTGCGCGAGCTCGGCGAGGCGCGCTTCTTCCCATTGGGCGACTTCGCGCGCCGCCTGCCGGTAGCTCGACACGAGCGCACCGCCCCATACGATCGCGATGCTCGCGAGCACGAGCAGCACGAGGCGCCGGCGAATCGACGGGCCGATCATTCTTTCTCCATCACATAGCCGATGTTGCGCACGGTCTTGATCAGGCTGGCGCCGAGCTTCTTGCGCAGGTTCGACACGTGCACCTCGATCGCATTGCTTTCGATTTCTTCCTGCCAGCCGTAGAGGCTTTCTTCGAGCCGGGAGCGCGACTGCGGAATGCCGAGATTGGTCAGCAGTTGCAGCAGGATCGCCCATTCGCGCGACGTGAGCGCTACGCGCGCCGCACCGACCTGCACCGTTTGCGCGGCGGGATTCACTGTCAGATTCTGGTAACGAATCAGATCGATACTGCGACCTTGTGCGCGGCGCAACAGCGCGCGGCAACGCGCGACGAGTTCGGTGAGATCGAACGGCTTGCCGAGATAGTCGTCGGCGCCGGCTTCGAGACCGCCGACACGATCGACGACCGTGCCCCTCGCGGTCAGCACCAGCACCGGCACGTCGTTGCCGGCGTCGCGCACGCGTTTGAGCAGTTCCGTGCCGCTCACGCGCGGCAGGCCGAGGTCCAGCACCACCAATGCATATTGAGTCGTGTCGAGCGCGAGCCCGGCCTTGTGGCCGTCGCGTGCCCAGTCGACGGTGAAGCCGGCCTGGCGAAGGCCCGCTTCGACACCGCAGCCGATGAGCTCGTCGTCTTCTACGAGGAGTAAGCGCATGAGGCAAATCTTCCGTTGAGGGGTTTTATTGCATAACGGCCAGGGTTTTTGTGCAAGCGCCATTGATGCACGTGGGCGCATAATCTGCCGTGTTCCGAAGTGTAACCACGCCGTTCGTTAGCCGGTTTATGCCATGCGTCTGCTTAAGGTTTCCTTCAGCTTGAATCGATACCATCGACGCGCTATAAAATGGTCGTCGCAGATCGTGATGCATACGCGAGACCATACCGCCGTCAGATGATCGCAACCTCATCGTAAGGACTTCGATGGAATGACGCGCGAGGCATTCTTTATGCTAGTCAATGGCGTCAGTGGACGGCATCGATGAGTCCCGCCCATTGCCACGCACCCGGTCAGGCCGCAAGGCCATGCACGAGGCACGTTATGAAGCGAGTCACCATTGACATGCTGCGAGCCCATTTGCTGGTAGCCTCCCTGACGGCCGTAGGCGCCGAAGCGTTGCTGTGCGTCGCGCTGCCGGTGCTGCCGGTGTCTGAGTCTTTTTTCGGTTCCACCTCATTCCGGATGTTTGCGCTCGTGCTGATCGTCGGCAGCGTGGTGGTCGCGCGCGAGTTCGCGCAGGTCGCCTTCGAGTTCGCGGTGCGGCGCGACTACGCGATTCGCGCCGTGCGCGACGCATGGCCAGCCGTGATCGCGGCGAACTGTCCGCGCCGGTGGCTCGTCGTGCTCCATTTACGCCTCACGGGGCAACCGTTCGTGCTGGCCGAGCACTAACGGATACGGACGACACACAATGGTGCCCCACGCGTTGATTGCATTCCAATGGCTTCTGTTAGCCGGTTGCATTAGCGCTTCGATCTACACGGTGACCGCCGCGCTCGCCATGCCGTTTTTCACCTCGCGGCATAAATCGCACCATCATGGCGGCAGAGCAATCAATCGCCCGCACGGTCGTTCGCCAATGGAGTCACTTGACTGCCCGGCCGATCCGTTCGCGCAGGTCGGTGTCAGCGTTCTCAAACCGTTATGCGGCGCCGAGCCGCGTCTCTACGAAAATCTGCGGACCTTCTGCGAGCAGCGGCATCAGCATTTTCAGCTGGTGCTGGGTGTCTCGTCGCCGCACGATCCCGCCATCGCAGTGGTGCGCCGTTTGCAGGCGGCCTATCCGAAGTGCGACATCGAACTCGCGATCGACACGCGTGTGCACGGCAGCAATCTGAAAGTCAGCAACCTGATCAACATGGCGGCGCGCGCGCGCCACGACGTGATTGTGATCGCCGACAGCGACATCGCCGTTGATTCGGACTATCTCGACAGCGTCGCCGCGCCGCTTGCGGACCCGAACGTCGGCGTGGTCACGTGCCTGTACGTCGCGCGCGGCGTGGGTGGCTTCTGGCCGCGAGTCGGTGCGCTGTTCATCAACGAATGGTTCGCGCCGTCGGTGCGGGTCGCGCACGCGATGGGCTCGCGCCGCTTCGGTTTCGGCGCGACGCTCGCATTGCGGCGCGCGACGCTCGAGCGCATCGGCGGCTTCGAAGCGCTGAAAAACCGCCTCGCCGACGACTACTGGCTCGCCGAACACGTGCGCGCGCTCGGTCTGCAAACGGTGCTGTCGCGCGTGATGGTCGCCACCGACGTGATCGAGCCGACCTTCGCCGCGCTGTGGCAGCGCGAAACGCGCTGGCTGCGCACGATCCGTTCCGTCAATCCGCCCGGTTTCGTGTCCTTGCTGATCACTTTCCCCACGCCGTGGCTGATGACGAGCGCGTGGCTGACCGTGTCGCTCGCGACGTGCACCTGTACGCATGCGTCGGTCGCGGCGGTGATCGCGAGCGCGTCGGCGACATCGGTGTGCGTTGGCGCGCGCCTGCTGCTGCATCTGCGCGCGGCACGCCGCGCTCGCACGTTCTGGCGCGATCTTCCCCTCGTGCCGTTGCGCGATACGCTTCTGGCGCTCCAGTGGCTCGTCAGCGCGTTCGGTTCGCACGTCGTGTGGCGCGGCGCGCGCATGCAGGTCGGCAGGCCGACCGCCGAGCGCAGCGGCCAGCTGGACAGCCTCACGTAATGGAGAACGCGAAGCCGGCGCAGCCGCGCGGACTGATCATCACCGCCGACGATTTCGGCCTGCATCAGCGCGTCAATTTTGCGGTCGAGCGCGCGTATCGCAACGGTGTGCTGCGCGCCGCGAGTCTGATGGTCGGCGCACCGGCCGCCGGAGACGCGGTCGCACGCGCGCGTGCGCTGCCGGAACTACGCGTAGGCCTGCACCTGGTGCTGGCCGACGGCGCCGCGCTGGCGCCGCGCGAGCAGATCGCCGCGCTGCTCGATGAAAATGGCCGCTTTGGCAGCAACATGGTGCGCGACGGCGTGCGCTTCTTCTTTCTCCCGCACGTACGCCGGCAACTCGCGCACGAGATTCGCGCGCAGTTCGAAGCCTTCGCCGCGACCGGCCTCACGCTCGACCACGTGAACACGCACAAGCATTTTCATCTGCATCCGACCGTGCTCGGCCTGATTCTCGACATCGGCCGCGACTACGGCATGAAGGCGGTGCGTCTGCCGTTCGAAGCGAACGCGCCGCTGTGGCTGCGGCCGTGGATCGCGCAGGTGAAGACGCGGCTCGAGCGCGCGGGCGTCGCGCATAACGACTACGTGGTCGGCATCGCGGCGAGCGGGCGCATGGACGAGGCGACGTGGCTCGCCGCGCTCGCGAATCTGCCGCGCGGCGTCGGCGAAATCTACTGTCATCCGGCGCTGGCGGGCGAGGCCTTGAGCGAGGGCATGCACGACTACCGGCACGCCGACGAGTTGCAGGCGCTGCTCTCGCCGAGAGTGGCCGCCGCGATCCGCGCGCTTGGCGCGCGGGTCGGCGGGTTTGCGGATGTGCTGGCATAGCGCAGTGCTTTGCGAAACCCGCAAAGCCTGGGCGGCGCTCACACCGGCTGCTTTTTCATCAACAGCTTCAAGAGCGCCGGCAGCAGCAACAGCACGAGCGGCAGCTGCACGATCAGCCCCGAAATGATCGCGATCGCGAGCGGTTGCTGCATCGCCGAGCCTTGCCCCAGCGCGAACGCGAGCGGCAATAGCGCGAGGATCGCGGCGATCGTGGTCATCGCGATCGGCCGCAGGCGGTTGCGCCCGGCGGCCTGCAAAGCGTCGTCGAATGGCATCTCGTCGTCGCGCACCAGCGCCTGCAATTCCGACACGTAGAAGATCGCGACCTCGGTCACGATGCCGATGATCATCGTCATGCCCATCATCGCGGAGATGTTCAGCTCGATGCCGGTGATCCACAGACCGATGAACACCGCGCCCGCCGCGAGCAGCGGCATCACCAGCACGGCGAGCGCGACGCGCAGGCGTTCGTACAGGAACAGCAGCAGGCCGAACACGAGCGCGATCGCGGCGCCGAACACGGTCAGCAGACCCTTGAAGGCGATCTGCTGTTGCTGGTACAGGCCGCCCAGTTCGTAATAGACGCCCGAGGGCAGCAGGTTCGCGTCGCCGAGCGCCTTCTGCACGTCGGCGATCGTCGAGCCGAGATCGCGCCCGTCGATGCGCGCGGTAACCGCGACCATCCGCTTCAGGTTCGAGCGGCTGATCTCGGGTTGACCGGTGACGGTCACGCGATCGGCGACGCGCTTCAGCGCGAACAGATGTCCGTCCGGCGCGCGAATCTGTAACTGACCCAGTTGCGTATCGGTCAACTGGCGCGCGCCGTTCACGCGCACGCGCACGCCGACCGTCTTCGGGCCGCTCTGGAACTGCGTCGCGACATTGCCTTCGAGCATATCGGTGACGGCCTGGGAGATCGCTTGCGGGTCCATGCCCTCGGCTGCGGCCGCGGCGGGCTGGATATGCAGTTCGATGGCGTCGCCGGCCGGGTTGATGCCGTCGTTCACGTCGACGATGCCCTGAATCTGGCCGATGCGCGCCGCGACCTTGCGCGCGGTGGTGTCGAGCGTGTGCGGGTCGTCGGAGAAGATCTTGATCTGCACCGGTTGCGGCACCGCGGTCAGGTCGCCGATCAGGTCTTCCATCAGCTGCGCGAGCTCGATGCTCACGCCCGGCACCTGCGTTTCGATCTGCGAGCGGATTTCTTCCATCACGGTGTCGATCGGCTCGCGCTTGCCGGACTTCAGCCGCACGAAGAAGTCGCCCCGGTTGGGCTCGTTCAGATCGCCGCCGAGACCCGCGCCGGTGCGGCGCGAATAGGTCGCGACATTCGGATTCGCGCGCACGATGCGCTCAATCTGCTTCATCAGCCGGTCCGTTTCGGTGATCGACGTGCCCGGCTGCGTGTGATAGTCGAGCACGAAGCCGCCTTCGTCCATGCTCGGCATGAAGCCGCTGCCGACACGCGTGAACGCGAACGCCGCGATGATGATCAACGGCACGACGCCCAGCAGCACGAGCGGCGGCCGCGCGATCACGCGCCCAACCGTGACGGCATAGCGCCGGTTCAGCCACGCGGCGAAGCGCGTTTCCTCGTGCTCGTCGGCGTCTTTGGGCTTCAGCCAGCGGTCGCACAGGATCGGCACCGCGAGCCACGTCACCAGGAACGAAATGAACAGCGCGCTCGCCATCGTCAGCGACAGCGCCTTGAAAAAGGCGCCCGTCACGCCAGACAGAAACGCGAGCGGCACGAAGATGATCAGCGTCGCCGCCGATGAACCCGCCAGCGGTCGCGTGAATTCGAGCGCCGCAGCCATCACGCGGCCATGGAACGCGCGTGCGCCAGCCTCGCGCATGCGCCGCACGATGTGCTCGATCATCACGATCGCGTCGTCGATCACGAGGCCGACCGCCGCTGCCATGCCGCCCAGCGTCATGATGTTGAAGCCCATGCCGAAGACGTCGAGCAGCAGGATCGTCGCGGCCATCACGACCGGCACCAGTGCAACCGCGATCGCGGTGATCTTCCAGTTGCGCAGGAATACGTACAAAGTCAACGCCGCGAGCACGACGCCGATCATGATCGCGTCGCGCACGCTGGTGGCCGACGCGATCACGAGTTCGCTCTGGTCGTACCAGTTCGACAGATGCACGCCCGCAGGCATCTGCGGCTTGAACGCGGCGAGCTTCGCGCGGATCGCGCGCGCCATCGCGACGCTGTTCGCGCCGGGCTGCTGATACACGTTGAGTAGTACGGCGTCCTGACCGTCGGCGGTGACGCGCATCCATTGCGGCACCACGCCCTGGCTCACCGTTGCGACGTCGCCGAGACGGATCTGCGCGCCGTTTGCATTGCCGTTGGCGGACACGACGACGTTGCGCAGTTCGTCGAGCTGCGTGATCGTCGAGTTGGTGACGACGAGGTACAGCTTGTCGTGATCCTCGATGCGGCCGTTCGCCATCAGCACGTTGCTTGCGCCGATCGCCTTCGACACGTCCGAGAGCGACAGCTTGAACGCGGCGAGGCGGGCCGGGTCGACCGCGACTTCGAACTCGTCCTGGGCGCCGCCGGTCACCTCGACGCGCGCGACGCCTTCCACCGACGACAGCAGCGGCCGCATCTGGAACTGCGCGAGATCGCGCAGCGCGGAGAGCGACTGCTGCGTCGACGTGAGGCTGTAGGCGAGCACCGGGAACACGGTCGGGTCCATGCGCTTGACCTGCATCGTCGTGCCGGGCGGTAGCGTCGCGAGAATTTCGCTGATCGCCGATTGCGCCTGCAAGGTCGCCTGCGCCATGTCGGTGCCCCAGTCGAAGTTCAGCGATATCTCCGCGGCGCCACGGCTCGTCGTCGATTCGACCTCACGCACGTTCGGCACGCGCCGCAGCGCTTCCTCGACCGGCATCGTGACGAGCGTCGTCATCTGCTCGGCGGGCCGGTCGCCCGCATCGAGCGAGACGACCGCGCGCGGAAACGCGACGTTCGGAAACAGCGAGATCGGCAGACGGAACGCGCTCAGCGCGCCGGCGATCGCGAGCAAGGCGATCACGAATAGCAGCGAGCGGCGATGCGTCTGCATCCATTGGCCGAAGTTCATCGTGCGCTATCTCCGCCGGTGCGTACCGCCATGCCGTCCTGGAGCTCGTAGTTGCCGCTGGTCACGACGCCGAGCGCGGGGTCGAGCGGACCGTCGACGCCGTAGCGCTCGCCGTTTTCGATCGCGATCGTGACGGCGACGCGGTGCGCCTTGTTTTGCGGCGTGATCTGGAACACGTAGGCGTGCTGGCCGTCCTGGAGCACGGCCGCGCGCGGCACGATCCAGTGAGTGCCGGTGCGCGTGGCGATGTCGGCGGCGACGCGCGTGCCGGGGATGAACGGCGTTTGCGCGAGCGGGACCGTCGCGCCGATGTTGACCAGTTGGGATTGCTGATCGATTGCGGCGCCGACGAGCACCACGCGGCCTTCGATCGATGTCTTCGCGAGCGCCGTGGAGAGGCCGTGCAGCGTGAGCGCATCGCCGGGATGGATCGCCGCGGCGTCACTGGGCTCGACGCCGAGCGTCACGTTGGCGCGCGCGTCGCGGCCGCTGCCGCTTGCGAGCTGCAGGATCGCCGCGCCCGCCTGCAACTGGTCGCCTTGCGCCGCCGACAACTGCAGGACCACGCCGTCGAACGGCGCGGTCACGACCTTGTTGCCGCTTGCGATGCCGGTCTGATTCTGCGCGGCGAGCGCTTCACGGGCATCGTCGACGGCCTTGCTCGCGCTGGCCAGTTGCGATTGCGTCGCGAGGCCCTTGTCGTATAGCGACTGGGTTCGCGCGAGTTCACCTTGCGCGAGCGTCAGCGCGCTTCTGGCTTGCGTCGCGGCAAGCACCGCGGCGGGATCGGCCTGCACGACGAAAAGCGGGGTGCCGCGTTTGACGGTCTCGCCCGCCTGCACGCGCATCTGCACGATACGCGCGACATAGGGAAGATTGATCGTCGTCACGTTCGACGCGGTGGCCGCGACGATCCCGTAGCCGCGCACCGGTTGAGCGATGGCGGCGCGCTGCACGCGCACGGTCTGCACCGCGACCGACGGTTGCGCTTCGCTGGCCGCGCTGTCGTCCGCGTGAACCGGATGGACCGATGCATACAACAGGATCGCGCCAACGAGCGGCGCGGCGATGGCGGCAACGCGCGGCCACGGATGGCGCGAGGAAAACAGGCTATTTCGCATGAGTGTCGATGAAAGTCTGGTCGGGTAGAAAGGCGTCGGGAATCGCGCTGCCGAGCAGGGCCTGCAAGCCGACGCGTTGTTCGGCGAGCGTTTCTCGCAGGGTCGCGACGTCGATGCGTTTGGTGAGCGCGGCGCTTTGCGCGTCGGTGTAGGCGCCGAGCACGAGGTTGTGTTCCGCGTAAGCCGCCGCGGCTTCACGCGCGGCTCGCTCGACCTCCGGCAGCGCGGCTTCGGTCTGCTGCAATTGGCGCGTGAGAATCGCGCTGTCCTCGCGCAGGCGAGCGACGTCCGCGTACGCCTCGTTCAGGCGGGTCTGGTACTCGTCGCGCAGGCGCTGGCGGGTCGCTTTTTCGATCGCGACGTTGCCCTGGTTGCGGTTGAAGATCGGCAGGCTCAGGTTGATCTGAAAGCCGCTCGTGTAGATGTTCGACGTGTCGCGCGCACGCACGAAACCGACCGACAGACTGGGGAACTGGCTCAGAATCGCCGCGCGGTATTTCTGCTCCTGCGCTTCGTAGCCGGCCTGCAGCGCGATCAGGTCGGGGCGGCGGCGGGCGAGCTCGGCGAGGGCCGCGTCGAGCGTGGTGTCGGAGAGCGGCGCGACGTCAGTGTCGCTGTCTGCTTGCAATTGCAATTGCACGTCCGGCGCCAGGCCCAGCAACGCATTCAGATCGTGATGCGTTTGCGCGGCCGCGCGTTCGGCGTCGGCGTATTGCTTGCGGGCGTCGCTATAGGCGAGGAGGGCGGCCGCGAGCGTATCGTCGGTCAGGTTGCCGTCAGCGCGCGCCGCGGCCATGCGCTCGTAACGCGTGCGCGCGAGGTCGCGTTGCTGTTGCAACAGCGGCAGCGTGCGCTGCTGGAAGCAGGTCTTCACGAACATTTGCCGCGCTTGCGCGACGATCTGCCATTCCTGCCACAGCAGGCCGAGATCGGTCTTCGCGACCGTCGCGTCGGCGGACTGTTTGTTCGCGCTGCGCAGCACGATCGCCATCACGTCGATGCTGAGGCCATAATTGAACGCGCGCGTGGTGCCGGTCGCGCCCGGATAGTCGCTCGATACGCTCAGTTGCGGATCGGGCAGCAGACCCGCCGAATAAGCCTGCGCGCGGGCAATGCCGAGATCGTCGCGGGCGAGCTTGAGGTCGGGGTTGTTGGCCACCGCGAGCATCGCGACTTCATCGATGTCGAGCCCATCGGTGGGATCGAAACGATGCGCGGCCAGCTCGGGCAGCGGCATGCTCGCGGGATCGATGCGGATGCGTTCGAGCGAACGCGCGGACGTCGAGGTGTCCTGCGGCGCGAGCGGTTCGCGGTGATACGTCGCACAGCCGCTCACCAGCAGCGCGCACAACGGCATGAGCGCGCGCCGGCGCAGCGCGGCAACGGCATGGAAAACAGGCAAAATCCGGCTCCTGCGATTCGTATGAAGGGACGGGCGACTCGCGAACGAGGCCTCGCAACGGGAGCCGATTTTGCGAAGCGGGTGCTTAAGACAGGCTTAACGCCGAATCGCGGGCCGCGAGCAGCGCGAAATCGAGGCGCGCTCGGCGGCCCGTAAGGAATCTTTAAGCTGCCGCAACCGATAATGCGGCGGCCAGAATCGCACGAAGGAGGGGAGAGGCCATGCGGCTGCTACTGGTCGAAGACGACGACATGATCGCGGAATCGGTGCTGGGCGCGATGCGCCGCGCCGGCTATGCGATCGACTGGGCCGAGGACGGCCGCGCGGCGGAACTGTCGCTCGATAACGGCGTGTACGACCTCGTGCTGCTCGACCTCGGTCTGCCGAAAAAAGACGGCATCGATGTGCTGAACGCGTATCGCCGCAACGGCGGCGCGGCACCGGTCATCATCCTGACCGCGCGCGACGCGGTCGACGAACGCATCCGCGGTCTCGACGCCGGTGCCGACGACTACCTGGTCAAGCCGTTCGACCTCGACGAGCTGGCCGCTCGCATCCGCGCGCTGCTGCGCCGGCGCACCGGCCAGAAGCAGCCGATCTACAGCCACGGCGAACTGACGCTCGACCCCGCCGCTCACGAAGTCACCAAGGACGGCGTGCCGCTGCCGCTCGTGCCGCGCGAATTCGCGCTGCTGCAGGCACTGATCGAGGAGCCGACACGCGTGTTCACGAAAGCCGAGCTCGAAGAGAAGCTGTACGGCTGGGGCGAGGAAGTCGGCAGCAACACGATCGAAGTGCATGTGCACAGTTTGCGGCGCAAGATCGGCGCGGACCAGATCGTGACCGTGCGCGGCGTTGGCTACCGCCTGAAGAGGTACGGATGAGGTCGATTCGCCGCTGGCTGCTCGGCTGGCTGATTTTCGGCATGGCGGCGACCTCGGTGGTCGCGGCCTATGCGATCTTTAACACCGCGCGGCGCGAGGCAAGCGAGCTGTTCGACTACGAGTTGCGCACCGTCGCGCTGTCGTTGCCGGCGACGCTGAGCGGCGCTGGCACCGGCGAGCGGCGAGGCCCCGACCTCGGCGATCTCGCCGACGACCGCATCGTGATCGAGATCTGGAACAGCAGCGGCGCACTCGTTTATCACTCCGCGCAGGCGCCGGTGTTCGAGCGTCTGCCGCCGGGCTTCAACACGGTACCGCGCGGCGACTATCACTGGCGCACCTTCGGCGTCGAGCAGAAAGACCGCTTCGTGCAGGTCGCGCAGCCGGTCTCGGTGCGCGAGGACCTCGCGTTGAACCTTGCGCTGCACACGCTGTGGCCGCTCGGCGTGCTGCTGGCGGTGACGATGGCGCTCGTGCTGCTGGTGGTCGCGCGCGGGCTCGCGCCGATCGGCGGGTTGTCGCGCGCGCTCGCGACGCGTTCGATCGATTCGCTCGAACCGCTGCAGCTCGACGGCACCGTGCCGGTCGAAATCCGGCCGCTCGTCGAAGCGCTGAACGATCTGCTGCAACGGCTGCATACCGCGTCGCAGGCGCAGCGCACGTTTATTGCCGATGCCGCGCACGAATTGCGTTCGCCGCTCGCGGCGCTGAAGCTGCAACTGCAGTCGGCGTCGCGTGATGGCTCGCTAAAGGGCGAGGGGCAGACGCTCGAGCGCGTCGAGCAGCGCGTGAACCGGATCATCCACCTCGTGCAACAACTGCTGACGCTCGCGCGCGAAGACGCGCAGCCGGTTACGTCGACGGTGCCGGTCAGCCTGCGCCGCATCGGCGAGCAGGCGGTCAGCGATTGTTCCGTGCTCGCGGAGCTGCGCGAGATCGATCTCGGCCTCGAATGCGAACACGCGCGCACACCGAACGACGCCTATACGGTGCTCGCCGAGCCGCACAGCATCAGCGTGCTATTAGGAAACCTGATCAATAACGCAATCCGTCATACGCCGCCGGGCGGTCGCGTCGATGTCGTGCTGCGGCGCGAGGGCGAGCGGGTCGGCTTTGATGTCGTCGATAGCGGCTCGGGAATTCCAGAGGCGGAACTCGAACGCGTGTTCGACCGTTTCTATCGCGGCGAGGAGTCGAAGGGCGAGGGCAGCGGGCTCGGCCTCGCGATCGTCGCGCGGATCGCCGAGCGGCATCAGCTCGGGCTGTCGTTGCGCAATAATGTTGGCGCGCCGGGATTGCGGGTGTCGGTCACGGGGCTGCGCGCGCACGATGCCGAGGCGTCCGTCGCGGCCGCGAATTGACGATCGTCGCCCGGGCTTGGGGTTGGCGGGAGCGTGAGGGCGCACGCTGATACAATTCCAACTTTACGAATCGACAGATTGGTTGTGCACTATGGGTTTCGAACAACTCGCTGAACTGAAGAAGCAACTGGCCGCGGCGCGCGCCGCCGCCGAGTCCGCCGGCAAGCCCGATCGCAAATCGGGCGCGCGGCCCGCTTCGAAGTCCGCTGGCAAGCCCGCTTCACATCCTGGCTCACATCCCGAGCGTGGCGCCAATCCCGGCACGAAGCCTGGTGGCCGGCCCGCCGCGAAGCCGGCGGCGCAGGCCGGAGGTCGCCCGGACGGCAAGCCGGGCACGGGGCCTCGCCGCCCGCATCCGGCGCGCCACGCTGCATCCGCAGGCGCGGCGCCCGGAAGCCCTGCGCCCGCGAAGCCGCCGGTGGACGCGAAGCCGGTGGACCCGGTGGTGCGCTCGATCGGTCGTCTGCAAAAGCGTTTCCCGGTCGCTTTCCCGAAGAATCCTGCACCGAAACTGCCGCTCAAGATCGGCATTTTTGAAGACCTCGTCGTGCATGCGAAGGAGCTGTCGCTCACCGAAGCCGAGCTGCGCGACGCGATCAAGACGTGGTGCCGCGGCGGCCGCTACTGGAAGAGCCTCGTCGAAGGCGCGGCGCGCGTCGATCTGGCGGGTGTCGAAGCCGGCAAGGTCACCGCGCAGGAAGCCGCGGGCGCGCAGCGCCTGCTCGCGCATCGCGCGGCGAAGGGCGCGCAGAAGGCCGCCGAAACTCCGGCAAACGCGAATGCGCCGGCCGCTGCAGGCGCGGCAGGTGATGATGCGGCGGCTGGCAAGCCGCAGGCCGAAGCCGCGGCATCGGCGGTCGCGGAACCGGCGATTCCGCAAGCGGATGCCGCTGAAAGCACCGCTCCCGCCTCCACCCCCTCCCAGGCTTAACCTCGGCCTAACCCGTCACGGCCTCGGTCATGAGGCCATGACGGGCCGCGCAGCCGTCAGACGGCTGCGCACGAACCCCACATGCTCACGCAGCACATAAAACGCATCCGCATACGCGAGTGGCATGCGCAGGTGGTTCAGCTGTGTCTCGATCTCGTCGAGTTGACCTAGCAGCTGCGTGCGCTCTTCGTCGGTTGCGCCGGCGAGCGCGTGCCGCTCGATCGCAATCAGCGAACCGTAGTAGCGATAGATACGCGAGCGCGCCCGCCATTGGTATAGCGCCGGAATGATCCGCATCGCGGGCACCAGCAGCACGGCGATCGGCAACAGCAAGACGAGCGTGCGATCGCCGATGCTCGCGAGCCAGAACGGCAACGCCCGATATAGAAAGCCTTTGCCGGTCCGGTAATAGCGCTGTGCGTCCTCGCTGATCGGGTACTCGTGGGCGGCCGGGTTCGGGAACTGCCCAGCGTGCTGCAACAGTCCCGCGGTACCGTGCACTTCCTGTGCCGCCTCGATCAATAGATCCGAAATGGCGGGATGCAGCGTGCTGCGCGCGACGAGCTCCACCGTCGGGCTGATCAGATGCACGGTCTCGCGCGGAACGCGCCGCTTCAGATCGAGTACACCAGGCGGCAGGTCGATCTGGTCGAGAAACGGAAAGTCGCGCGTATAGGCGCTCGCTTCGTCGAAATTCATCACCGAAATGCCGGGAACGCGCAGGAGCCGTAGCATCAGGCCACGCGTCGCCGAGTCGCCGCTCAGGAACGCCACGTCAACTTCGCCAGCGACCAGTTGCGTGGCGGCTTGCAGGCCGTCGCTCGGCACCAGCGTCGTATTGCCACCAGGCTCGATGCCGTTCGCCGCAAGCAGTTGCAGCGCGAGCAGTCGCGTGCCGCTGCCTTCGCGGCCGATCGCGACGCGCTTGCCTTCGAGCTGGCCGAGTTCCGTGAGTCCCGAGCCGCGATAGAACACGACGATCGGCACATAGAACACGCTGCCAAGCGACACCAGCGACGAGGTGTCGATCCCTTCGGCCGCCCCGCCTTGCACGAGCGCGATATCGACGTGCTGCTTCGGGTCCAGTAGCCGCTGCAGGTTCTGCACCGAGCCATCGGATTCGAGCACGTTCAGGCGGATGCCGTTGCGCGCGAGGATCTTGCGGTACTGATTCGCGGTGACGATGAACGAGCTGTCGCGTGGGCCGGCGCTGATCGTGATCGTGTGCGGCGGCGCCGGATTGGCGATCCAGACGATCAGCACGACCGCGAACGCGATCAGCAGCGCCGTGATGAAGTAGGGCAGCAGATGGTCGCGCCATTCGGCGCGCGTAGGTTCGCCAGGAAAGTGCGGAGGATGCGGACGCTGCGCTTTCATGAAGTCTCCGTGCCATAAGCCGGGATCACGCATTGTCGCCTGCGCGGGGCGGTTTTGCCGTTGGCGGTTTACCGGAAAAATGACGCGAGTGGCATAATTTGCCGCAAATCCCAGTCTGCCAGTAGCGGACTAAAAAACTCGCGGCGTGGCGCAGGGCGCATGTCTAAACGTTGGCACAGGAAAGTCGGCAGCTGGCTCGGATTGCTTGCGATCCTGATGACGACGCTCGCGCCGACGATCTCGCAGACGCTTGCCGCCCATTATCACGCCGACGCGCTGCCGGGCGAGCATTGCCAGATGGCATCGATGGACGACATCGCGTCGATGCCGGGCATGCAAATGCCGGACGACACGCCCGACGCCACCCAGGCCGCCGCCAACCCCTCCGACGAGTCCGACGCCGCCGACCATCCCGCTAGCAAGCACGCGCAGATGTCCAGCGACGCCTGCGGCTATTGCAGCCTGCTCGCGCATCTGCCGGTGATGCCGAGCGTCGGCATGCTGTTCGTCGCCGCGGTCCGTGCGCTACAACATACTGCCGCGACGCGCTTTGATAGCGTGCGCCGCGTCGAACCTCTGACCTTTGCGCAGCCGCGCGCTCCGCCTTCCGCTTCCTGATTCGAATCACGTATGACGCGATGCGCTAACCCGTATCGCACATGCTTGCGCGCGTCCATTCGACGGCGTGCGCCGGCGATGTCACAACCGATCAGACAGGATGCACTCATGCACACACCCTCAACGCGCAAAGGCCGTCCGCCGCGCGCGGCGCCGCTCGTCGCGGCCGCCACCTATGTCGCCTACACCGCTTACGCCGCGTGCGGCCTGGCCGGCCTGTTCGCAGCACCGTCCATCGCACAGGCGCACGCGATCGCGGGCGACCGCGTGTTCCCCTCGACGCTCGCGGTCGACGACCCCGGCGTCGGCGACGAAGCCAACTTCGAGTACGGCCATCAGCGCGTGCCTGGCGACAACGGCGACCAGAGCATCAACACCTTCAGCTTCGAGTACGACAAGCTGATCACGCCGCGCCTCGCGGTGTCGATCGACGGCGCCTATCAGATGCAGAACAACCCGCGCGCGGCCGGCTTCAACAATTTCGGCGTCGGCCTCAAGTACCTGCTGTACGTGAACGAGCCGCATGAGCTGATGACGTCGATCGGCGTCAATGCGGAGCTTGGCGGTACCGGCAGCCGCGCGATCGCCGACAACTTCTCGACGATCTCGCCGACCGTCTACCTCGGCAAGGGCATGGGCGATCTGCCCGATTCGCTCGCGTATCTGCGCCCGCTCGCGATCACAGCCGAGGCGGCCACCGCGCTGACCACCGGCGCGGGTCAGCCGAACGCGTTCAACTACGGCTTCACCGTGCAGTACAGCCTGCCGTATCTGCAGCAGCACGTGCACGACGCGGGTCTGCCGCAGCCGTTCGCGAACCTGATTCCGCTCGTCGAGATTCCGCTGTCGCGCAGCCAGGGGCAGACGACCGGCACGGTCAATCCGGGTTTCATCTGGATCAATCGCTACGGACAGTTCGGCGTCGAGGCGCAGATTCCGATCAACCGCGCGAGCGGCTCGCATGTCGGCATTCTGATGCAGGTGCATCTGTTCTTCGACGATATCGCGCCTACCACGCTCGGCAAGCCGCTCTTCCAGTAAGGAACATGATGATGAACACGATCTTCAGAAATCACGCGATGCGCGCGGCGGCACTCTTCGCCGGTCTCACGCTCGCGAGCGCGGCGTTCGCGCATGTATTTCCACAGAAGCAGGAGCCGGGCGCGGGCGCATCGGTGGCCGCGCCCGCGCAGGTCAAGCTGACCTTCGACGGGCCGCTTGAGCCGGCGTTCAGCTCGCTCACCGTCAGCGATGCGAGCGGCAAGCAGGTCAGCGCGCAGAAGTCCTCAGTCGATGCGCAGCGGCCCGCGGTGATGACGGTGCCACTGCCGACCCTCACGGCCGGCCACTACACCGTGCACTGGGTCGCGGTGGCGTCGGATGGGCATCGGACGCACGGGGATTACGGGTTTGATGTGAAGTAGGGCGGGGTGCCGCCGTGCTCGCGCGGGCGCCGCTCAAACCCGCCTGAACAACTGCCGCGCGAGCGAGCACATCAGAGTCGTCGCGGGCGATTCGTCCTGCAGGCGCCGGCTCATGATGATCGGCGAGGCCGCGTTGGCCGACGGAATCGGCCGGTAGGCCACGCCATGCGCGCGCAAGCCTTCGACGCTCTCCGGCACGAGACACACGCCGACTTGCGCGGCGACCAGACCCAACGCGGTCTGCAATTCCCTCACTTCATGGATCGCCTTCGGCTCCAGCGCCTGATCGTGCATCGCCGAGATCTGTTGGTCCGCATAGCTCGGCCGCGGCGTGCTCGGATAGACGATCAGCGTTTCCTCGGCGAGCGCCGCGAGCGTGAGCGGCTTCTTCTGCCGCGCAAGCGGATGGTCCTGCGGCAACGCGGCGATCATCCGTTCCTCGACCAGCACTTCGCGCGCGAGCTGTGCATCGTCGAAGCGCAGCCGGCCAAAGCCGACGTCGATGCGGCCGCCCTTCAACGCGGCCAGCTGCTCGATCGTGAACATCTCGATCAGCGACAGCTCGATATGGGGAGCGGCCTCGCGAAACGAACGGATCACCGCGGGCAGCGCACCATACAGCGTCGATGGCACGAAGCCGATCACGATGCGCTCCGCGAGTTGGGCGAGCCGGCGCGTGAGCGGCGCAAGCTCCTCGGCTTCGTCGATCAGCCGTTTCGCCTGGGTGTAGAAAATACGGCCGGCTTCGGTGAGCCGCAGCGGCCGCGAGCCGCGCTCGAACAGCGGCAGGCCGACGCTTTCCTCGATCTGCTGTATCTGTCGCGACAGCGGCGGCTGCGTCATGTGCAGACGATTGGCCGCCCGCGTGATGTTCATCTCCTCGGCGACCGCGATGAAGTAGCGAAGTTGGCGAAATTCCATGCGTGCCCCTGAGGTGTGATGCGTCGGTGATCGGTATTGCGTTGGTCCGGTACGGTGCCCGCTGTGGCGCTGCGCGAGGGCAACGAATGATAGCAATAGAGCCATTCAATGGCCGCCGGATGCCGTACGAATGCCTTTTATCGATTGTTCGTCGGAACCGGCGTATTAATTCGTCGCAAGCCGCTTTATCCCGCGCGGCCAGATGCCTACATTCATGTCCAGTGACAGCGCCACTGCGGTTCCAGCGATCGCAGCGTGGACCTCGCGGCTCCTCGCGAGGCACGCCGGCGCGAACCCTTTCAAGGACACGATCATGAGCAAGCTCACAGGCAAGGTAGCGGTTGTAACGGGTGCATCCAAGGGCATCGGTGCGGCGATTGCGAAAGCATTGGCCGCGCAGGGCGCGTCGGTCGTGGTGAACTATGCGTCGAGCCGGGCGGGCGCTGAAAAGGTGGTGGCCGATATCACCGCGGCGGGCGGCAAGGCGGTCGCGGTCGGCGGCGACGTGTCGAAGGCCGCGGAAGCGAAGGGCATCATCGATGCGGCGATCGAAACCTATGGCCGGCTCGATGTTCTCGTCAACAACTCGGGTGTCTATGAATTCGCGGCGATCGAAGAGATCACCGAAGCGCATTTCCATAAGCACTTCGATATCAACGTGCTCGGGCTGCTGCTCGTGACGCAGGCGGCGGTCAAGCATCTGGGCGAAGGCGCCAGCATTGTCAACGTGAGCTCGGTCGTGACCCGCATTACGCCGCCGACCACCGCGGTCTACTCCGCGACCAAGGGCGCGGTCGATGCGATCACCGGCGTGCTTGCGAAGGAACTCGGTCCGCGCAAGATCCGCGTGAATTCGGTGAACCCGGGCATGGTCGAGACCGAGGGTGTTCACAGCGCCGGCGTGATCGGTTCGGACTTCGAACAGTACGCCATCAGCACGACGCCGCTCGGCCGGATCGGCCAACCCGACGATATCGCGGATGTCGTCGCGTTCCTCGCCTCGGACGATGCACGCTGGCTGACGGGCGAGAGCCTGATCGCGAGCGGCGGGTCGCGCTGAGTCTGACGGGGTTGCCGACGCCTCTGGCAACCCGTGCAAAAGTTCGAGTGCGATAGCAGGCGGCGCGGCCGGTAACACGAAGGCCGCGCCGCGTTGCGACGGCGCGCGAGCTAGGTGCCTTGGACTTCACCGCTCGCGCCCCCCAGTTCCGCTCCCGGCAACTCCACCGCAAACAACGCGTCGAGCAGATTCGACCCCGGCCGCTCGGTGAGGCGGGTCAGCGATTCGATCATCTGCACCCGGCAATCCAGCAGCGGCACCATCCGGATACGCCGCGACTCCTTGAACTCCGCGCGCGCGATCACACCGACGCCCATCCCTTGCGCGACCGCTTCCTCCAGCGCCTCGCGGCCATCCACGTAAAGCACCGGCTCCACCTGCAACGACTCGCGCACGAGCTCGGTTTCGAGCAGCTGCTGGGTGACCGATTGCGGCTCGCGAAAAATCATCGGCTGCTTCACGAGCTCCGCGTAGCTGAGCCGGCGCTTCTTCGCGGCCGGGTAGCTGAGCGGCACCATCGCGACGAGCGGGTCGCGCCGCAGCACACGCGACTGCAACCGGCTATGCACCTGCGGCGCGGCGGTGATCGCCGCGTCGACCGCGCTCGACAGCACCCGCTGCATGCACTCGGCCGCATTGGCGATCGACAGCGTGACGACGATGCCCGGATGCCGCTGGCGAAACGCGCCGATCAGCGCGACGGCGAGATCGGGCGCATCGGCCGCAAGCGATAGCGAACCCGACTCTAGCCCGCCTGCCGATTCGAGCAACTGGCGCGCGTCGCGCTCGCAACTGAGCATATGCCGCGTCACACTGAAGAGGCGCAGGCCGAGCTCGGTCGTCTCGACGCCGCGCGGCCCGCGCTCGAACAGTTTGACGCCGTAATCCTGCTCGAGCCGCCGCACGTGATCCGACACCGCCGGCTGCGTCAGCGACAACGCCTGCGCCGCTTTCGAAAAGCCGCCGTGTTCAGCGACCGCATGAAACGCCCGCAATTGCGCGTATTGCACGTGTGCTCCGCCGTTGAATAAGTTTTTGCGATACTGTCATCGATTATATCGATTTTACCGATGGACAGATTTTCTGTACCGTGTGAGGTATCGACATTAGCGATATCGGAGTTCCGCACATGGAAAGCGCGATCGGCGGTTCGGCGGCGGCATCGGCCGTTGCAGCCGCGGCAACATCGGTCACCCGTTGCACGACACCCTGCGCCGCGCCGGCGGGCGGCGAGCCTTATCTGCTGACGCCGGGTCCGTTGACCACGGCGCTGTCGACCAAGGAAGCGATGCTGCGCGACTGGGGCTCGTGGGACGGCGACTTCCGCGCGATGACCGCGCAGTTGCGCGCGAGCCTGCTCGAGATCGCAGGCGACACCGCCGGCGACTACGACTGCGTGCCGCTGCAGGGCAGCGGCAGCTATTGCGTCGAAGCGATGCTCGGCAGCCTGATTCCGCGCGACGGCCACGCGCTCGTGCTCGCGAACGGTGCGTACGGCAAGCGCGCGGCAACGACGCTCGCCTACCTCGGCCGCGCCTGCACGCTGCTCGACAAGGGTGATTACCTGCCGCCGCGCGGCGCCGAAGTGGAGCGCATGCTCGCCGCCGATCCGTCGATCACGCACGTGGTCGCGATCCATTGTGAAACGAGCTCGGGCATCCTCAATCCGCTCGACGAAATCGCCGCCGCGGTCGCGAGGCACGGTCGCAAGCTGCTGATCGATTCGATGAGCGCCTTCGGCGCGGTGCCGCTCGACGTGCGAGAGATTGCGTGCGAGGCGTTCGTCTCGTCGGCGAACAAGTGCATCGAGGGCGTGCCGGGCTTCGGCTTCGTGATCGCCCGCAAGAGCGCGCTCTGCGAAGCGAAGGGCCGCAGCCATTCGCTCGCGCTCGATCTGTACGATCAATGGGACGTCATGAATCGCACTGGCCAGTGGCGCTTCACGCCGCCCACCCATACGGTGGCCGCGTTCATCGAGGCTCTGCGTCTTTTCAGGCTCGAAGGCGGGCAGCCGGCGAGGCTCGAGCGCTATGCGAACAATCGCGATGTACTGGTCGCGGGCATGCAGGAACTCGGCTTCGAGCCGTTGCTCAACGCGCGCTGGCGCTCGCCGATCATCGTGACGTTTTTCTCGCCGGCGCATCCATCGTTCGAGTTCGAGCGGTTCTATGAACTGATGAAGGCGCAGGGTTTCATCATCTATCCGGGCAAGCTGACGGTGGTCGACAGTTTCCGCATCGGCTGCATCGGCCAGGTCGACGAGCACGTGATGCGTCGCGTGGTCGATGCCTGCGCGCAAGCGCTGCGGACCATGGGCGTCACGCACGCGGCGCCGCCCCCCGCCGCGCTCGACGAACGCAAGGCGCTCGCGTAGGCAGCCTGACCCGTCGCAGCAGCGCCAATACATTCAGATTCCAGAGGATCGAAGCAGATGAAACACGTGAAGGCAGTGATTTTCGATTGGGCCGGTACGGTGGTCGATTACGGTTCACGCGCGCCGATGGCCGCGTTCGTCGAGACCTTCGAGCAGTTCGGCGTGCCGATCACGATCGACGAAGCGCGCGGTCCGATGGGCATGGCCAAGCGGCCGCATATCGCGGCGCTGATGGCGCTGCCGCGCGTCGCCCAAGCGTGGGCCGAGCGCCACGGCCACGCGCCGACCGACGCCGATATCGACGCCGTGTACGACGTGTTCGTGCCGAAGAACATCGCGGTCGCTGCGAGCTATAGCGCGGTGATTCCGGGCGTCGCCGAGGTCGCGAGCGCGTTGCGTCAGGACCACGTCCGCATCGGCACGACGACCGGCTATACCCGCGAGATCATCGACGAAATCGTGCCGGGCGCGGCCGCGCAGGGCTTTTCGCCGGACAGCATCGTGTGTACCGGCGATACGCCGGAAGGGCGGCCGTCGCCGTACATGATCTACCGGACGCTGCCGCTGCTCGGCGTGTGGCGCGCGAGAGAGGCGATCAAGGTCGACGACACCGAGGTCGGCATCGAAGAGGGCATCAACGGCGGCACGTGGGCGGTTGGCGTCGCGGTGAGCGGCAACGCGTTCGGCATGAGCGAGGCCGAGGTGAAGGCGCTACCGGCCGACGAATTCGCCGCGCGCCGCAACGCCGCTACGGCCAGGCTGAAGGCGGCGGGCGCGCATTACGTGATCGACAGCGTCGCGGATCTGATGCCGGTGGTGTACGAGATCGACGCGCGGCTTGCGCGCGGCGAGCGGCCCTGACGCGTCAAGCCGATAGCGTCGCCCGGCGTCACTTGAAGAAGCCGACCGCGAGATCGATAAACTCGCGCACCTTGCGCGGCACGAACTCGCGGCTCGGATACACCAGCGACACCGCCACGT
Organism: Paraburkholderia sp. HP33-1; assembly: GCF_021390595.1. NCBI lineage: Bacteria > Pseudomonadati > Pseudomonadota > Betaproteobacteria > Burkholderiales > Burkholderiaceae > Paraburkholderia > Paraburkholderia sp. HP33-1. The sequence continues at coordinate 1,834,486 of NZ_JAJEJR010000001.1, read as the reverse complement.
CGCCATTGAGCACCGTATAGGCGTCGAGCACGCGCACCAGCGTGCCGGCACGCAGCTCGTCCTCGACCATTTCGAGCGGCAGCAGCGCGATGCCCATTGCGCCGAGCGCGGCCTGCTTCTGCATGATCATGCTGTTGACCGTGAACGAAGCATCGATCGCGATGCTCTCGCCGTCGTCGCCATCGCCCTTGCGGAAGATCCACATCGGGCCGGTCGTGTCGAACGGCGCGCCGATCAATCGATGCCCCGCCAGCTCGGCGGGCGTTTGCGGATGACCGGCCTGCGCAAGATACGCAGCCGCCGCCACCGGCACCACGTGCGAGTTGATCAGACGCCGCACCACCAGCGACTCCGAGCGGATCATATGCTCGGTCACGATGCCGACATCGAAGCCGCCTTCGAGGAGATCGACTCGTTTTTCGGTCAGCGTGACGCGCAGGTTCACCTGCGGAAAGCGCGCCTGATATTCGGCGAACAGCGGCGTCAGCCGAAACAGCGAAAAACTGCCGAGCGCGACGATGCGCAGATCGCCGGCCACTTCGCGCGACGCCGTGGTCGCGCGCGACTCCACTTCCTCCAGCTCGGCGAACAGCACGCGGCAGCCGTCCGCGTATTGCGCGCCCGCCTCGGTCAGCACGACCTTGCGCGTGGTGCGCTGAAACAGGCGAATGCCGAGATGCTGCTCGAGGCTCGACACATGGCGCGTGACGACCGACGTCGACACGTTCAATTGCGCGGCGGCCTGCGCGAAGCTGCCGACATCGGCGACCTTGACGAAGGCCTGCATGGCCTGAAAAAGATTGATCATCTGAATGCGAAAAACGTTTTTGTTGTGGCGGCCAGGCGGTGGCGCAATGCGCGATGGTACGCGTAGTCGATAATAAATCGGTCCCTGTCAGGACAAATAAAGCGTGAATTAAACCGCGAATCCGGCACGGCGATGTCGCGGCGCAAGGCCGCGCCAGCCGGCAAAATCCAAGGCTGCAAGGCGGTTCACGGTATACTCCCGCGTAACTTGCCTGATCGCCAGGCTTGCCCGATACTCAGCTGTTACCCCAAATCTCCCCGTACGTCGAGTTTAACGCTACTGCTTATGAGTACAATCCTTGAAAGTCTTCCGATCGGCCAGAAGGTCGGTATCGCGTTTTCTGGCGGCCTCGACACCAGCGCCGCGCTGCACTGGATGCGCAAGAAGGGCGCCGTGCCATACGCCTACACGGCCAACCTCGGCCAACCCGACGAAGACGATTACGATTCGATCCCGCGTCGCGCCACGCAATATGGCGCCGAAGGCGCGCGCCTGATCGACTGCCGCGCGCAGCTGGTCGCGGAAGGCATCGCGGCGCTGCAGAGCGGCGCGTTCCATATCTCGACGGCGGGCGTCACCTACTTCAATACGACGCCGATCGGCCGCGCCGTGACGGGCACGATGCTCGTCGCCGCGATGAAGGAAGACGGCGTCAACATCTGGGGCGACGGCAGTACGTACAAGGGCAACGACATCGAGCGCTTCTACCGCTACGGTCTGCTCGTGAATCCGGACCTGAAGATCTACAAGCCGTGGCTCGACCAGCTGTTCATCGACGAACTCGGCGGCCGCACGGAAATGTCGGAGTTCATGCGCCAGTCGGGCTTCGACTACAAGATGTCGGCTGAAAAAGCGTATTCGACCGACTCGAACCTGCTCGGCGCGACCCACGAAGCGAAGGATCTCGAAAGCCTGGAGTCCGGCATCAAGATCGTGAACCCGATCATGGGCGTCGCGTTCTGGCGCGACGACGTGCAGATCGCGAAGGAAGAGATCACGATCCGCTTCGAGGAAGGCCAGCCGGTCGCGCTGAACGGCCAGACGTTCCCGAACGCGGTCGATCTGCTGCTCGAAGCGAACCGTATCGGCGGCCGTCACGGTCTCGGCATGAGCGACCAGATCGAGAACCGCATCATCGAGGCGAAAAGCCGCGGCATCTATGAAGCCCCGGGCCTCGCGCTGCTCAATATCGCCTACGAGCGTCTCGTCACCGGCATCCACAACGAAGACACGATCGAGCAGTTCCGCGAGAACGGCCGCCGCCTCGGCCGTCTGCTGTACCAGGGCCGCTGGTTCGATCCGCAGGCGATCATGCTGCGCGAAACCGCGCAGCGCTGGGTCGCGCGCGCGGTCACGGGCGAAGTGAGCGTCGAGCTGCGCCGCGGCAACGACTACTCGATCCTCAGCACGAAGTCGCCGAATCTCACGTATCAGCCCGAGCGTCTGTCGATGGAAAAGGTCGCCTCGACGTTCTCGCCGCGTGACCGTATCGGTCAGCTGACGATGCGCAACCTCGACATCAACGACACGCGCGACAAGCTGCGCATCTACTCGCAGGTGGGGCTGCTGTCGTCGAACGAGGCGGCGGCGCTGCCGCAGCTGAAGGGCGACAAGGAGTAAGACTGCACGTTCGTTCACCTGAACGTCGCATCAATCGATGGGCCGGCTCGCAAGAGCCGGCCCATTTCTTTTGGGCGGACGGCTGGGCTGCGGCGCTGTCACACGACCCCATTTTCCGTGCTCAAGTTTTGCGCGCCTAAGCCGTTGACATAAGCTAAGCCCATTCTGGAACACCGCCGTGCAACTCGCTCACCGTAACGATCGGCTCGCTAGCCGGATGCCAGTCGACTCGCCCGCCAGCGGCGAACCCGAAGTGGAATCTTCGGTCATCGAGTGGCTATTGCACGACGATCAGGTGATGCGCGAGTGCTTCACGCACGCGGCGGAGATTCTGAAGAGCGTGACCGGCGCGGCGATTACCGCGATCGTGTTGCTCGACGAGGAGCACCAGCACTATCGCGCCGAGGTCGGCATGACGATGCCGCTCGTTACTCGGGCTCGTTCGCTCGCCGACTACGCGGTGCGCGATGCCGATCTGTTCGTGATCGAGGATACGCGCAATGACAGCCGCTTTGGCGAATGCATGCTGGTCAAGCGTCATCCGTTCGTGCGCTTTTACGCGGCGATCGCGTTGCGCGCGCCGAACGGCGAGATCGTCGGTGCGCTGTGTGCGATGGACCCGGCGCCGGGCCGGCTCGATGCGGGCCAGCGCGGCGTGTTCCATCACCTGCGGGCGATGATCGAAAACGATCTGAAGATGCGCACGGCCACCGCGATCGATCCGCTCACGCAACTGTACAACCGGCGTTTTCTGCTCGAAAGCATCGCGCGCCGCTGGAAGGAGGCGCGCGACGGCGATGTGATGGGCTCCGCGGTCGTCGACGTCGACTGGTTCAAGCAGTACAACGATACCTACGGTCATCAGGCCGGCGATCATTGTCTGCGCATGGTCGCATCGGTGATGCAGGCCGCCGTCGACAGCGAGCGCATCGTGGTCGGGCGCATGGGCGGCGAGGAGTTCGGGCTGCTCGTGCTCGAAGCGCAGCCGGCGGTGCTCGAAGACACGCTCGAAACGCTGCGCCAGGGCGTGGCGGACCTCGCGATCGAGCATCGCGCGTCGCCGCTTGGCGTGGTGACGGTCAGCGTCGGCGCATCGCTCACGCGTATCAGCGATCTGTCGCGGCCCGCGCATCGCGACGGTTTCGCGAGCGCGGATCGGGCGTTGTATCGCTCGAAACACAATGGACGCAATCGCGTGACGATGGCGTAGTTGGCGCTGGCGATGACGTCGATAGCGCTCGATCTTCAGTCATCCTGAGGGGCGGGCGCGAACGGTCTTTTGGCCCACTCTGGTGCCGCACCCCAAAAAAAAGCGCCGCAGACGTTCAGCCTGCGGCGCCATTTCGTGGCGCTACGGCGAGAACAACACGCCGTAGCCCATCAGCACGCTTACATCGCGACGGTGTCAGCCACTTCCTTGAAGTCCTCGATCTGGTCGAAGTTCATGTATTGGTAGATCTTGTCGCCGTTGGCGCTGAGCACGCCCATATCGGCCATGTACTCTTCGCGGGTCGGGATCTTGCCCAGACGCGAGCAGATCGCGGCCAGTTCCGCCGAGCCGAGGTACACGTTCGTGTTCTTGCCCAGGCGGTTCGGGAAGTTACGGGTCGAGGTCGACATGACCGTCGCGCCTTCGCGCACCTGCGCCTGGTTGCCCATGCACAGCGAGCAGCCCGGCATTTCGGTACGGGCACCGGCCGTGCCGAAGACGCCGTAGTGGCCTTCCTCGGTCAGCTGCTTCTGATCCATCTTGGTCGGCGGGGCCACCCACAGCTTGACCGGAATGTCGCGCTTGCCTTCCAGCAGCTTCGACGCGGCGCGGAAGTGACCGATGTTGGTCATGCACGAACCGATGAACACTTCGTCGATCTTGGCGCCGGCGACATCAGACAGCGTCTTCACGTCGTCCGGATCGTTCGGGCAGGCCACGATCGGCTCGTGGATATCGGCCAGATCGATCTCGATGACGGCTGCGTACTCGGCGTCCGCATCCGGCGACAGCAGTTGCGGGTCGGCCAGCCACTGCTCCATCGCCTTGATGCGGCGCTGCAGGCTGCGCGGGTCCTGATAGCCCTGGGCGATCATCCACTTCAGCAGCGTGACGTTGCTGTTGAGGTATTCGATGATCGGTTCCTTGTTCAGGTGCACCGTGCAACCAGCGGCCGAACGCTCGGCGGAAGCATCCGACAGTTCGAACGCTTGCTCGACCTTCAGGTCGGGCAGGCCTTCGATTTCGAGAATACGGCCCGAGAAAATGTTCTTCTTGCCTTGCTTGGCAACCGTCAGCGTGCCTTGCTTGATCGCATACAGCGGGATTGCGTTGACGAGGTCACGCAGGGTCACGCCCGGCTGCATCTTGCCCTTGAAGCGCACGAGCACCGATTCCGGCATGTCCAGCGGCATCGTGCCGGTAGCAGCGGCAAAGGCGACCAGGCCCGAACCGGCCGGGAAGCTGATGCCGATCGGGAAGCGCGTGTGCGAGTCGCCGCCGGTGCCCACGGTGTCGGGCAGCAGCATGCGGTTCAGCCACGAGTGGATCACGCCGTCGCCCGGGCGCAGCGCGATGCCGCCACGGTTGCTGATGAAGTTCGGCAGGGTCTGGTGGGTCTTCACGTCCACCGGCTTCGGATAAGCGGCGGTGTGGCAGAACGATTGCATCACGAGGTCGGCCGAGAAGCCGAGGCATGCCAGGTCCTTGAGTTCGTCGCGGGTCATCGGGCCCGTCGTGTCCTGCGAGCCGACCGAGGTCATCTTCGGTTCGCAGTACGTGCCCGGACGGACGCCCTGGCCTTCCGGCAGACCGCAGGCGCGGCCGACCATCTTCTGGGCCAGCGAGAAGCCCTTACCGCTGTTGGCCGGCTGCTGCGGCAGGCGGAACAGGGTCGACGGGGCGAGACCCAGCGCTTCACGCGCCTTGGCGGTCAAGCCGCGGCCAATGATCAGCGGAATGCGGCCGCCGGCGCGCACTTCATCGAACAGCACGTCGGACTTGACCTGGAACTCGGCGATCACTTCGCCGTTCTTGAGCGCCTTGCCTTCGTACGGGCGCAGTTCGACCACGTCGCCCATTTCCATCTGCGACACGTCGAGTTCGATCGGCAGGGCGCCGGCGTCTTCCATCGTGTTGTAGAAGATCGGGGCGATCTTGCCGCCGAGGCACACGCCGCCGAAGCGCTTGTTCGGGATGAAGGGGATGTCTTCACCGGTGAACCACAGCACCGAGTTGGTGGCCGACTTGCGCGAGGAGCCGGTGCCGACCACGTCGCCCACGTACGCGACCAGGTGGCCTTTTTCCTTCAACGACTCGATGAACTTGACCGGGCCACGCTTGCCGTCTTCTTCCGGGGTGATGCCGGGACGGGCGTTCTTCAGCATCGCCAGCGCGTGCATCGGAATGTCCGGACGGGTGGTGGCATCCGGGGCCGGCGACAGGTCGTCGGTGTTGGTTTCGCCCGTCACCTTGAAGACGGTGATGGTCAGGCTTTGCGGCACTTCCGGACGGCTGGTGAACCATTCGGCGTCGGCCCAGCTTTGCATCACGGCCTGGGCGTTGGCGTTGCCCTTGTCAGCCAGTTCCTTGACGTCGTGGAACTGGTCGAACATCAGCAGGGTTTTCTTCAGCGCGTCGGCGGCCACCGTGCCCACTTCGGCGTCCGACAGCAGCTCGATCAGCGGCTGGATGTTGTAGCCGCCCAGCATCGTGCCGAGCAGTTCGGTGGCGCGAGCGCGCGGGATCAGCGCGCAGGCGGTCTCGCCTTTGGCCACGGCGGCGAGGAAGCCGGCCTTCACGCGGGCGGCTTCGTCCACGCCGGCAGGCACGCGGTGCGTGATCAGCTCGAGCAGGGTCTGCTCTTCGCCGGCGGGCGGATTCGTCAGGAGTTCCACCAGCTCGGCGGTCTGCTGAGCCGTCAGCGGGAGGGGAGGAATGCCGAGCGCGGCGCGGGCGGCCACGTGTGCGCGAAAGTTTTCAAGCATGGGGGACCTGCTGGTATTTGCGTTTCAGGGGAAGGCTTCCAAGGCACTCCAAGGCTGTGCCGGGCACTGCTTTGGTCGCGATTTTAATTGCAATACCAGTGTCAGGTCAAATGTCTTATGTCTTATATAAGAGTTGAGGGTAAAAAGCGTTGAAAATCATGGTGCACTTCTGAACGCTTCAAGGAAGCTGCGGACTTCAGCCTGGCTTGCCATCGGCTCGGGCAAGAACAAGCCACGCCGCGTATCGAACGCAATAGAGAAGCAGCGCGGCCGCCCAGCATAGGCCGGATGCGTAGATCCAGGCCATCGTGAACTGCGGCGAGAGCCATGGGCCGAGTACGCGGATCAACGTCGCCAGAATGAAGAGGCCGTAGCAGGCGAGTTCGATCCGACCGGCCACGAGCTCGCGCCCGGTATGGCCGCGCGCGGTGCGCGTGATCATGGCGATGATCGCGCATCCGATGACGCCAACGGTGAACGTATGAATCGCGACCGAATGCGGAGCGACACCGAGCGCGGCGAGTGCCAGCATGACGAAGCCCGCCGGAATCCCCGCATAGGCGATATGCAGGATCAGGAGGATGGGGCGATTGCCGACGCGCCACGATCGCCATCCGCCGAGGCGAAGCCCGTGAATGGCCGCCGCTGCAACGCAGGCGGCAACGATTGCCGCCGACGGCGCATCGAGCGAGTCCAGCACAAACGCGAGCAGCGTCGCCGGCATGACGGTCGCTTCGACGAAACGCCAGCGCTTCGCGCTAAAACCCGGAACGGCATTGGCGGTGAACGAAGGAATGATGCGCCCGCCGATGATCGTCACGAACAGCACGAGCATACCGACCGCGAGCCACGCGCTGCGCAGCGCCCAGTCGCCGTGAGCATGGCTTGCCCAGGCATGGAAGAGGACGTTGAGAAGCGCGAGCAAGCCGACCGCGACCGGCAGAAAGATGTTGTGACGGTTCTTCGCCGTTAGGAGCACGCGCAGCAGAACCAGCGCAACGATGGGTAGAAACGCCACGTCCACGAGGGCGCCGAGCGGACTCGAACCGCGCCACATCATGATCCGGCCCGCCAGCCAAAGGAGCCATAGCGCTGCGAGACCGGCGCCACGGGCGGGATTCGTGCTGGTCCACGCACGAACCGCCGTCAGCAGAAATCCCACGACGATTGCGGCGCCAAATCCAAAGATCATTTCGTGGACGTGCCACAGCGTTCCCGACATGTACGACGCGGAGTCCAACAGAGGCCACCCTGCCAGCGCGCCGAGCCAGAGCAGCATGGCAATGCTGCCGAACAGGGCGCCGGCCAGATAGAAAGGCCTGAATCCGAGCGCCCACAGAGCGATGCGCGGTGGTGTGTCGACTTGATGTGATTCGATCTTGATGGCGGGCTTCATGAATGCTCCGAACGGCAACGAGGTGTTGATTCATCTTATACGCAGGGCCTTTTTCGCCGCATGCGACGAATGTTCGCGATAGCACCCGTTGATCCTCGATGTGATAGCCGATCCCGAACGTCACTCTGCCGTGCTAACGTGCAAAGACATCGCGGCTGAACAGGAACAGTTCAAGATGATTTCGCACGTATTCGTGGGGGTGAATGACTTTGACCGTGCCTTCAAATTCTATTCGGTCGTCATGGGCGAGCTGGGACACAAACTGAAGTTTTGTGAGCCCGATCAAGCGTGGGCGGGTTGGATGGCTGAGCGTATGCCGCGTCCGCTCTTCCTGATCGGCAGGCCCTATGATGGCAACCCGGCAGAACACGGAAACGGTCAAATGGTGGCGTTGCTCGCGCCTGATCGTCGTTCAGTCGATAACGCCTACGCTAGCGCGCTGGCAAACTCCGGCTCTTGCGAAGGCCCTCCCGGCTTGCGGCCACACTATCACCCGAACTATTACGGGGCGTATTTCCGGGATCCGGAGGGAAACAAGATTTGCGTTTGTTGCCACGGTCCCGTGACGCCGTAGTTTTTTTCATTTTCACCTTCACAGCGACGTCATTCGCAAAACGCCTTAACCGCCGATCAGCTTCAGCCCTACCGGCAGCGATTCACCGAACACGCGGCCTTCGTCGGCGTTATCGAGCGCGACGACTTCGCTGACCATCGTGATCCACGCGCGCGGCGCGCTTGCCGCTTCGAGGCGTCGCACGACGCTCGCGCGCAGCGCCTCGGGCAGATCGCGTGAGCGGTCGCCGGTCATGCGGGCGATCTGCACGGCCGCGAACGCGGCGGGGTCGACCTTCTTCCAGTCGAGCGCGAGGATCGCGTCGAGCCATTGCGCGGCGCGCTCGGGTGGCACGACGCTATGCGCGCTGCCATAGAAAGGCTGTCGCGCACCGATACGGCCGACCGCCCACCAGCTCTGATGGTTTTCAGCGGGCTTTTTCAGGCGCGCAAGCACTGCCTCGCCGAGTTCGATCTTGCGCTCGGCCGGAATCCGTTCGAGCGATGCGGACAGACGAACCATATCGGCGAAGCCGGTCTTCGCGACATCGAACGGCAGCTTGTGACGCGATTGCGCGGCCTTCTGCAAATAGTCCATCGCGTCGAGCACGCGCAACTGCGCGTCTTCGTTAAGACCGCCGGCCGCGCGACGCCACAGCGTCCACCATTCGGACCATACCTGGCTGTCGGTCACGTACTGGATGCCGTCGTCGAACAGCGTCCACAGTTGCTCGACGCGCCATTCGTCGAGTGGATAGCCGAAGCCGGGCCGCACGCAATAGCCGGCCAGATTCAGCCACAGCCTCTCGTGATCCGCCGAGCGGCGCCGGCGGCGCGCGCGTTCCCACAGCGCGCCGAACAGTTCGCGCAGCAACGCGCTGCCCCAGCTATCGCGCGGGCCGAGCAGATGTTCGAGCTGCACACGCAGCCGTTTGATTTCCTTCGGGTCGACCTTTTGCGCGCGTGAGCCGTAGCAGCGGTCGATCAGTTCGAGCGCGCGGTCGAGCGCGGGGTGGCGTTGCTGCGCGCCATCGGCGGGCAGGTTCACTTGCGCATCGTCGCGGCGCAACTGGAATTCGAGCAGCCAGCGTTGCGACGGCTCGTCGAGTTCGATGCAATGCACGTCGAGCGTGCCGACCTCGGTCAGCGACGTCGCGATGCGCACCGCGGTTTCGCGTGCGCTATGGCCCTCGCGCGGTTGCACGATCGTCGCGATCGGTGGCAGGCGCACGAAGTCGCCGCCCGTGAGATCGACCAGCTCGCCGGGCTGGTAGGCGGTATCCGCGCTCGACGACACCAGATGAAACCGCACCGGAGCCCCAAGTCGCAGCGCGAACGTGCGATCGGCGATCAGGATCTCGTGACCTTCCTCGGTGCCGCGTGGCAGCAGGCAGATGCCGCGTTGCACCGGCGCCGCTTCCGGCTCGGTGTCGTCTTTGTCAGCCGGCGTTTCGTCGAGCACCAGAAAATAGCTGCGCGGCGAACCGCCGCCGATTTTCGGCGCGAAGCCCGCGCGCGCGAGCGTATAGGCGACCGCGCCACGCGCGACCGCGACGTCGGGGTTGTCGTTGTGCAGCACGTTGAGCGGCGCGCCGCGCCAGCCACCGAGCGTGTCGGCGAGACGCCGCGACAGCGCGTCGGCGCGGAATACGCCGCCGTTGAGCAGCAGCGTATCGGGAACGGGCAGGGCGGCCGCGTCGGCTGAGCCGCAATCCGCGCCCAGGGCCTTGCGCGATTGCGCGGCGAAGCGTTCGAGAAACGCTGCGATATGCCGCGTGACCGCCGCATCGGTCGCGTACGGCAGGCCGAATTCGACGATCGCGCCGCGCGGCCGTCCGGGTCGCTCATCGGCGGCCACCCGCGGAAAGAAACCATCGACGATGATCTTCTCGACCTCGTCGCGCGTGACCTGCGCGGAGCGCGCGCCACCGATCAGCTTCGAGCCCGCGCCGAGCAGCGTGACCGACGCCGACTCCGGTGCCTGTGCACCGAGCAGTTGCTCCTTCGCGACGCGGCACCGTTCGACCAGTTGCGACAGGCTCGCCGCCGACAGCCGCTGCGGTGTCTGCCCACCGGCCGCGGCACCTTCAGCGCCACCCGGCAGCCGCACCTCGAGCAGATGCGCGAGCGCGAGGTCCATGTTGTCGCCGCCGAGCATCAGGTGATTGCCGACGCCGATGCGAGTCAGGCGCGGCTCGCCGTCGCCGGTGAGGCTGACTTCGATCAGCGTCAGATCGGTCGTGCCGCCGCCGACGTCGCAGATCAGCACGAGCCGGGTCGCCGCGAGCGCGTCGGCAAGTTTCTCGCGATGCTGGAACAGCCAGTCGTAGAACGCGGCCTGCGGCTCCTCGAGCAGCCGCAGCGACGGCAGGCCCGCGAGCCGCGCCGCTTCGACGGTCAACGCGCGGGCGCCTTCGTCGAACGAAGCGGGCACCGTCAGCACCACGTCCTGCTGTTCGAGCGGGGCTTTCGGGAAGTGCTGGTTCCACGCGGCGCGTACGTGCGCGAGGTAGCTCGCGCTCGCGTCGAGCGGCGAAATCTTGCGGACCTCGTCGGGCGCGCCCCACGGCAGGATCGGCGCGACGCGATCGACCGACGCATGCGACAGCCAGCTTTTCGCGCTCGCGACGAGCCGCCCCGGCACCTGCGCGCCGAGCAGCCGCGCGAGCCGGCCGACCACGACCGGCTGCGCGGCGTCCTTGCCTCGACCCGCGCTCGCGCTTGCGGCGGACCACGGCAGTTGCAGATCGGCCGCGCTCAGCTCGCCGTCGGCCGCCTGATAGCGCACCGACGGCAACAGCGGCCGCGCGGCGACCTCGCCGGGGCTCACCAGCTGCTCGATCTCGAACACGCGGATCTGCTGCGATCCGGCCTCCGCATAAGCGAGCACCGTGTTGCTGGTGCCGAGATCGATGCCGACGCTGTACCGCTTCATGTCAGTCATGCATTCGCGTTGCCGCGCACGTCGAATTCGACTTTCCAGCGCTCGTCGGAGCCGCGCGGGATGGCTTCCAGTTCGAGCGTGCCGGTTTCGGTCACACGCGCATGCAGCTTCACCGGCACGATTTCACCGGCGATGCGGCCGGCCGCCGGCAGCGTCGCCTGAATTTCCTCGAGCTCCTGCAGCTCCTCGGGGCCCCAGAAATCGAGCAGCGTGCCGACCTGATCCTGACGACGCACGGACGAGCCGAAGAAGCGGAAATGCACCGGCTCACCGACGACCAGCCCGAACTCCTGCGCGGGCAACTCGGCGTCGGTGCCTTCTTCCATGCCGAACGGCGCGATGCACAGCGCCTGCACCGGAGGCTCGAGCCCCGGCACCGCCGGCATCGCGGATTCGATCGCGATGTAGTACGCACGCGCGGTGCCGCCGCGAATCCGCACGCCGCGGCCGCGTCGCACGTAGCCGTAGTAGGCCGCACCGCGTGCGACCGCCAGATCGAGGTCCGCGCCTTCGAGCAGACGGGCGGGTGCCACACCTTCGGCCGCGAGCCAGCCGTTCAGCGTGCCCATGATGCGCTCGACCAGCAGCGTCGACTTGAACACGCCGCCGTTGAACAGCACCGCGGTCGGGTGCAGGAAGCTTGCGTTTGGCGCGACGTGCTCGCGCAGCCCTTCGAGTTCGGCCAGCGCGCCGACCTGACGGCCGAGGAACGCCGCCAGATGCCGCGTGATACCGGCATCCTGCGCATACGGCAGACCGAGCTGCGTCAGACCTGCCCGCGCGCGGCTCACCGGACGCGCGGCGCTGTCGACCGGCGGGAAGAAGCCGTCGAGGATCGTCTGCGTGAGTTCGGCGCGGGTCAGCTCGGTGCGGATCGAGCCGCCGATCAGCTTCGAGCCGCGGCTCGGCACGACGAGCGGCACGGTGTCGGTGGCGGGGTCGGAAAGCAGCGTCTCCTTTGCCGCGCGGCACGCATAGGTGAGCGCACGCAGTTGCCACGCGTCGGCCTGGGTGCCCTGTGCCGCGAGCTTGCGCGCGACGACGTGCGCGAGCGCGAGATCCATGTTGTCGCCGCCGAGCAGGATGTGCTCGCCGACCGCGACGCGATGCAGTTCGAGATTGCCGTCGCGCTCGATCACCGCGATCAGCGACAGGTCGGTCGTGCCGCCGCCGACGTCGACGACGAGGATGATGTCGCCGACCTTGACCTGCTTGCGCCACTGGCCGCCGCTCTTCTGGATCCAGCTATAGAGCGCCGCCTGCGGTTCTTCGAGCAGCGTCATGCGCGTGAAGCCGGCGGCCTCGGCGGCTTCCGCGGTCAGTTCGCGCGCGGCGGGGTCGAACGATGCCGGGATCGTTACCGTGACGTCCTGCTCGCCGAACGGCGCGTCCGGATGCGCGTGGTCCCACGCCTCGCGCAGGTGCGTCAGATAGCGCACCGAGCTTTCGAGCGGCGACACGCGCGCGACTTCGGGCGGCGCGTCGTTCGGCAGAATGCCCGCGCGACGGTCGACGCCCGGATGACAGAGCCAGCTCTTCGCGCTCGACACGAGCCGGATCGGCGTGCCGGCGCCACGGCTGCGCGCGAATTCGCCGACCGCGAATTCGCGTTGGCCGGTCCACGGCAGGTAGAGATCGCCGGAGGCCAGTTCGTCGGGATGGGGCAGGTACAGGAACGACGGCAACAACGGCAGATTGTTGATTGCGCCGGGGCCCGTGAGCTGCGCGATCGGCAGCACGTCCTGGGTGGTTTTCTCGCCGTCGCTCGCGTGCGTGTCCACGTAGGACAGCGCGCAGTGCGTAGTGCCGAGGTCGATGCCGATCGAATAGCGTGCGTCGCTCATAGCTCCACCTCCGCCGGTGCGATGACCTTCGCGTTATGGCCGTCTGCGAGCTTGGGCAGACGCACGTCGTCGACGCGCCAGCCGCGATGGCTGATGCTGCCGCTAAACGGCGCGCTGCCGACGACGTTGCCGGTCAGGCGCACCGAACTCGCGTCGAAGCCCTGGGGCAGCGTCACGCGGCTGCCTTCGGCTTCGTCGCGCACCGGGCGGATCGTGAAGTGCTCGCGCAGCGTCGCGCGGCAGCCTTCGTGCACGAGACGCGCGGCTGCGCCGATGTCGGCGTCGCTATAGCCCTTGATGTCTTCCTCGACGAAATCGATGAAGCGCGCGTCGCGTTGCAGCAGGCCGAGCAGTTGCAGCGCGGCGTCGGGGGTTGCCTCTTTCAGCACCGGCGCGGGTTGCGGCTTCGGTTGTGGTGCGGGGGCCGGCGCGGGCGTTGTGGCGGCGGGGGCGGCCGCCGGGGCCGCGCCGATCTTTTCGCCATTGCGCAGGCGCAGCACGTCGGCGGCGAAGTCGCCATTGCCGAGAATGCTGAAAAACGTACTGACGGCCAGGGAAATCCGGCCGAGAAAGGATGGGTTCGAATCGCTCATAAAGGCTCCTGATCTGCTCTGTTAGGGACGAGCGGTCCTCGCCGGGCCCGGGCGCTTCGTGCCCCGGTTCGGCCGCGCGTGCGGCGCGCGCAAAACCCGTATTTTGCCTTGCGGCGCGCCCGACGCGGGCAAAGCCGGCAATTCTAGCGGGCAAGGGGGTGGGATTGGCGGGGAGTTGGGGGAGAGCGGTGTGTGGGGGGCGGCCGGGATCCCGGCGCGTCTCAGACGTCCGATTTGCGCTTAATTGCCACCGGCCTTGTCTACTTTCGACTTCGCATCGCCCCAGTTCATCCGATGCCGATTAACGGTCTCGGTATGCCGCGCGTCGTCCTCGGTGTGCAGGTAAAGGCTGGTCGTGTTCAGCGAGACGTGGCCGAGATTGTCGCGGATCGTGCGCAGATCGACGCCGCCGTCCGCCTGATGCGAACCGGCCGTATGCCGCAGCCAGTGAGCCGATGCGCGCTCGAGTTCGTCGGCGCGATCGGCGAATTCGGGACCGCGCGCGCGCAGCCATGTAGCCGCGCCCGCGAAGATGCCCTTGATCGCGTCGTGAATCGCCGAGCGCGACAAGCAGCGGTTGCGTCCCTTGAACGGCAGCACGAGCGGGGTGTCCTCGGCGCGGGTCGGCAGCGCGGCGAGGCCGTTCAACGTGCGGTAGCTGCGCAGCTCCTGAACCAGCTCGGCCGACACCGGCACGATGCGCTCCTTGTCGCCCTTGCCGAGCGTTTCGAGCCACCACTGGTCCTGACCATCGGCGCCGAGCCGTCTGAAGAACTGGCCCATCTGCCCGCCGGCGACTTCGGAAATGCGCATACCTTGCAGATAGAACAAGGTGGTTAGCCAGCGGCAACGCGCGTAATACGCGCGTTGCGCGTCGGTATCCTGGGGCAGTTGCCCGACGAACAGCTTCACTTCGTCCCATAGCGACGTCGACAGGTAGCGCGTGACGCGCGGTGCGGAGCGCTTCGCGCGCTGCCGCAGCAGCGCCATGGGATTTCCGCGCAGATAGCCGGCATTGACGAGCCACGTGAACATCGCGTTCAGGATGATCAGCGCCTGGCGCTGGCTAGCTGGCGACAGCGGCCCATTGAACGGCCGCCAGCGTGCGTCGCTGCGCGCGTACTTGCCGCCGTTCGCCGACACCCAACGCGCGGCCGGCTGCGGATCGGCGATGAACGCCTTGAACAGCAGCAGATCCTCGTGCGTCAGTGACGAAAGCGGCTTGCCGAGCTGCACGACCGCCCACAGCAGGAGGCGCTCGGCTTCCTTGCGGTAGTTGTCGAAAGTGGTTTTGGTGTCGGCGTAATTGGAGAGCCATGCGCGCACCGCATCGAGATCGTTGCGCGCCGACAGCTGCGAGCTGTCGGCCGCGCCGCGATTGGTGCCGTCGCGGCCATCGAGCAGTTCAGGCACGACGAGCGATTCGACGGGCTGGACGGTGACGAGCTCAGCGTTCGGGGCAGCTTTCGGCACAGCTTTGGACACGGTTCGGGACACTCCTCGGGCGCACGCCGGTTGGCGTGATTCTGCTCCGCTCAGGCTGTTGCGGACGAAACGCGAAACCCTATCACACAGTCGGCTGCGGCTGGCGCAAAAAGAGGTGTGCGCGCGCGAGCCTCGACGCAGTCTCGCTATAGTCGCCGCCTATTGCCGGCATTGCCGGATTCCAATTCTATTGAAGATGGCGCTCGCCTATAGTCGCTTAGGGGCGGCGTACCGACCGCAGTCATTCGTCACGGACACCGGTCACGTTCCCCTCGAGCGTGGATTTCAACTCGATGAATCGAAGCAGCAGTCATCACAGTATATGAGTGCACTGCCGAGTCACTCGGCCGGTTGGCGGGTTTTCCGATCGTCAAATTGCCACGGAAGCCTGACACCATGACAAACGCATAACAAGTACCTTGCATGGGATTGGAAAAAGTGCAGAAGCACCGACTCCGATCGACAACGGAGACATCCTCCAAAGGAGATAACGCATGTCAAACGAAGCAAAGTGCCCGTTCATCCACACCGCCGGCGGCGGGACAACCAACCGGGACTGGTGGCCGAAGCAGTTGCGCCTCGACCTGCTCAACCAGCATTCGAACCGCTCCAATCCGCTCGACGGGGACTTCAACTACGCCGAGGCATTCAAGAGCCTCGACTACGCCGAACTCAAGAAAGACCTCTCTGCGCTGATGACCGATTCGCAGCCCTGGTGGCCCGCGGACTTCGGTCACTACGGGCCGCTGTTTATCCGTATGGCATGGCATAGCGCTGGCACTTACCGCATCGGCGACGGCCGCGGCGGCGCAGGGCGCGGTCAGCAGCGTTTCGCGCCGCTCAATAGCTGGCCGGACAACGTGAGCCTCGACAAGGCGCGCCGGTTGCTGTGGCCGATCAAGCAGAAATACGGCCAGAAAATTTCGTGGGCTGATCTGCTGATCCTGACCGGCAATGTCGCGCTCGAAACGATGGGCTTCGAGACTTTTGGTTTCGGCGGCGGCCGCGAGGACACGTGGGAACCGGACAATGACGTGTTCTGGGGTGCGGAAACGAGCTGGCTCGCACTTAGCAACGATCCGAACAACAAGCACAGCCGCTACTCGGGCAAGCGCGATCTCGACAACCCGCTCGGCGCGGTGCAGATGGGGCTGATCTACGTGAACCCGGAAGGCCCGGACGGCAATCCCGATCCGCTTGCCGCGGCGGTCGACATCCGCGAGACCTTCGCCCGCATGGCGATGAACGACGAGGAAACCGTCGCGCTGATCGCGGGCGGCCACACGTTCGGCAAGACCCACGGCGCGGGTCCCGCCGATAACGTCGGGCCCGAACCGGAAAGTGCCGGCCTCGAAGCCCAGGGGCTCGGCTGGCGCAACAGCTTCGGCACCGGCAAGGGCGGCGACACGATCACGAGCGGTATCGAGGTCACGTGGACCTCGACGCCGACACAGTGGGGCATGGGCTACTTCGAGAACCTGTTCGGCCACGAGTGGGAGCTGACGAAGAGCCCGGCGGGCGCGAACCAGTGGGTCGCGAAGGACGCGCAGGCCACCATTCCGCACGCGCACGACCCGTCGAAAACACTGCTGCCGACGATGCTGACGACCGACCTGTCGCTACGCCTCGACCCGGCCTACGAAAAGATCGCGCGGCGCTTCATGGCCAACCCCGACGAGTTCGCCGACGCGTTCGCGCGCGCCTGGTTCAAGCTGACGCACCGAGACATGGGTCCGCGCGCCCGCTATCTCGGCCCGGAAGTGCCGAGCGAAGAACTGCTGTGGCAGGATCCGATTCCGGCCGTCGATCATCCGCTCGTCGACGACGAGGATGTCGCGGCGCTCAAGCAAAAGATCCTCGCGTCCGGGCTGTCGGTCTCGCAGCTGGTCACGACCGCATGGGCGTCGGCCTCGACGTTCCGTGGTTCGGACAAGCGCGGCGGCGCCAACGGCGCGCGCATCCGGCTCGCCCCTCAGAAGGACTGGGACGTCAATCAGCCCGCCGAGCTCGCGAAGGTGCTGAAGGTGCTCGAACGCATCCAGAGCGAGTTCAACGATGCGCAGTCCGGCGGCAAGAAGATCTCGCTCGCCGACCTGATCGTGCTGGCGGGTGGCGCCGGCATCGAGCAGGCCGCGAAGAACGCCGGCCAGCAAGTGACGGTGCCGTTCATGCCGGGTCGCATGGACGCGTCACAGGATCAGACGGACGTCGAATCGGTCGCGATGCTCGAGCCGGTCCACGACGGCTTTCGCAACTATCTGCAGGGCAAGTTCCCGGTGGAGGCCGAGAAGCTGCTGATCGACAAGGCGCAATTGCTGACCTTGACGGCGCCCGAGATGACGGTGCTGATCGGCGGCCTGCGGGTGCTGAAGGTGGGCGCTGGCAGCGACTCGCACGGTGTCCTCACGAACGAGCCGGAAACGCTCTCCAACGACTTCTTCCGCAATCTGCTGGACATGGGTACGGAATGGACGCCGATGTCGGCCGCCGCGGAAACGTTCGAAGGCTGCGACGCGAAGACCGGCGAGGTCAAGTGGACAGGTACGCGCGTCGATCTGGTGTTCGGCTCGAACTCGGTGCTGCGCGCACTGGGCGAGGTCTACGCGAGCGGGGACGGTAAGGAGAAGTTCGTGCGCGACTTCGTTGCCGCGTGGGTCAAGGTGATGAATCTGGATCGGTTCGATCTGGTTTGAGTGAAGCCGGTGCGGCGAGCTTTTGCTCGCCGCATATCGCCTCGTTTTTCATGCACGCGAATGTCTGGTCCCGGACGGAGTGCGTCTACCTGTCCGACTCAGGCCGTCTTTAGCACCACCCTGAAACGCGCGTGGCCGCTCATCATCCGGTCGAAGGCCTGCGCCGCTTCCGCGAGCGGATACTCCTCGATCATCGGCTTGACGCCGCTCATCGCGCTGAACGCGAGCGTGTCCTGCGAATCGGCCGAGGTGCCGGAGGGCCAGCCTTGCACCGAGTTGCGTCCCATGATGAATTGCGTGATCGGCACTTCGACCGGCTCTTCGGAGACGCCGACCATCACGAGCTTGCCGTTCAGGCCGAGACCGCCGAGCGTGGCGCTCATCGCCTTGCCGCTCGTCACCGTGGCGAGTACCAGCTTCGCGCCGCCCAGTGCCTGCAGTGCCTCGGCGACGTTTTCCGTTTTGCTGTCGATGTAGTGATGCGCGCCCAGTTGCTTCGCGAGCGGGGCCTTGTCCTGTCCGCGCGCGATTGCCACCGTGCGAAAGCCCATCTTGCGCGCGAATTGCACGCCGAGATGCCCGAGGCCGCCGATCCCGAGAATCGCGACCACGTCACCGGCGCGCGCGCCGCTATTGCGGATCGCGTTGAAGGTCGTAATACCCGCGCAGAGCAGCGGCGCGGCATCGACATCGGACAGATCGTCGGGAATGCGCGCCAACGCTTCGACCGGGGCCACCATGTATTCGGCGTAACCGCCGTCATAGCTGATGCCGGGGATGAGGGCGAACTTGCACAGCACGAAGTCGCCCTGGCGGCAGTGTTCGCATTTGCCGCAATGCCCGCCGTGCCAGCCGACCCCGACACGCTGCCCCGCCTGCCAGCCGTCGACACCCGCGCCGAGCGCGTCGATCACGCCCGCGATTTCGTGCCCGGGTACGCGCGGATAGGCGAGGCCTGGCCACAGGCCTTCCTTGGTCATCACATCGCTATGACAGATGCCGCAAGCGTGAATCCTGATGCGCACGTGACCCGCGCCCGGCTCGGGCACGTCGCGCTCCACCAGTTCGAGCGGGCCGCCGGCCTGCTTCACTTCGACTGCTTTCATTCTGGGCATGATGTTCTTCCTTTCCAGTGATGAACGGGACAAGAGGAAACAAGCTCAATCATGATAGTCCGCGCCGAATCGGCTCGCCAGAAAGAAGCCGCAGCCGGATAACGTGTGGCGATGTCCGCCAATTATCCAGCTATGAAAATGGTTTCCGGGTTGAATCGCGATGCTACCCGCCAAGCGACCCACCAAAAATAATCGTGCCGGCTTCAGTCAAATTCCTGCACCGTCTGGCATAGCGCGACGACTTCGGCGCCGACGGACGGCTCCAGAACGAACAGGATCGACTGTTGTTCGGCAACGGCCGCGGCGATTATTTTTGACCTCTCGTGTGTCATCGCTGCTCGATAGTCGTGCTGGCTGCTCGCCCAATCCACATAGGTGCGAATCTCGTCAGGAGTGAACACGTGCGACGGTGAGATCAGCAGGCGCGATACCACGTTCTGTTGGCCGAAATCATTGACGCGCACGGCTGTGACGCCGGAGAACTGCAGTTTCGGCGTCGTGCCGTCAACGCATTCGAAACTCAGCAGAAGGGAGGAATTGATACGCGAGTACGCGCAGCCAATCAGTTCTGCATCGTGATAACTATGTCTGGTTTTCATGAAGACAAGGATCAGTAAAGGTGCCATTGCTGGCTGGCCGGTGGCCGGGCGGGTGCATCATGGTAGTGGCGAAAACCGCATCCAAGGTCCGCGGATGGGAAAGGGGCCGCCGTTGTCCTCCCAGTTATGCGCGTGCGGGATGCCCTGGCCGTGGTCGTGATCGAAATCAAAGTCGACAACTGGAAAGCCATTCTGACCATACATACGCATCTGACCACTACCCGGATTCGTGTACCAGCTTCCAGCGGGCCCCATGTTGGGCGTTAGGTTGCCGGCAAGGTCCATCGAGTCAGCCGACAGAGCATCGTCGCCATACTCGAACGGCTGCGCATCGGCGAGGGGTGTGGCAACGGGCGTGGCGATAGTGCCATCGGGGAGCACGTCGCCGGGTTTGGCAAACCATATCGCAAGGCCATCGTCGGCGGGAAGCAGTATCCGTGCAGGGGCAGACGCTCCGGTACGGGCGGCCATCCTGGCCGCGCCCCTGAATAGCTGGGATGGTGTGAACGTGATCGAGCGCGGGCTGGGCTCGTTGCTGCTACGGCTGCGCGGCCCCGAAGATCGCCGTTGCTCCACGACCGGAATCTACGTACCGGATCGCACTGCATTTTTCAGGACGGTCGTCGGGTCATCGGTGCTCGTGCCTAGCCGGTGGTACATGATGAACTGCAGCGCATCGCGTCTTGCGAGACTATTCCCACGGGCCAGGTCAGACAGAGATGCCCGCATGAAGGCCTCCTTGCCGGTGGGCAGTCCCCGATAGTCCGTCCGGTGATACAACTCGCAACGTGTCCCAGCCCCTACATCTACTCTAAGTGATCGCATGCAGCACCTTGCCAGATAGCGTCATACATGACGGCGCTAACCTAACAGATCACCGATAGCTCATGTTTTCGGGATATTGTTTCTATGCCCTGCGAATATAGGTCGTGTTGTGAGGCGGTGGGCAGGCTTGCACAACCGCGGACTCCTCTCCCACATCAGTCGATGACATCCGATGCAATTGGCGCGCCGCGCGGCCGCCTTTAGTCTCCGACTACCGCGTCGTCGATCCGATGGTGCACATGTCAAGGAGATGCCATGTCCAGCTATCCCGTCTACACGATCGAGTTTAAAGGTGCGGCTTTCACACTTCACCGGAATGGAAGCACGGGCGCAGCATGTCTGCACATTGGCCTGACTGCGCAAAAAACATCGATCTGCCGGACAGAACCGGCATTATCCCGCCTGTCCCTACGTACCACGGCGTGCATCCTAACTTGAACATTATCGCCGTTCGTTGACGCTGCGGGACACTGAAATCATCCATCGCCCATTCCCTGTCCCTGTAGTCGCCTGCTAGGTTGGCTATTCCAAAACAGGTACAGAGGAGTACGGAATGTCGTATCCACAGGATTCGGACGGCGTGCGCGTTGTGCTCAGTGCGCCGCAACTCGCGGCAGTGCTCACCCGCCAGTCGATCAGCCACACGGAAATGCTTTCCAACCGGCTATGGGGTGGGTTGCAACTCGTCGGCGGCCTGCTGGAAATGGTCGGAGCCGGGGCGCTATGCGTGCTGCCGGAACCGACGATGGCAAGCAAGGCCGGGTGCATTGTGTTCGGCGCACATGGTTCTGACACGGCGGCGGCGGGCCTGCGTCAGGTGTGGACAGGGCGCGATACTGCCACCCTCACCCAGCAGGGCACGACGAAGCTGGCTGAGGCGATGAAGGCCAGTCCCGACATGGCGAACAATATCGGCCTGTCGCTCGATATGGTCGTGCCGTTCGGCTTTGCAGGCTCAATCAAGGCCGCGCGGGCTGCCCGTATCACGATGGGCCGGATCAATCTGCACATGCACGAGGCAAAGGCCCTTAATCCAGAGCTTGGAGGACACACCATCCTGAAGCACGTAGGCAAGGACGAAGCGTGGCTAAGGGACCGGCTGAAACGCGAACCGAAGCGGAAAGTCGTATCGTCATTCACAAGCCTGGAGAAGGCCGAACGTGCCATTTCGGAGACGATGCGGGCCAATACGGCAAAAATCAGGGCATGGGCGCGGTCCCCAAACCGGTACGCTACGGAGAAAATAACCAAAGTCGTTGCCGGCGATATCGGCTACGGAGTCACACGAGAGACTGGAAAACTTACGCGGATGAACAAGGTTTTCGTCGTTCTGAAGTACGAAACCTATAACGGCATGCCATATTACGTTCTGACCGCCTACCTTGAATGAGAAAGAAATGACTTCGCTAGAGCGTCATACAGAAATGGATCGCATTTTTAGTATTTACTTCGGCCAGGATTTTGACCTGTTTGGGGAGACCGTCCCGGAAATTGTCGCGTGTTACAAGAAAGACAGCCGTTACCATTACAAGAATCTGGTTCGCGAAATTGACTCGTTCCGGAACGAACATCCGCATGATCTGGACGCCGCGTTCGATCAGATGTATGGGCGCGGATTTTCTCCCGAGCCTTGGGGCTACACAACCGCCTCTTTACTTGACGAGATACAGCGTCTCCTTAGCGAGTAGTTCACCTGTCGCCGCGCGTGGTCGGTCCCGTGCCGTCCGGCGCATGCACGCGCGGCGATGTTCGCATTTGGCTGCTCGATCTTCGCGAGTCGTCGCGTCCGCTTCGCAATATTTTCGCGGGATAGCCCCGCGCCGCCAATCTGCGGCTTTTTCAGCCGCTGGCGGCACTCGCGCAGCAGTGCCTTCACGCGCCGCCGTCTGCGTCAGTGCTGCGCGTATGACATCCGATGTAATTGGCGCGCCGCGCGGCCGCATCTACTCTCTGACTACCGCGTCGTCGATCCGACGGCGCACACATCAAGGAGATACCATGTCCAGCTATCCCGTCTACACGATCGAGTCGGCTCCCGAGCAATCGAAGCCCGTGCTGCAGAAACTGCAACAGGCGTTTGGCCTGATCCCGAACATCGCGGCCACGATGGCGGCTTCACCGGTGCTGATCAACGGCTTTATCGGCCTGTTCGAGCGCGTGCATGCGAGCAGTCTGACGGAGCCGCAGATCCAGACGCTGCTGCTCACCAATGCCGTCACGAACGCGAGCGAATGGGCGGTCGCGTTTCATACCGCGCTCGGGTTGCAGGCCGGCCTGCGTCGCGTCGATGTCGAGGCGATCCGCCACGGTGGCTTGCCCGACGACGCGAGGCTCGCTGCGTTGTCGACGCTCGCGCGCACGCTGATTGAAAAGCGCGGGCGTTTGACCGACGAGGACCGGCAACGCTTCGTCGCGGCAGGTTTCAGCGCGGAGCAGATTCTCGAGGTGATTGCGGTGGTCGCCGCATCGACGATCACGAACTACACCGGCAGCGTGACACAGCCGCCGCTCGAAACGCAGTTCGGAGAATTCGCGTGGCAGGCGCCCGCGCGCTGAAGCAGTCCTGTTCAGGCAACCAGATGAGGGCAAGGCGATGAACGTAACGAGCCACGATCCGAAAGTGCAGGCCGGTGATCTCGGCAGTCTGTTGCGCTATTGGCGTGACGTGCGTGGCATGAGTCAGCTCGATCTGTCGCTCGAGGCCGGCATCTCGCAGCGGCAGATCAGCTTCATCGAAAGCGGGCGCAGCGTGCCGGGCCGCGATACGCTGCTGACGCTCGCGCAGACCCTCGAGGTCCCGCTGCGCGAGCGCAATGCGCTGCTGCTTGCCGCCGGTTATGCGCCGATCTATTCGGAAGCGCCGTGGAATGCGCAGGAAATGCACAGCGTGGTGCGCGCGCTCGAACGGGTCGTGCGTCAGCACGAACCGTTTCCGGCGCTTGTGATGGACCGCGACTGGAACGTGCTGATGAGCAACGACGCGGCACCGCGCTTCTTCAACTGTTTCATCGACATGGCCGCGCGTGAAGGCCCGCGCAACATGCTGCATCTGATCTTCGATCCGCGCGGCATGCGGCCGTTCGTCGCCGACTGGGAGGAGGTCGCGCGCAGCCTGCTGCAACGGGTGTATCGCGAGTCGGTGGGTCATGTGGTCAGCGACAACACCAGGCGTCTGCTCGATGAGCTGCTTGCGTATCCCGACGTGCCGCGCGACTGGAAGACGCACCCTGGGTCCTCCACTACGCACGCCTCGATGCCGATGATTCCACTAGGCTTCGTCAGCGATGGCGTGGTGCTGCGCTATTTCTCGATGGTCACGACCGTGGGCACACCGCAAAACGTGGCCGCGCAGGAACTGCGCGTCGAATGCATGTTCCCCGCCGACGATGCCACCGAAGCACGTCATCAGCAGTTGCTTGCCGCACATGCGTCCCGCCAACCTCCAATATCGGCAAACCGTATGCCGTGAGATAGGCGTGCCCGCGGTTTTTGGGCGATCATCCGAACCGGTCAGGTTACGGGATCCGACGCTACTCATTTTCCATGGATAACGGGCTTCTACTGTTTCCGGTCGCGGCACTTCACGTCGAGGCAGCCGACGAGCCACTCTGGTTCCGGCGCGCGCCCAATTCGCATGCGGCCATCATTTCCGATTTCGGCGACGTGACCGACGTGCTCACGCGTCTGCCGCAAACCTGGTGCGTCGTCCCCGGCGCGCAGCTCGAAGGCTTGCACGACGACGAGGACATCACGAGCGCCGACCCGCGCTTTAACGGCGAACTGCCACGTCACCACTTCGCGGTGATCCGCCATACGGATCGCCGCATCAACGTCGCGCTGCTATTGATCAACGCCGCCGAAGCCGTGTTGCTGCCCACACGACTGTTCGGCTCGCGCCATCATTTCGAACTCTGCGTCCCTGGCCTCGAACCGATGGACTGCGAACAGATCGCGCCGAACACCTGAACCGCCGTTCGTTCAAACACGGCTCGCGCATACGGGTCATCCCCGCTATTCATTGCCGCCGAAAAATGCCTCGTGCGCCGTTGTAAGCCCATTATCTGGTTCGTAATAGAAGCGTAATAAATCTACTGATCGTTTGCCGATTTGGGAGCTGTCTCAAAAATTCTCACCAGTTAATTTTCCGCCAGGCCACAACGAATGTTCTTGCGGAGAAGAGATGCAAAGAAAACGGAGATGGGCGCTGCTGGTGGTGAGCAGCGTCGCGATATCGACCCAGGTCCTCGCAGTCGAGAAAGCCGAAGACCTGACGATCGCGAAAATGCCGGCGTACAGCCCGCATCAGCTGTACGTCATGGATGTGAACTTCAGCTCGATGACGGACGCGCGCACGTACGTGATCGACGCCGACAACAACCGCCTGCTCGGTCAGATCGATACCGGCTTCGCGCCGGGCATGGCGATCAGCCCCGATCACAAGACCAGCTACGTCGCGACGACTTACTTCGCGCGCGGCTCGCACGGCGCGCGTACCGACGTCGTCGAAATGACCGACAACACGACGCTGCAGATCACCGGCGAAGTTGCGATTCCGCCGAAGCATGCGCAAAGCGTGCCGTCGCCGTACAACACCTCGATGTCCAAAGACGGCAAGTGGCTCTATGTCTCGAACATCACGCCGGCGACCTCGGTCACCGTGGTCAACACGGCCACGCATCAGGTCACGGCTGAAATCGATACGGACGGCTGCGTGCTCGCTTATCCATCGGGTAACGACCGGTTCACGTCACTGTGCGAAAGCGGCAAGGCGCTGACCGTCGTGCTCGGCGCGAACGGCAAGGAGAAAAGCCGCAAGCTCTCCGAAGCGTTCATCGATGTCGCCAAAGATCCCGCGTTCGTCAACGCATCGCGCAGCGGCAATACGTACTGGTTCGCGACGTTCAACGGCAACGTGCGCAGCGCCGACTTCAGCGGCGCCGCGCCGGTGTTCGGCGCGCCGTGGCCGCTCGTCACGCCGGACGAGGCGAAGGCCGGCTGGCGTCCCGGCGGGCTGCAGCAAACCGCGTTGCACGTGCCCACGCAGCGTCTGTTCGTGGCGATGCATCAGGGCAACCAGGATACGCACAAGGACCCCGCGAGCGAGGTCTGGGTGTTCGATATGAAGACGCACAAGCGCATCGCGCGCTGGAAGCTCGCCGACCAGAAGATCGATCCGCTGCTGTCGATTCAGGTGAGCGACGACGCGCACCCGCTTTTCTACGGCATCACGGCGAACTCGGACGTGGTCGTCGCCGACGCGGCGACGGGCAAGCTCAAATACGTTCACAAGCAGATCGGCGCGACTTCGTCGCTGCTGGTCAATCCGTAACGAGGTGCATGCGATGAATCCAGGCCTCGTTATCGATCCGGTCGTCTCGAGCGTCGCGCTCGCCACGACCTCGATCATCACGTTGACGTTCGCGCTGCCGAAACTGGCGCGCCAGTCCGACCTCAGGCAGGTCGTCGCGGGCTTCGAGCTGCTGCCGCACGCACTGGTGACGCCGTTCGCACTCGCGCTGCCGCTCGTCGAAATCGGCGCGGCGCTCTCGAGCCTCGTGCCGGCGACGCGCAGCGTCGGCGCCGCCGCGCTCGCCACGCTGTTCGTGCTGTTCGCGCTCGCGCTCGGTATCAACGTGGCGCGCGGGCGGACCGACATCGATTGCGGCTGCAATGGCTTTCGCCAGCAGGGCGCTGCCGTGCCGCGCTCGATCGGCTGGGCGCACGTTGCGCGCACGCTGCTGCTGGCCGCGCTCGCCGCGCTCGTGTGTGTGCCGCAAAGCACGCGCGCGGTCATCTGGTTCGACTATCTGAGCGTGCTCGGCGCGACGCTCGTCGCCGTGGCCGCTTTCTTTACCCTGGACGTGCTGCTCGCCAACCGTCCGAAGCTGAATCACCTGAGGAACTCGTAATGGAAAACGCACTGTTGATCTCCAATGTTTTGCTGTGGCTCGGCGTGCTTGCGCTCGGCGCCATTTCACTCGCGCTCGTGCGCCAGATCGGCGTCCTGTACGAACGGCTGATGCCCGTCGGCGCGCTGATGATCGACAAGGGGCCGGCGGTCGGCACCGTGGGTCCGTCGTTCGAGCTCAATGCGCTCGACGGGCGTCAGGTCAAGGTGGGCGGCATCTCGGCCCTGGGACGCAGCACGCTGGTGTTCTTCCTGTCGCCGAGCTGCCCGGTGTGCAAGAAACTGCTGCCGCTGCTTCCCTCGATCCAGGCGCGCGAGACGGCCACCGACATCGTGCTGGCAAGCGACGGCGACACCACCGAGCACGCGGCCTTCTACAAGAAGCTCGGTCTGAGCCAGTACCCGTACGTGCTCTCGCAGGAGTTGGGTCTCGCGTATCAGATCGGCAAGCTGCCCTATGCACTACTGATCGATGAAACGGGCAAGGTTCGCGCGAAGGGTCTCGTAAATTCGCGTGAGCACCTCGAAAGCCTGTTCGAGGCGAAGGAACGCGGAGTGGCCTCGCTGCAGGAGTTTGTCCACGGCGAGCACACCGACCATACGGACCACGCGCAGCACGCCTGAGCACGTCATCACACATCAGAACGACAGGACGACAAGCATGAAATGGTTCGACTCTTTCTTCGAGTTGAAGGCGCGCAGCGTCGCGCAGCGCAGCTCGCGGCGCAGTGCGATGGCCACGCTCGGCCGCGCGCTGGTCGGCTCGGCGCTCGTGCCGCTGCTGCCGGTGGACCGCACGTTCGCGGCGGACAACGCGTCGGCGGCAAGCGCCGCGAGCGCGCCGGCCGCGGGCAAAACCGACGACCCGTATAGCTGC
The DNA here is from genome assembly GCF_021390595.1 of Paraburkholderia sp. HP33-1. Taxonomy (NCBI): domain Bacteria; kingdom Pseudomonadati; phylum Pseudomonadota; class Betaproteobacteria; order Burkholderiales; family Burkholderiaceae; genus Paraburkholderia; species Paraburkholderia sp. HP33-1. The sequence goes on along the minus strand of NZ_JAJEJR010000001.1, from coordinate 1,807,252 downwards.
GATTACTGGCGCTACTGCGCGATCGACGGCTGGCTGTGCAGCTGCTGCGGCGGCACGTCGAGCAGCTGCCCGCCGGGCACGACACCGTCGCCGATCACGTGGATCGGCACCTGCCGCAATCCGCACGACGGCACCGATTACATCGTTTCGTACAACGACTGCTGCGGCAAAACCTCGTGCGGCCGCTGCTTCTGCAACCGCAACGAACGCGAGAAGCCGCTCTACAAGCTCTCGCTGGACAACGACATCAACTGGTGCATGGCGAGCGGTAACGCGAACTATCACTGCTCTGTATCCGCCTTGCTTGGAGTAGCGCAGCAATGACAACGACGATTTCCAGCCGGCGCCTCGCGAAGTGGGCCGTGACCTTGTGCGTGACGAGCGCCGCGTTGAGCGCGAGCGCGGCGTTCGCACAAAACGTTCAGTACGCGCCGGGCAAGGCGTTCTTCGACACCAAGTGCGCGGTCTGCCATCAGGCGGGCGGCAAGGGGCAGGACGGTCTCGCACCGCCGCTCACCGAGCTGCCGGGCCGCTATGCGGCGAACGCGCAGGGTCGCACGCAGCTCGGTCTGACCGTGCTCAACGGCATGTTCGGCACGATCGCGATCAAGGACAAGAGCTACAACTTCAAGATGCCGAGCTTCCGTGGCGAGTCCGATGAGGACCTTGCGAACGTGCTCAATTACCTCGTCTTCGACTTGAACGCGAAGCATGCGGGCGCGAAGCCGTTCACCGCGGCCGAGGTGAAGGCGCTGCGCGCGACGGAGATGGACGGCGCCCAGGTGCGCGCGCACCGCGACGTCGCGCTGAAGAGTCTCGGGCTATGAAGAAGATGCGTGCGCGCGCGCTGTTGGCAGCGGTACTTGCCGTTTGCGCGGGGGCGCCGGGTGGGGCAGTGCATGCAGAGGAGCGCGGCTACAGCGCCGCGACCGCGCGCGAGGCGTGGATCCTCAACTGCATGGGCTGTCACACCGGCGACGCGCACGGCATTACGGGCAAGGTGCCGCCGCTCACGGACGAGCTCGGGCACTTCGTGCGCCTCCCCGAGGGACGCGAGTTCGTGATGCGGGTGCCGGGCGCGTCGAACTCCTCGCTGAGCGACGCGGAGCTCGCAAACGTTCTGAACTGGCTGATCTATACGCGCAATGCAGACACGAAGCCCGCGGATTTCAAGCCTTATACCGCGCAGGAAGTCGCCGCGAAGCGGCGTCCCGCGCTCACCGACGTCGCGAAGCATCGCGCTGCTCTGATCGAGAGTCTGCGCAAAAGCGGCAATACAGCAGTGCAAGACCAGTACTAGGTATGGCCGCAACGACGGCTGGGCGATTCAACAGGTATCGGAGATCGAGACGATGAAAGGCAAGACGCAGGTCAAGGCAATGGGTTCGGCAGCGGTCCTGGCCGCCGTGCTGGGAACGCTGGCGGGCGGGGCGGTAGCGGACACCGCCGGCATGGAGAAGGGCGCGAGCGCCGACGGCCGGATTCCGGCCTACGCGGGTCCGCAGGCGTCGCCGGCCGACTGGTCGTATGGCAAGGTGCGCGGCGAGTTCTGGAAGCACAAGGGCGAAAAGCCGCTGTACTCGATCGACGCGAGCAACGTCGACAAGTACGCGGACAATCTGACGCCCGGACAGATCGAGCTGATCAAGCAGAAGAAGGGCTATCGGATGGACATCTATCCGACGCACCGCGAATGCGGCGCGCCGGACTTCGTGCAGGCCAACACGACGCTGAACGCGAGCCAGGCGAAGATGGATTCGAGCGGCGAGAACCTGCAGAGCGCGAGCCTGCCGGGCATGCCGTTCCCCGCGCCGAAGACCGGTGCCGAGGCGATGTGGGATCACCTCGCGCGCTATCGCGGCATCGGCGCCGAATGGCAGAAGGCGGTAACGGCGGCCTCGCCGCGACCGGGCAGCACCGAGTGGATCAAGGCTGAATCGAAGCAGACGCTGTTCTTCCCGTGGGGCAAGAAGGGCGCGGCGTCGCCGCAGCAGGCCGGCATGCTCTACGCGATCTATTTCGCCTATGAGACACCCGCAGCGCTTGCCGGGCAGGGTCTCGTGCAGCGCAATTACTTCGACAAGGCCAACGACACCTACTACTACTTCACCGGCCAACGCCGCGTGCGCCGCATGCCGTCGTATTCGTACGACGCGCCGCAGATCGGCTTCGAGAACCAGTACACGGTCGACGAGCCGTGGCTCTTCAACGGCCAGCTCGACCGTTTCAACTGGAAGCTCGTCGGCAAGAAGGAAATCTATATCCCGTACGACGACTTCGGGATGTACAACTTCAAGGACAGGTTCGAGGACGTCTTCAAGCCGGACGGCGTGAACCCCGACGCGCGCCGTTACGAGATGCACCGGGTCTACGTGGTCGAGGCGACCGTGAAGTCGGGCGTGCGTCACGTGGCCTCGAAGAAGGTCTTCTACATCGACGAGGACAGCGGCCTCGCGGTGGCGGGCGAAGACTACGATGCCCAGGGCAAGCTGTGGAAGGTCAAGGAAGCGTATCCGATCCCGGTGTACGAGCTGCACGGCGCCTGCGATGTCGAGCCGTTCGTCCAGTATGACCTCAACAACGGCCGCTACGTGACCGACCAGTCGACCATCGGGACCAACACCGACATCCGCTGGTACGAGGATTCGAGCGACGCGCGTTTCAAGGACGATTTCTACTCGTCCGAGAATCTGCGCGCGGTGAGCGAGCGATAACGTAGCGTCAGGCAGTGGCGGCGCACACGCATTGCGCCGCCACTCTTCAGATTCGACCTGGAAGAAAGCAGGCAGGGGAAGAGCGTGATAACGAAGACAAAGATCAGCGCAGCCATTTCATTAGGCATGCTTATGGCGGCACAGGGGGCCTCGGCATACGAGTTCACGCTGGACGACGGCGCCATCAACGGCTCGTGGGTGACGAACCTGACCGCGGGCGGCGGCATCCGGGTCAAGAACCCGAGCTGCTCGCTGACGGGCGACCCGAACGCCAACGGCTGCGGCGCGGGCGCGAACACCGCGCAGTGGTCCAACGGTGACGACGGCAACCTCAACTACAGGAAGGGGCAGCCGTTCAGCACGTACATCAGCGCGACGAGCGAGCTGTTGCTGACGATGCCCAGTGAAGGCGTCAAGTTCATGGTGCGCGGCACCGGCATGTACGACTTCGTGGCGAAAGACACCAACAGAACGCCGCTGTCTAGCACCGCTGCCTCGCAGATCGTCTATCCAGTCGATCTGCTTGATCTGTGGGTTCAGAAGGACTTCACGCTCAACGACCGCTCGGCGCACGTGCGGCTCGGTAATCAGGTGATCAACTGGGGCGAGAGCTACTTCGCGACCAACGGCATCAACGCAACCAATGCGGTCGATATCCAGAAGCTGCTGATCCCCGGCACGCAGCTCAAGCAGGCGCTGCTGCCCGAGCCGATGATCAGCTTCGCGAGCGGCATCACGTCGGGACTCTCCACCGAGGCCTATTACCAGTTCAGCTGGGAAAGCAACCGCTATCCGCCGGTCGGCTCGTACTGGTCGGTCGGCGACATCTTCGGGCGCGGTTCCGGTCCGGCGAGCATCAGCACGCTCAATGGCAACGTGGGCGGCTTCGACGCGGGGAGCATCGCGGGTTCGAACGCGGGCAACGCGCAGGTGCTGGGAGGAATCACCAACGGGCTCGTCAACGGCCAGTTCGCGGGGCCGCCGTTCAACTCGATCGGCGTCCCGACCTCGACGCAACTGCCGAACAAATACCGTCCGCAGTTCGGTATCAAGTTCAACTACAAGCCGAAGAGCGTCGACGTCAACTTCGGCTTCTACTACGAGAACTACACCGACAAGTCGCCGGTCGTCGCGACGCAGCCGAACGGCACGATGCAGTTCCAGTACCTCGACAACCGGCAACTGTTCGGCGCGAGCGCGAACTTCGGTATCGGCGACTGGGCGATCGGCACCGAGCTGTCATATCGTCCGCACGATGCGGTCGCGCTGTCCGGCTGCTTCGGCGCGGGCGGCCCGCTCGACTTCAACACCAACGCCGTGTCGGGCATCACCTGCCAGCAGTGGGAAGACCGCAAGAAACTGCAGTACCTGATCAACGGCCAGCTGAATCTCACGCAGAGCGACTATCCGTTCCTGAAGCTGATTCACGCCGACATGGCGGTGCTGACGATGGAACTCGCGTGGATCTACTACCCGGGCCTCAATTCGAACGGCCTCACGCGCACGGTCGATGGCCAGCAGGTTACGCAGGCGCCGGCTGCCGGCTATTTCACGTGGCTGAACAACAACTCGGGCTTCGGCTATCCGATCACGGCCGCAAAGGGTACGGCGAGCTCGGTCGGCGCGACGATCGACTTCAACTGGACCTATGACGGCTCGCTGATTCCGGGCTGGCAGGTGACGCCGGGTGTGACGTTCTCCGACGCGCTGTACGGCTACACGCCGACCTTCACCGCCAACTACATGCAGGGCGCGAAGTCGGTCAACGTGTATCTGCTGTTCAACCAGAACCCGGCGGTCTGGCAGGCCGGCATCAACTTCACGGCGTTCTTCGGTGGTCACAACACCGTGGGTCAGCCGTACGCCGACCGCAATTTCGTCGGCATGTTCGCAACGCGTAATTTCTAAGCAGCAGGTTTCAGGCAGGCAGGTGCGCGCCCGTGGCGGGCGCGCACCGTGGATCAGCAGCAGACTTTGAGGGGCGCAATGTGTTGAATCGTCTGGTAAGCAAGCTCGAGGCATTCCTGTTCGGGCATCGTGCGATCACGCTGGCCGTGATCGCCGTCTTTACGGTAGTGATGGCCGTGTTCGCGTTGCAGTTGCGCATGGACGCGGGATTCGACAAACAGATTCCAACCCAGCACGAATATGTGAAGACGTACCGGCAATACCGGAACGATCTGCTCGGCGCGAACCGGATCACGGTCGTGCTGAAGGCGCGCAACGGAACGATCTGGACGCGCGAGGGCCTGACGCGCCTCTACCAGATCACGCAGGCGGTCGGCTATCTGCCGGACGTCGATCGCGGCGGTGTGCAGTCGCTATGGACGCCCAATTCTTTCGTCAACGAAATCACCGAAGACGGCTTTCGCGCGGACCCGCTGATCGACGGCACGATCACGCCGGACAGTCTCACGACGGAGAAGATCGCGGCGATTCGCCAGTCGACCTCGGCGGGCGGCTACGTCGGCGTGCTCGTATCGCGCGACCAGACGAGCGCGATGGTGACGGCCGAGCTGAACGAGCGCGATGCGAACGGCAACGCGCTCGACTACGTCGAGTTCAACCACCTGCTCGAAGAGAAGCTGCGCAAGCCCTATGAAAACGGCGGCTATCAGGTGCAGATCATCGGCTTCGCGAAGCAGATCGGCGACATCGCCGATGGCGCGTCCGGCGTGCTCGTGTTCTGCGCGCTCGCACTGGTGCTGACGGCGGTCGCCGTCTACTGGTACAGCCGCTCGCTGCGCTTCACGATTCTGCCGATCGCATGTTCGTTGACCTCGCTGGTCTGGCAGTTCGGCACGCTGCGCATCCTCGGCTTCGGGCTCGATCCGCTCGCCGTGCTGGTGCCGTTTCTGGTGTTCGCGATCGGCGTGTCGCACGGCATCCAGCAGATCAACTTCATCGTGCGCGAGCTGTCGCACGGACGCACGCCGATGGAGGCCGCGCGCCACAGCTTCAGCGGCCTGCTGATTCCGGGCACGCTCGCGCTCGTCACTGCACTGGTGTCGTTCATCACGCTGCTGCTGATTCCGATTCCGATGGTGCGCGAGCTTGCGATCACGGCATCGCTCGGCGTCGGCTACAAGATCGTCACGAACCTCGTGATGCTGCCGGTCGTCGCCTCGTGCCTGCATTTCACGAAGGAATACGCGGACCGCGCACTGGCCGCGCGCGAGCGGCGCGCGCACTGGTTGAGGCTGATCGCTCGCATGGCCGAGCCGCGTAATGCGGCGATCACGCTCGCGGTGACCGCGGTGATCTTCGGTGTCGCCGTATGGGAGAGCCGTGATCGCGTGGTCGGCACGTTGCAGCCGGGCGCGCCCGAGCTGCGCGCCGATTCGCGCTTCAATCAGGACGCGGTCGCGATCGCCAGCAGCTACGACGTCGGCCTCGACTGGCTCACGGTCGTGTTCGAAACGCCGAAGTCGGGCGACTGCACCGATCCGCGGCTCGGCATCTTCGAAGACGACTTCGTCGCGTCGATGAATCGCGTGCCGGGTGTCGTGTCGGTCAGCTCGTATCCGCAGATGCTGCGCACCTACAACGAGGGCTACAACGAAGGCAATCCGAAGATGTTCGTCGTGCCGATCGATCCGACCAACTATGCGGCACTGAGCGCGGAGATCAACCGCGTGCGCGGCTATATGACGAAAGACTGCCAGATGACCGCGGTGCATCTGTTCCTGTCCGATCACAAGGCCTCGACGATCAACGGTGTGATCGATGCGGTCAAGACCTACCGCGCCGACAACCATCTGGACGGCGTGACGATCCGCCTTGCCGCCGGCAACGCGGGCGTGCTGGCCGCGACCAACGACGAAGTGGCGCGCAGCGAATTGCCGATGATGCTCTACGTGTACGCGGCGATCGTCGTGCTCGTGCTGCTCGCGTATCGCGACTTGCGCGCGGTGATCGCTTGCTGTCTGCCGCTGACCGTGGCGACTTTCATCGGCTACTGGTTCATGAAGCAGTTGCAGATCGGCCTGACGGTCGCGACGCTGCCGGTCATGGTGCTCGCGGTCGGTATCGGCGTCGATTACGCGTTCTACATCTACAACCGCCTGCAACTGCATCTGTCGCATGACGTGACGATCGTGAAGGCGGTCGAGCAGGCGATTCTCGAAGTGGGCGTGGCGACGATCTTCACGGCGATCACGCTCGCGGTCGGCGTCGCGACATGGAGCTTCTCGGCGCTCAAGTTCCAGGCGGACATGGGCAAGCTGCTCGCGTTCATGTTCATCGTGAATCTCGTGATGGCGATGACGGCACTGCCCGCGCTCGCGGTCTGGCTCACCCGGCTCTTTCCGCGCCGCTCGGCGGTCAGGAGTTCGAGCTTCTTCACCCACTAGTGCGCCACGAGGACAACCCATCATGCAAAAGACAAAGAGCCTGAAGATCGCCTGCGCGGCAGCGTTCGCCCTGCTGGCAGCGCTCAGCTGCGCGCACGACGCGCTCGCCGACGGCGCGCCCGACAACAAGGTCGAGCTCACCGCCGCGAAGCATCGCGATGGCGCCGAGCGCTCGATGATGCTCGGCGCGACCCTCGCGGGCCAGCGCATCGTCGCGGTCGGCGAACACGGCGTGATCCTGCTGTCCGACGACAACGGAGCGCATTTCCGCCAGGCGCACGACGTGCCGGCCAATGCCACGCTGACCTCGGTCGCGTTCGCCGATGCGCGGCACGGCTGGGCGGCGGGCCACTGGGGCGTCGTGCTACGCACCGACGACGGCGGTGAGAACTGGCGCGTGCAACGCTCCGATACCGGCGTCGACCAGCCGCTGTTCTCGATCGCGTTTCGTGACGAGCGCCACGGCTGGGCCGTGGGCCTGTGGTCGCTGCTCGTCACGACCGACGACGGCGGCGCCACCTGGAAAACGCAGCAGGTCGACAAGGGCGCGGGTGCGGGCGCGGGCGCCGGCAAGAGCGGACTGAACTTCTTCTCGGTCTTCGCGGGCCCGGACAAGGACGTCTATATCGCGGCCGAGCAGGGCACCGTGTTCAGGTCGAGCGACGACGGCGCGAGCTGGCAAGCGCTGCACACGGGCTACAAGGGCACGTTGTGGAGCGGCGTGGTCGCGCCGGATCGCACGATTTACGTGGGCGGGTTGCGCGGCAATCTGTTCGCGAGCGGCGACGGCGGGGCGACGTGGCAACCGGTGCAGTCCGGTGTCAACGATTCGATCACCGATCTCGTCGCGAACGCACACGGCGTGGCCGCTGTGGCACTCGACGGCTACGTGACGGTGAAACAGCCGGGTGCGCGCGATTTCGTGGCGAAGCAGTTGCCGGGCCGCGACGCGCTGACCGCGCTGGTATTGAACAAGGGCGGTTCGCCCGTCCTGTTTTCCAAACAAGGCGTAATCGCCCGATAAACCAGATCAATCAGGAGCAGACATGAATATCGAAGCATTGCTTGCGAACCTCCACACCCAGATGATCGTGGGTGGCCGTGCCACCGCCGCGCGTAGCGGCAAAACCTTCGCCGTCTACGACCCGGCCAGCGGGCGTGAAATCGCGCAGGTGCCCGACGGCGACGCTGAGGACGTCGCGGCCGCCGTGGCCGTCGCGAAGGGCGCGTTCGAATCGAACGAATGGCGCCGCATGCCGCCGGCCGCGCGCGAACACCTGCTGCTCAAGCTCGCCGATCTGGTGGAGCAACATGGCGACGAACTGGCCGCGCTCGAAACCCTCAACCAGGGCAAGCTGCTCGGCTTCTCGCGCATGCTCGAAGTGGGCGGCAGCGCGCAGTGGCTGCGCTATATGGCCGGCTGGGCGACCAAGATCGAGGGCAGCACGGTCGATCTGTCGCTGAGCTTTCCGCCGGGCGTGCAGTATCGCGCGTCGACGCAGCGCGTGCCGGCCGGCGTGGTCGCCGCGATCGTGCCGTGGAATTTCCCGTTGCTGATGGCGGTCTGGAAGATCGCGCCGGCGCTCGCCTGCGGCTGCACGGTGGTGCTCAAGCCCGCCGAGGAAACGCCGCTGACCGCGATCCGCCTCGCCGAGCTTGCGCTCGAAGCGGGTTTTCCGGCGGGCGTTCTCAACGTCATCACCGGTCGCGGCGAAACGGCGGGCGCGGCGCTGGTGCGCCATCCCGACGTCGACAAGGTCACGTTCACGGGCTCGACCGAAGTGGGCCGGCTGATCGGCGCGCAATGCGGCCGCGATATCCGCCGCGTGTCGCTCGAGCTGGGCGGCAAGAGCCCGGTGATCGTGCTCGACGACTGCGATCCGCGCAAGGCGATCGAAGGCGCGGCGGGCGCGATCTTCTTCAATCACGGCCAGGTGTGTACGGCGGGCTCGCGGCTCTACGTGCCGCGCTCGATGTACGGGCAGATCGTCGAGGGCGTCGCGCAGGTCGCCAACAGTCTCGTGCTCGGGTCCGGCTTCGACGAGAAGACGCAGATGGGTCCGCTCGTCTCGTCGCGTCATCGCGACAAGGTCGTCGGCATGATCGCCGAAGGCCGCGCGCAGGGCGGAGAAATCGTCGCGGGCGGCTCGGCGCACGACGGCGCCGGCTATTTCGTGCGTCCGACCGTGGTCGCCAACGAAGCGCGCAAGCCGCTGTCGCTCGTCAACGAGGAGGTGTTCGGTCCGGTGCTGGTGGCGATGCCTTACGACGATCTGGAAGAAGCGATCAGCGCCGCGAATTCCAGCGAGTACGGCCTTGGTGCGAGCGTGTGGACGAACCAGCTCGATAAGGCGCTGCGAGTCGTCGATCGCATGGAAGCAGGGACGGTGTGGGTCAATTCGCACAACATGGTCGATCCCGCGTTGCCGTTCGGCGGCTTCAAGTCGTCCGGCGTTGGACGCGAGCACGGTCGCGCGATCATCGACGCGTACACCGAGACCAAATCCGTCTGCTTCGCCTACTGAGGCTTGCATTCGAGGGGCGACACACGATGAATACGCCGTCGGTCGATCTGCGCGAGAGCGAGATGGGCGACCGCACGGATTCGAATTCCCGGGCGCGTCTGCGGGTAGCGATGCTCGCGAGCGTGGCCGGGCCGGAAGTGTTCGTTGTCCCGCCCGCGCCTTTTCGCGGTCGAACCCGTTGGTTTAGCGCGCGCGTTTGTCCGACGGCATCGCGTCGAACAGCTCGCGATAGTCCTGCGTGAAGTGCCCTGAGTGAAAGAAGCCCCACCGTTGCGCGGCATCGCGCACGGTCAGCTGGAGCGGCGACGCATTGCGCAGCAACTGGCGCACGTGGTTCAGGCGAATCGCGCGCATGTATTCGACGGGAGATTTGCCGGTCACGAGACGAAAGCTCGTCTGCACCGTGCGCCGGCTGATCCGCAGCGATTCGCACAGCTCGTGCACCGTCACGGGCTCAAGCGGGCGCGCGAGGATCATCTCGTGCGCGCGCGCGACCACGTCGCTATGGGACATCCATGTGATATCGGCTTTTTCGCCGCGGATGCCGCTCTCGACCAGTGCGTGGAGCATGTCGAGAATCTGCGCCGTCACCCGGCGCTGCGCGAGGTCCGACTGTGCGAACGCGTTCAGCGCGAACACCTCGTCGGTCACGTAGCGCCACAGCGCGATGAACTGCTCGCGCGCGCCGGGGGCGAGCGGAATCACGGGGTGCTTGTTGGACATGCTGCATTCGAGCCGCGCGGCCAGCTCCGGGTGCCGCTCGAGCAGCGGCAACTTCACGCCGACACCGAGGAGTTCGCTTTCGCCTGGAAGATGCATGAAGAATTCGCGATTCGCGCGCGCGCAGATGATCGAATCCCTGGTGACGGAGCGGTCGGCGAAAGTGACCGGCGAATTCGAGTCGAGCACGATGCCGAACACGAGCATGTCGCTCGGGGTGCTGCCCTGCTGCACGATGCGGCGATTCACGGATTCGTAGAAAACGTGAATGCCGTCCACGCCGACCTGCTGGAGCCGACTGCGAAATGGCCCTCTATCGAGCTGGAAATACTGCTGTTCCCAGCCGGAAAGCAGAGCTGCGTGTTCGCTGGCGTCGGTTAAGGTGTGGTTCTCGAGCTGCATGCTGGTTACCGACAATTCGCGGGCCAATCGTCGAGCGGCGACCCTGGTTATCTTTGACCGACCGTCTGGTCGGTTAATCTGATTCGAAGAATGCAGGGAGGCCCGCGTATTCGCAAGCTCGGGATGGCCCTGGCTTGCCGGGTTCGCTTGTCTCCTTGCGGAGTTCGGGCTGTCTGGTGGGCCTCCGTCGCCGGTCTGGATCTATGGGTTTGAGCCGAGCATACGGCGGCCCGGTCGATCGGACAAATCGATAGAAAATGCTAGTCTGGATAAATGGGAGTGATATTAGGGAAGCCCGGCGATTCGTGCGGACAACTTAAGGAGCCCTCCTCATGCCGAATGAACCAAAAGACGGTGTCGATCGACGCGACTTCATGAAGACGGCCGTGGCGCTGGTCGGCGCATCGTCCGCGCTCGTGACGCAGGCCGGCACCGCGTACGCGCAGAACGCGAATGCGCCGGCCGCAGGCGCGCCGACGGGTGCCGGTCAGGGAACGGTCTACACCGGTGACGTGATCGACGGCAAGAAGGTGATCAGCGCGCTCGACGTCAACGACCTGCCGCGCGGCGCGAAGTACAAGTTCTATTTTCAGGGCGTGCAGATGCCGACGGGGCAGCACTGGTACGTGACGGTGATCGTCGTGCGCGGCGCGCAGCCGGGCAAGCGCATCGCCCTGATCAGCGGCGTGCATGGCGATGAGATCAGCCCGGTGCACACGATACAAAGCATCGTGAGCCAGCTCGATCCGGCCCGGATGTCGGGCACGGTGCTGGCGGTGCTCGACGTATCGCGTCCCGCCCTCGAAGCGATGGAGCGCCGCTGGCCGAATTCGGGCCGAGGCATCGACCTCATCGACATCAATCGCGAATGGCCGGGCAACGAGAATGGTCCGAGCGCACCGAGCCGGCACGCGGCACTGCTATTCAACCGGCTGCTGCGGCCGAACGCGGACTACGCGCTCGACTTTCACACCGGCACGACCGGCATGGACCTGACCTCGTTCAACCTCGCGCGGATGGAATTGCCCGAGGCGCGCGCGATGGCGGAGCTATTTCCGATCGAGCAGATTTTCGACAACCCGGCGTATCCGACTCTGCTGGCCAACGCGTTGATCAACGTCGGGATTCCCGCGATCACGCCGGAGATCGGCGCCGCGCGCGTTCTCGATTTCACGATGATTCCGCTGTTCGTCGAAGGCACGATGAACGTGCTCAAGCGCTATGGCGTCGTGCCTGGCCCGATGGGACGTACCGGGCGCGACGTGGGCATCTTCGTCGGCAATAGCGCGCACACGATCCTCACGACGCACGGCGGCTTCGTCGAACTGCTGGTCAAGGTGAACGACAAGGTCGCGGTGGGGCAGAAAGTGGCGATCCAACGCAATACGTTTGGCGAGGTGGTCGCCGAATACACGAGCGGGGTCGCGGGCGAAGTGACAGGGCGCCGTACCGATGCGACGGCGGAGCCCGGGATTCCTCTCGTGATGATTCTGTATCAGAGTGCCGGACGGGAAAATCCGGAGGACTACTCCGAGTGAATGGCCGGATAGGGGGCAACCACCCGCCGGCTCACGCGGAACTGCAGCATCCGGTCCACCAATTGAGGTATCATAATTCCTCAAATGGAGGGCGTATGAACAACACCGTGAAAGTGCGGTTGTTTCTGGGCTACAGCGGCAGTGCCTATGTCGATCCGGATGCCTTTACCAGCATCTTCCGGGTGGACCCGACCTACCGGATTGCCATCATCAAGTCAGGTGTGAAGCCGGAGATTTTTGGGGTGATCGCGAGGCAGATGGATCGAAGCCGCGAGCAGCTCGGCAAGACGCTCGGGTTGTCGGTGACCACCATCGACCGCAAGCAGAAGGCAGGCGAAAACCTGTCGCCAGAGCAGAGTGAGCGAGTCGTGGCGATGGCGCGGCTCATCGGCCAGGTCCAGGCCATGGTCGAGGAGGCGGGCGATCCCGCGGGTTTCGACGCTGCGCATTGGCTGGGACGTTGGCTCGATGAGCCCTTGCCGGCGCTGGGTGGTCAACGCCCGGCTGAGTTCATGGATACCGCGGAAGGGCGGGAACTCGTTTCGCGGCTTCTCGCCATGGCGCAAAGCGGAGCCTACGCTTGACGGGCGGGGCGACGCTCTGGCGCATTGGAACCGATACGCCGGCCTATACGGCCGACGACCTGTCAGGTGTGGGGGCGAAGATCACCGGTGGTCGATGGAACCGTTCGGGAACGCCAATGCTTTATACGGCCGGCACCATCGCGCTTGCCTGCCTCGAGACGCTGGTTCATCTGAAGGTCGGTGACCTGCCGTTGAACCGGTACCTGATTTCAATCGCCGTGCCGCCGACCGTCTGGCGCAAAACAAGAACTCTCGTGGACCCGGCGAAACACGTGGGCTGGGACGCGCTGCCCGCGGGCATGGTCAGCCTCGAACTTGGCGAGGAATGGGTCCGGTCGAAGGCGAGCGTGCTGGCCGTCGTTCCTTCGGTGATCGTTCCCCGTGAGCTCAACGTGCTGGTGAATCCCGAGCATCCGGACATCGCGAAGCTCAAAGTCATCAAGCACGAAAAGTGGTCATATGATCATCGGCTCATGAAGCGGGGCTGACCTGTCCTTGCCCGCGCACGAATCCGAATCCGGCGATCTGCTGACGACCGCCGGCATCGGGGCCAGAGGCAATCCCCGCCATAGCATATCTCAATAAGCACGCCATAAGAATGGACTATGCTGTCCTGGCGGGTCGTGTCCGCATGCATGGCATGTTGTCGGCACGGCCCCTGGACAACCGTGACCTAGGGAGAGAACGATGTCATCCGCAGCTCAGTGCCCGTTCTCGGGCGATGCCTCCGTTGCCACACGCGTCGTTGCTGGCACCATGACCAACCAGGATTGGTGGCCCAACCAGCTACGCGTTGACCTTCTGAATCAGCATTCCGAAAAATCCGATCCGCTTGGTCGGAAATTCAACTACCGCGAAGAATTCAAGAAACTCGACTATGCGGCCCTCAAAGCCGACCTGCGCAAGCTCATGACCGACTCGCAGGATTGGTGGCCGGCCGACTTCGGCCACTACGGGCCGCAATTCATCCGCATGGCCTGGCACGCCGCCGGCACCTATCGCACGGTCGATGGCCGTGGCGGTGCAGGGCGCGGCCAGCAGCGCTTTGCCCCATTGAACTCGTGGCCCGACAACGTCAACATCGACAAGTCGCGCCGCCTGTTGTGGCCGATCAAGCAGAAGTACGGCCAGAAGATCTCGTGGGCCGACCTGCTGATCCTGACCGGCAACGTCGCGCTCGAAACGATGGGCTTTCGCACCTTCGGCTTCGGCGCGGGCCGCGAAGATACCTGGGAGCCGGACAACGACGTCTACTGGGGCGGGGAAACGACCTGGCTCGCGCTCAGCAACGATCCGAACAACAAGCAAAGCCGTTACTCGGGCAAGCGCGATCTCGACAACCCGCTCGCCGCCGTGCAGATGGGCCTGATCTACGTCAATCCGGAAGGCCCGGACGGCAACGGTGACCCGCTCTCGGCGGCGGTCGACATCCGCGAGACCTTCGCCCGCATGGCGATGAACGACGAAGAGACCGTGGCGCTGATCGCCGGCGGTCACTCGTTCGGCAAGACGCACGGCGCGGGTCCGGCGACCCACGTTGGGGCGCCCCCGGAAGCGGCCCCGCTCGAATTGCAGGGCCTCGGCTGGGCCAGCACCTACAAGTCCGGCATGGCCGGCGACGCGATCGGCAGCGGCATCGAGGTCACCTGGACGCAGACGCCCGCGCAGTGGAGCAACGCCTACCTGGAAAACCTGTTCAAGTACGAGTGGGTACAGGAAAAGAGCCCGGCGGGCGCGATCCAGTGGGTCGCCAAGGATGCCGCAGCGGTCATCCCGGGCCCGACGCCTGATTCGCCGAAGCGCAAGCCGACCATGCTCACGACCGATCTGTCTCTGCGCCTCGACCCGGCTTACGAGAAGGTCTCGCGCCGCTTCCTCGACGACCCGCAGGCGCTTGCCGAAGCCTTTGCACGGGCGTGGTACAAGCTGACCCACCGCGACATGGGCCCGAAGGCACGCTACCTCGGCCCCGAAGTGCCGCGTGAAGACCTGATCTGGCAAGACCCGCTGCCTGCGGCGACGCACCATCCGAGCGAGACCGACATTGCCGATCTCAAGGCGAAGATCGCCGCTTCGGGCCTATCGGCTTCGGAGCTCGTCGCGGTGGCGTGGGCTTCGGCCTCGACCTTCCGCGGTTCGGACAAGCGCGGCGGTGCGAACGGCGCTCGCATTCGCCTCGCGCCGCAGAGTGACTGGGCAGCCAACCAGCCGGTCGCTGGCACGGTGGCCAAGCTCGAAGAGATCCAGAAAGCATCGGGCAAGGCGTCCGTCGCCGACGTGATCGTCCTGGCCGGCAGTGTCGGCATCGAAATGGCTGCGAAGGCAGCGGGCCTCACGCTTACGGTGCCGTTCGCGCCGGGCCGTGTCGACGCCACCGCCGAGCAGACCGATGCGGTCGCGATGGCGGTGCTCGAACCCGTCGCCGATGGCTTCCGCAACTTTGAGAAGACCAGGTCGCCGGTTCCAGCCGATGCATTGCTGATCGACAAGGCCCAGCTGCTGACCCTGACGGCTCCGGAGATGACCGCGTTGATCGGTGGCCTGCGCGCCATCAACATCAACGCGGGCGGCAGCAAACACGGTGTCTTAACGAAAACCCCGGGCGCGCTGACCAATGACTTCTTCGTCAACCTGCTCGACATGGGTACCGAATGGAAGCAGGCCGGTGATATCTACGAAGGTCATGACCGCAAGACGGGCCAGATCAAGTGGACAGGCACCCGCGTGGACCTCGTGTTCGGTTCGAACTCGGTCCTGCGGGCGCTGGCCGAGGTGTACGGCAGCGCCGACGGCAAGGAGCGTTTCGTCAACGACTTCGTGTCCGCCTGGGTCAAGGTGATGAACCTCGATCGCTTCGACCTGGCCTGATGCGCGACTGTACTGGGTAGCGGGCCTTCATCAGCCGCTTTAGCGCTTCATACAAAACCGGAGGCTTGCGCCTCCGGTTTTTCAAGGTACGGCCGACACCAGGCGGGCACCGGACTACGACGGGCCGCCCGCGTCCGCCGTGATCCTGCGGGATGTGTTGCGCTCCAGTCTCATGTACAGGTTTGCCGCCACGATACCGAAGACGATATGAACGAACAGGCTGGCCCCGTTGCGCGCTTCCGCGAACCACGGAAAAAGCTGGGTCATGCCGTAGAAATTGATCACGTAAACGGCTGCGGCGAAAGCTCCACCCGCCAGTGAAGCCATCCCCATGCTCGAGTCAAGGTTGAATGACGTCATGATCCAACCGAGGACAAGCGCGAATGCGATGGCAAGGGCAAAATGCACCGCAAAGGCCGCGAGTACGATGCCAATCGAGAATGCCTGGGGCGACTGCAACGCGCCTCGTCCCAGAATGATCGCGGCGACCATGCGTGGGGGCTCCAGCAGGCTTGCGCCCGTCATCAGCGCCATCAGGATCACCCCTAGCGCGAGGAACACAACGCCCGCGATGACGCCTGCCAGCACGGCTGCCCGCCAGTCGGGCCGGCCGTGTGTGAAATGATGGGAATCCATGTGAAGTTCCACAATTTCTCTCCCGATTGGTTCGGACAATTCATTCTAGTAAACGGCGCGTCGCTTTTCGCGCGCTTCTGTGCGGCATATTTTTTGCCGACTAAGTAGCATGGCTAACGGACTGAATGGCTATGGAATCCGCCTTCATGTCCGCTTTCGACAACGGCCGCAATCGTATCCGTTCGGTTTTCGCGGAAGCGATCGCCCAGAACGGCAGCAAAGGCGTACTGTTACATAGCGGACTGTTCAGAGTGGACGGCATGGAACCCGATCGCGGCACCACGGCATAGTCCCGGCGCGTGCCACCGCACCCACCTGCGCCTCGGCGCGGGTGAGGTGGGGCGGCGTAGTCTGCAACCGCAGTCAACGATGGAAGGAGGCCACATGTCACTCATCGTCGCAGCACGCTTTACGACATTCCCCGCCGCTGAAGACGCGGCGCAACGGCTCTTCAATGCAGGTTTCGTCGAGGAGGACGTCACGCTGTTTTTCGTCAATCCGCCCGGCCAGCACGCACGATTTCGGCCCGGTGGCTCGATCAGCAACGACACAAATGCGAGGGAGTCGCCGAAGGGTGCCGAGATGGGCATTGCGATTGGCGCAGCGGTTGGCGCCGTGATCGGCGTCGGGATCTTCGCGGCGTTTTCGGCGCCGCTCATCATGTCGCTGGTCGCGGCCGGGGTGTGTGCGTATGTCGGTTCATTGGTCGGCGCGATGATGCGCACGCGTGAAGCCAGCACCGAAGAAACCCGTGGTTGCGGCGTGCTGGTGGCCGTACACGTGTCGCCGGACAGCCAGTCGGACGCCGCACGGGTGCTGCGCGATGCGGGAGGCGCGGCGATCGAACGCGCGACCGGCAACTGGCAACAAGGGCGGTGGGCCGACTTCGATCCGCTCAAACAGCCTGAGCCGCTCAACGACTTCAGTGAAAAGCACGCCTGATTTGAAGGTGTTTTTCGCTGGGATTTTCAGCGAGCCAGGAAACAAACACGGCCCGGCATGTGTCGGGCCGTTTCGTATTCGTTGCTGATGTGGCACGTCATTGCCCGGCGAAGGGGTCAATGGAAGAAGAGTTCCCGCATGCCGAAGGTGTGATGGGCTTCGGCAGCCATCAGCACCAGCAGCACCAGCAGGCACAGGGGCGGAGTCAGGATGGCGTACACGAGCGCCAGCCGTTCCCACATCATGTGCATGAAAATCGACACGATCAGCCCAGCCTTGGCGATCATCAGCACGACGATCAGCACCCAGCGCAGCAGGCCCTGCACGTGAAAGTAATCCACCATGTACGACATCGTGCTCAGTACGAACAGCAGGCCCCAGATTTTCATGTAGATGCCGATCGGATGCTGCTGGCCGTGCGCGGCGTCGGGTCGATGGGCGGAATCGGTGTGCTCCATGGTCTGCCTCACCACAAATAAAACAGCGCAAAGATGAACACCCACACCAGGTCGACGAAGTGCCAGTACAAGCCGGCAATTTCCACGATCTGGAAGTTGCCGTGCTCGGTGAACCCCGGCTGCAGGATCTTGCGTGCGATCAGCAACAGATAGATCACACCGCAACTCACGTGAAAGCCGTGGAACCCGGTGATCATGAAGAAGCACGCGCCAAACTGCGCCGCGCCCACCGGGTTGCCCCAGGGGCGGATACCTTCATGGACGATCAGCTTGGTCCATTCGAAGGCCTGCATCGACACGAAGCTCGCGCCCAGCAGCGCGGTCGCCAGCAACAGTGCGGCGGCGCGCTTTGCGTTACGCCGGTAGCCAAAGTTGACGGCCATCGCCATGGTGCCGCTGCTGCTGATCAGGATGAACGTCATGATGGCGATCAGCAGCAAAGGCACATCCACGCCGCCCACAGTGAGCCCGAACACTTTGGAAGTGTCAGGCCACGGCACCGTGGTCGACATCCGCACCGTCATGTAGCCGATCAGGAAGCTGCTGAATATGAAGGTGTCCGATAGCAGGAAGATCCACATCATCGCCTTGCCCCACGGCACCTTGAAGGCTTCCCGGTCGGCCGACCAGTCCGTGACGATGCCGCGCCAGCCGTCAGGCCCGGCGTCGGTGGGCGTGGTGGCAGCGGACTCGGTGCGCAGCGTGGGCGTGGTCATGGCGCGGCTCCATACAGCGGCCCGCAGATGGCGGCGACGAACCCTGGGGTGATCCACCACATCGCCGCCAGCAACACGAGCCAGACAGCCAGCAGGAAATGCCAGTAGATGGCGCACAGCGAGATGGCGCGGTGGGCCCGGAAGGGGTCCGCTCGCTGGAGAATCGCGATAGTCACGGCCCAGGCTACCAGCCCGCCCAGCACGTGCACCCCGTGCAGGCCGGTGAGCAGGTAGAGGAAGCTATTGGAAGGATTGACGGTGACGGTCTGCCCGGCCGCGGACAGCATGCGCCAGACGGCCAGTTGTCCGATCACGAACACGGCCGCCAGCATACCGCCGGACACCAGCCACGCCGCGCGGTGTACGGTGATCTGCCGGGCACGCTGCATGGCAATGCTTGCCAGCACCAGCGCGCCGGTGTTCCACCACAGCAGCGTCGGATGCGGGATCGGCTGCCAGTCGGGCTCGCGCATGCGCATTCCATAGGCGAGCAGCAGTAGTGAAAACAATGCCGTTGCCACCGCCATGAAGACGATCAGGCCGATGCGGCTCGCATTCGGCAAGACAGGTGGCGCGTCAGGAACGAAGGAGCGGCGCAGTGTGGTCATTCGCGTGCCTCTCCGGGTTGAAGCGTCGGGTGGGCGGCCGGTTCAGGCGCCGTCGCAGGCGGCTGGTTTTGCGGGACGAAGTCTTCCTCCTGCCCCGGCGGGCTGTATTCGTACGCCCAGCGGTAGACGACGGGCGGTGTGGCGCCCCAGTTGCCGTGCACCGGCGGCGTTTGCGGCGTCTGCCATTCGAGCGTGGTGGCCCGCCAGGGGTTGCTGTCGGCACGCTTGCCGCGCACGAGGCTCCACGCCAGGTTGTACAGGAACAGCAACTGCGACGTTGCAACGATCAGCGCAATGACGGTGATGAACGTGTTGAGCGTCTGCGCCGAAGATGGAATGAAGCTGATGCCCTCGTACTCGTAATACCGCCGCGGCATGCCCAGGATGCCGAGATAGTGCATCGGAAAGTAGATCGCATAGGTGCCGAGGAAAGTGACCCAGAAGTGCAAGCGCCCGAGCGTGTCGTTGAGCATGCGGCCCGTCACCTTCGGATACCAGTGGTAGATGCCGCCAAACACCACCAGGATCGGCGACACGGCCATCACCATATGGAAGTGCGCCACCACGAAGTACGTGTTCGACAACGGAATGTCCACGCTCACGTTGCCGAGATAGAGCCCGGTCAACCCACCCAGGACGAAGGTGCTGATGAATCCGATGGCAAACAGCATCGGCACGGTCAGGTGGATATCGCCGCGCCACAGCGTCAGCACCCAGTTGTAGACCTTGAGGGCGGTCGGGACGGCGATGATCAGCGTGGTGGTGGCAAAGAAGAAGCCGAAGTACGGATTCATGCCGGCGATGAACATGTGGTGCGCCCAGACCACGAAGCTCAGCGCACCGATGGCAACGATGGCCCACACCATCATCTTGTAGCCGAAGATGCTCTTGCGCGCATGCGTGCTGATGAGGTCGGACGCAATGCCAAAGGCCGGCAGCGCGACGATATAGACCTCCGGATGCCCGAAGAACCAGAACAGGTGCTGGAACAGCAGCGGGCTGCCGCCGGCATGCTTGAGCGTCTGCCCCATCGACACCACGGCGGGTATGAAGAAACTGGTGCCGAGTGTCCTGTCGAGGAGCATCATCACCGCCGACACGAACAGCGCCGGAAACGCCAGCAGTGCCAGGATGGTCGCGGTGAAGATGCCCCACACCGTGAGCGGCATGCGCATGAGCGTCATGCCGCGCGTGCGCGCTTGCAGCGTGGTGGTGACGTAATTCAGGCCGCCCATCGTTGCCGCGACAATGAAGATCGCCAGCGACACCAGCATCAGCACGATGCCCCATTCCACGCCCGGCGTGCCCGGCAGGATGGCCTGGGGTGGATACAGCGTCCAGCCAGCGCCGGTCGGCCCGCCGGGCACGAAGAAGCTCGCCACCAGTACCAGCACGGCCAGCAGGTAGACCCAGTAGCTCAACATGTTGAGAAACGGGAACACCATGTCGCGCGCGCCCAGCATCAGCGGGATCAGGTAGTTGCCGAAGCCGCCCAGAAACAGCGCCGTCAGCAGATAGATCACCATGATCATCCCGTGCATGGTGACGAACTGGTAGTAATGGTTGGCGTCGATGAAACTAAACTTGCCCGGAAAGCCGAGCTGCAACCGCATCAGGTCCGACAACACAAGGCCGACGAGGCCAATTGCGATGGCCGTCAGCGAATACTGCACGGCGATGACCTTGTGGTCCTGGCTCCAGACATAGCGAGTCCAGAAACTTTGCGGGCCGTGGTCGGTGTGTGCGTAGGGCATTGCGTCTGCTCCGCTAGGGTGTGGCTGCGCTGCTGGCGGCCGGGCCGCCTTGCGCTTCGATATAGGTCACCAGCGCGGTCAGTTCCTGATCGCTCAGGTCGAAGGTCGGCATGATGGGTGCGAAGCCCTTTACGACGCGAGCCTTCGGGTTGCGGATAAAGGCGCGCAGATACGCTTCGTCCACCTTCGCTGTGCTGCCGTCGGCCATCGTTTCGGTCTTGCCGTACAGGCCCTTCCAGGTGGGGCCCACGAGCGGACTGCCGTCCACGGTATGGCAGGCGACGCAGCCCTTGGCCGCTGCGAGCGCCTTGCCCAGGTCAGCAAGCGCCCGGGCGCTGCCGCCTGCAGCGGCGGGCGCGGCCTGCACCCTGGCCTGCTGCCGCTGCTCGAACGTGCTCTGCCGCGCCAGCCAGCGCGCGAACGATGCTTCGTCTTCCACCACGACCACGCCGCGCATGTTGGAGTGCCCGGTACCGCAAAGCTGCGCGCACAGGATGTCGTAACGCCCCGCCTTGGTCGGCGTGAACCAGAAGGTCGTCACCATGCCGGGCACCATGTTCATGCGCGCACGGAACGGCGGTACGTAGAAGTCGTGCAGCACGTCGCGCGAGCGTGTCAGGACCTGGATCGGCCGGTTGAGCGGCAGGTGCACCTCGGGCGCATCGATCAGGTAGTTGTCACGGCCGTTGGGGTCGCCGGGGTTCAGGCCGAAGGGGTTGTCGTCGCTGATGAAGCGCACGTCCGTCGTGCCCAGCTTGCCTCCAGGGCCGGCAAAGCGGAAGCGCCATTGCCATTGCTGGCCGAGCACTTCCATCTGCAGCACGTTGGGCGGCGGCCGTACGAAGTCCGCGTAGACGAAGAGCCCCGGTGCCAGCAACGCTGCCACGCCGACAGAGGTCAGGCCGATCAGCCACCATTCCAGCCGCTTGTTGTGCGGTTCGTAAGCACCGCGATGCCCCTTACGGTGGCGGTAGCGCACCAGTGCGATCACCATGAACAGGTTGATCGCGACGAAGAGCGCGCCGGTGATGACGAGCGTGATCGTCAGCATGTCGTCCATGCGCACCCAGTTCGAGGCGATCGGCGTGATCCACCAGGGACTGGCAAAGTGAAACCCCACCGCCAATACGATGATCAGGAACAGGGCAATCGCAAGCGACATAGGTCACCTCGCTGCGCGTCACTCGCCGGAGCCGCCAACAAAACGCTCCTGGCGTCGATGTGCCGCCTTGCCGTATTCGATACTTTCTGCGCCGGCACGTCTCTAGTGGAAAGGTAGTCCTCTCCTCTCTATCGTGCAAGGCAACGCAAGGGGGCAGAGCACTCCATATACGGATCGCACGAATGGAGGAGTCACTTGCTGCGATGCAATGCAAAACGGCCGCTGCCGGGACATTGCGGCGCAAACTCGAGAACAGATTTCCAGAACGGGTCACCTACGCCCCTTATTGTCTGCGGCAGGCGTACGATAAACAGCATCGACCCGTTGGGGGATGCTTGATTGACGGAGAGCCGACATGAGACGTCTCTATTTCCTCGTACCTGACCCGACGACGGCGAAGGCGATCGTAGACGACTTGCTGCGAGCGCGGATCACATGGCGACATATCCATGTCCTCGCGAATCACAGTGTCACACTCGAGCAGTTACCCGAGGCATCCTTGCTGCAAAGCAGCGACGTCGTGCACTCGCTCGAACGCGGCGTGATGCTCGGCGGCGCGACCGGCGCGCTTCTCGGCCTCGTGGCACTGGCGTTTCCTCCCGCGGAGCTCGCCATTGCGGGGGGAGCCGTCGTCGCATTGACGTTGGCAGGTGCCGGCTTCGGGGCCTGGACGGCGACGATGATCGGCGTCGACGAACCGAATACACGACTCGAGCGCTTTCGTGGCGCCATACGTGACGGCCAGCTCCTGATCATGGCCGACGTGCCTGGATCGCGCGAACAGGAGATCGAGCAGATGGTCGCGCAGCATTTTCCGAAGGCCGATCTCGAAGGCGCCGAGCCCACGACACCGATCTTCCCCTAGGGCACGACGCGTCTCGTCGAAATCCTTTCGGCTTACGAAACGTTTTCCAGCGCCGCGAACACGCGCGCGCTGAAGGTGTCGATCGAAGCGCCATGAGTGCTGCACGGCGAGGCTGTTGACTCGCAAGGCGCTAAACCCGCAGCGCACCGCGCAGCGCGCCGAAGTCGGTGCGTGGATGACGGTGAACAGGCGTCGTGTCCGGCACCGTGAAGAGCGGCTTGTCGCGCTGCGGATGCATCACATCCGCGAGGTGCAAAGGAAAGCGCTGACGCGACGCGTCGTTGTAGCGCCGTGCCGCTTCGTCGTACCGCTCGCGCGCGAATGCGATCCGGCCGGCCGACGAGGCGAGCCGCGCCTGTAGCGCGCGAAACGGCGGGCTCGCGCTCAGACGGGGGACAGCCTCGCAGGCGATCAGCAGCTGCGAAATCGCGTCGGTCAGTTCGCGTTGCGCGACATCGAAGCGTTCGAAAGAAGCGGCTGAATCGAGCAGCGCCGGCGATGCATGCAGATCCGCGACGGCCGCGCGTGCGCTTGCCACTTTCGCGAGCACCGGCGCATCGGGCGGCAGATGCCCGCGCGCGAGCACGAACGCCTGCGCTGTCAGGTCGAGGCGTGCGTTGTACAGGTCCAGCACGTCGGCAAATGCCGCGGTGAGTTCGTGATCGGCACCCCGCGCCGACTCGGTCTCGCATCCGGACATGCCAAGCAGCGCCAACAGAATCGAAACGATCAGGGCCGGTCTCATGTCGTCCTCGCTGCGGGGTGATTACGTGTCCGTGTGCATCGACAGCGTAGGCGCGCGGCGCAGCTTCGACTTGATCGTCGTCTGCAAAGTTTGATCAGGATCAGATTTCATCCGGGAGCCGCTCCAATGTATGGTGGCGACATGCGCACTTATCTAGCGTGCAAAGATCAAGCCTTCGAGGACTATCAGGCGTGCAGAAGATACCTATGACCGAATATTTCGTGTCTTACTACGATCCGGAAACCGGAACCATCAAAACTGGATTTGTTGACTCGCGCATATTCAAGAACGTGCGAATGAACCTGGCTCTATCGCACGAGGTAAATCAAGACCACCCTATTGACGATGAATTCGCCCGTCGCTTCGGCGGCGCGGCGCTTCTCTGGTTTGCTACGGAATACCCGGAGCTTCGTGAGTTTCTCGAAATCACGAATGGAAAAGGTAACAAAGTGTCGATCTGACGTGGAGTCACCGGCGATGAGCGCGCACACCGCATCGTTTGCAGGTGCCCAGCTTTTATACTGACGGCCGAACAGGACAAAGCCCGGCAAAGAACTTTCACCGCCCGCCTCCGGGCGGTTGGCCCCGGCATCGCTCGAACGCACCCATCCATGGATACTGATCTGCCGTCGTCGCGCCGCTCGCTCGCGCGCGTACTTGAAGTTCTCATCGTCTTTCTGAAACTCGGGCTGACCAGCTTCGGCGGCCCGATCGCTCACATCGGCTACTTCCGCCGCGAGTTCGTCGAGCGCCGGCGCTGGCTCGACGACGAAGCCTTCACCGATCTGATTGGACTGTGCCAATTTCTGCCCGGGCCGGCGAGCAGCCAGGTGGGGTTCTCGATCGGACTATTGCGGGCGGGTTGGGCTGGGGGCCTTGCCGCCTGGTGCGGTTTCACGCTGCCGTCGGTATTCGTGATGCTGGCCTTTGCGGCGATCGCGCCGGACCTGAGCGGTACCGCAGGCACAGGCGTGATTCACGGCCTGAAGCTCGTCGCGGTGGCCGTCGTCGCGCAGGCCGTCTGGGATATGGCGCGGCGTCTGTGTCCGGATCGCCGCCGCGCGGCGATCGCGCTTGCGTCGCTCGCGTTGCTGAGTCTCGTGAGCAGCGCCTACGCGCAACTGATCGTGATTGGGGCGGGTGCATTGCTCGGTGGCGCACTGTGCCGTGCGACGGCAGCACAAGCTCCGCGTCCCGTTGCCCAACCGGCCCGCGACTTTCAGGTGTCGCGCACGGCCGGCATGGCCGCGCTAGTGGTGTTTTGCGTGCTGCTGTTCGGGTTGCCGATATGGGC
This sequence comes from Paraburkholderia sp. HP33-1, assembly GCF_021390595.1. Taxonomy (NCBI): domain Bacteria; kingdom Pseudomonadati; phylum Pseudomonadota; class Betaproteobacteria; order Burkholderiales; family Burkholderiaceae; genus Paraburkholderia; species Paraburkholderia sp. HP33-1. Next base: position 1,782,369 of record NZ_JAJEJR010000001.1, on the reverse strand, counting down.
GGCAAGTCAGGGCTCGCCAGGCCTGCGCGTATTCGATGCGTTCTATCGCTGCGGCGCGCTCGTGTTCGGAGGCGGGCACGTGGTGCTGCCGTTGTTGCAGCGCGAAACCGTCGCAACCGGATGGGTCGCGCCCAATGATTTCCTTGCCGGCTATGGCGCGGCCCAGGCCGTACCCGGACCGCTATTCACGTTCGCGGCGTTCCTCGGCTGGATGATGGCCCTGTCGCCCCGGCATTGGAGCGGGGCGCTGCTGGCGACCTTGGGTATCTTTCTGCCCGGTCTGCTGCTCGTGCTCGCGGCATTGCCGTGGTGGCAGGCGCTGCGCGCGCGGACGACGATGTCGGCGGCGTTTGCCGGCGTCAATGCCGCGGTGGTCGGCCTCCTGGCTGCGGCGCTTTATTCGCCGGTATGGACGAGTGCGGTCTTGTCGCCAGCAGATTTCGCCATTGCGTGCATCGGCTTTTTCCTGTTGATGCGCTGGAAGGTGCCGCCGCTCGTGGTCGTCGTGTTCTGTGTGGCGGCCGGTGTTACACAAGCGGTGCGGCCGATCTGATCGCGCACGCCTTTCACAAGCACTGATCTGCATCAAGGCGGACAACAGGGCGTCAGGTAGCCTGCAACAGATGATCGCGCGGCCTGTAGGCGTTTGCGGCACCGGACGGTCCCGCGCGAAACCCCGACATGCCGGAAGCCACTCGCGCGATGACGGACCACATATTCGATAACGGCCTCGCCGGCTACGGATTGGCCGGCGTCAGCGCAAACGACAGCCCACGGGCCGTGCGTGCATGGCGGCACCTGCGCTGGGGGCTTTGCGCGCTGAGCTTTTGCGCGATTCCCGCCTTCTACGTCGAGCTGACTGTGCCGACCCAGTTTGCGCTGACCCTGTCGCGGACACTGTACCTGTGCATGTTCGCCGGCTTTGCGTTGTCGTTCACCTGGCTGGCCCATCTGAGCAGACAGCCGAAGACGCTGCTCGCGAACAACTGGCTCGACCTGATGATCGCGTTAGGCGCGGCGTTCAGCACCGGCTTCGGCACGCCGCCCTGGCAGCCCGTCGAATGGCTGCTGAGGCTGTCGTTCATGGGGCTCGTGGCGTTGCGCATCGTGCTGTCGCTGCGCGGCTTTTTCACGCCGAACCGTCTGATGTGGCTGCTCCTCGCCGGCGCGCTCGTGCTCGCGATGGCAGGCGCCGGCTTTTATTGGCTCGAACCGCGCGTGCATTCGTACGCGGAAGGACTTTGGCTGGCGTTCGAAAGCAGCGCGACCGTCGGCTACGGCGACATCGCGCCGACGACGCCCGCATCGCGCGTGTTCGCGGCATTCGTCGTGCTGCTCGGCTACGGCATGTTGTCGCTCGTCTTCGCGAGCATCGCCGCGGCATTCATCGGCAAGGAGGAGAGGGCGTTGCGGCGCGAGATGCATCGGGATATCAAGCATCTGAACGACGAAATCGTGCGCATGCACGCCGAACTGAAGGCGTTGCGCCAGACGATCGACGGCGCCGCGCGTCGGCGCGATCCGTTGCATTGACTCACCGCAAGGAGACAGAGGATGAAAACCGACGGGCAACTGAAGCACGAAGTCGAGGAGGAGTTCGAGTGGGATCCGGCGGTCACCGCGACCGATATCGGCGTGGAGGTGGCCAACGGCGTGGTCACGCTGTCCGGCCATCCGCCGAGTCTCGCCGAAAAACTCGCCGCCGAAAAAGCCGCGCAGCGCGTGGCCGGCGTGAAGGCTGTCGTGGTGGACATGGAGGTCCGCCTGCCGCAGCGGGACCAACATAGCGACGAGGAGGTGGCCGGCGCGGTCCACGCGATTCTGCACTGGAGCGCCGCGGTGCCCAACGATGCGGTGAAGATCCAGGTGGAAAAAGGCTGGGTCACGCTGACGGGCGCGCTCGATTGGGCCTACCAGCGCCATATCGTCGCGCGCGCCGTCGGCCAGATGCGCGGCATACGCGGCCTCACTAACGCAATCGAGGTGCACCGCAAGGTCGCGTCGAACGAGATCGGCAAGAACATCGAACAGGCGATGCGGCGGCATGCCGAACGCGAAGTCCGGCACATCGGTATCGACGTGAAGGACGGCACGGTCACGCTGACGGGCAAGGTGGGCTCCTACGCGGAACGCAAAATCGCGCGTGGCGTTGCCTGGAGCACGCCCGGCGTATGCGCGGTGGTCGACGATCTGGTCGTCGAATGACAGCCTTACAGTTGGCCGAGTTCGACGCGTTGCCCGTCAACGGGTACCTCGCAAGGCCAGGCGAGCGTCTCCGCAATGCGCCGCCGCATCGCATCGGCCGCCGCGGGCTCGCCGTGCGTGACGAAGGTGCGGGCGGGCGCGTCGGTCAGACTCGACAGCCAGTTCAGCAGTTCGTGGTAATCGGCATGCGCGGATAGCGACGAGATCGATTCGACGTTCGCGCGCACGCGCACATATTCGCCGAACAATTTGATGGACGGCTCGTGGGCCGCCAGCGCCGCGCCACGCGTGCCCGCCGCCTGATAGCCGACGAGCGCGATCGTATTGCGCGGATCGGACGCGCACAGGCGCAGATGATGCAGCACGCGCCCGCCCGTCGCCATTCCGCTGCCTGCGATGATCACCATCGGCCCGTTGTGCGATGCGATCGCCTTCGACTGGTCGACGCTTCTGACCATGATCGCGGCCTTGTCGATCGCATTGGCGTCGGAAATCGTCAGCCGATGTTCGGCGAGGTGCTTGCGATACACGTCCGTCACGCTGGTCGCCATCGGACTGTCCAGATAGACGGGCACGTGCGCCATGCGCCCGGTCTCCTTGAGTTTCGCGATGTAGTAAAGGATTTCCTGCGCCCGTCCGACCGCGAAGCACGGCATCACCACCACGCCGCCTTTGGCGAACGTTCGGCTGAAGATCCGCTCGAGTTCGTCCTGCGGATTCGAGTCCGGATGCAGGCGGTCGCCGTAGGTCGATTCGACGACGAGATAATCGGCGTGCGCGAGCGGCGAGGGCGCACGCATGATCGGATCTTCGGGGCGGCCCACGTCGCCGGAAAACGCCAACACCTTGTGATTGCGGCACATGATGACGCTCGCCGCCCCGAGGATGTGCCCCGACGGCAGGAATCGGAAGCGAAGCCCATGTGACAGTTCGACGGGCGTGTCGAAGCGCCGTGGCGCAATCAGATGCAGCGCTCGTTGCGCGTCGTCGAGCGTGTAGAGCGGCAGCGCCGGCCGATGCTTCGAGAAGCCGTGCCGGTTCGCGAAATCCGCTTGCTCTTCCTGCAGCTTCGCGCTGTCGGGCAGCATGATCTCGCAGAGCGCGGCGGTGCCAGGCGTGCAATAGATGGGACCGCGAAAGCCGTTGCGCGCGAGCAATGGCAGATAGCCGCTATGGTCGAGATGGGCGTGAGTCAGGATCACCGCGTCGATCGAATCGGCCGGCACCGGAAGGGGGGCCCAGTTGCGCAGCCGCAGGTTCTTCACTCCCTGAAACAGCCCGCAATCGACGAGGATGCGCAAGCCCGGTTCTTCAAGCAGATACTTCGACCCCGTGACGGTCCCGCTTGCACCGAGAAAGGTCAGTTTCATGGTTCCTCCATTGCACCCGGACGAGGTGTCGCATGGGACCATTTCAGCGGATGCGGGCGCCGGGCTTTTGATCTGGATCAGCGGTCGCGGGGCCGCCAGCGCGTAATTTACGCGTCGCCCGGTTCTCCGGGCAGCATGCGCCTGAGCACGCCATCGCGCAGGACGAAGTGATGAAACAGCGCGGCGGCCGCATGCCCCGCCGCGATGACGATGATGGCCCAGCCGATGAAATCATGAGCCTCGCCAATCGCATGATGCGTGGCCTTGTCGGTCGGCGCGAACGGAGCGGGGATCAGCAGACCGAAAAAGCTCATCGATTCATCGCCGGACCAGCGCAGCACAAATCCCAGTACCGCTTCGCCGACCAGCAGCGCATACAGGAGATAGTGGACACCTTTCGCGGCGGTCTCGGCCAACCCCGAGGCGGTCGCGGGACGTTGATGCCCCCCGGGTATCAGACGCCACCCGATGCGCGCGATCAACACGGCCGACAGCAGTATTCCAAATGACATGTGCGAGACGATCATCAGGTGACGCGTTGGCTTCGGTGCAAACCCCCAGGTGTGGGCCAGACCGAATTGCGCCAGCACCAGAATCACCGTGGCCCAATGCAGCAAGATCGAGAGAGGGTCGTACTGCGTGCGGTCATTGCCTGCCGCGATTCGCGTGGTTTTAGAGGTCGTGGGTGAATGTTTGAGCATGGTCATCGGGTCGAGTGAACAGATTGGTAACGGTAAGGTTCCTGGAAATAGGGGTGCAGCGACGTCTGACGTACGTGGCCTGCCAGCGCCAACGGAGCGTACCAGGATCTGCTGAACGATTTCTTAAGGCTGCCTTTTGCCGCAAAAGTGGAGTCAGCCATTCTGGCTCGTTCGTGTGACGATCGGCATGGCGGTGGTGATGTCGTTGACGGGCGTGGCGCACAATGTGTACGAACTGGCCGCGCCGCTGGCGCGTTCGTTGCCCGCTCGCGAACTGATGGCGAAGCTGGAGCGCGAATCGCGTGAAAATATCGAGCGGCTGCAATCGGTGTGGAACTGAGCAGTCCGGCTTCCACGCTTGCAGCGCGGCCTGGATCGACGGGTTCTTGAGCCAGAAAAACAAAGGCGAACAGGCATGCAACGCAAATTCGACGATCTCCTGCTGGGCAGCATCGAGCTGTTCTGCCTCGCGGCGGAACTCGGAAGCTTCACGCTGGCGGCCAATGCCGCGAGCGTCACGCCGGCGGCCGTGAGCCGCTCAGTGGCGCGGCTCGAGGAGCGGCTCGGCGTGCGCCTGTTCGTGCGCACCACGCGCCAGATCCGCCTGACCGACGCGGGGCGGCGCTACTTCGAGCAGTGCCGCCAGGCCTTGTCGCAACTCGCAGACGCCGAGCGCGAAGCGACGGGCGAGCAGACCACGCCGGCCGGCGTGCTGCGCATCAGCATGCCCACGCCCTATGGGCACTATCGCGTCCTGCCGCTGCTACCGGCGTTTCGCGAGCGCTATCCGCAAGTGCAGGTCGAGACGCACCTGAGCAACCGCAACATCGACTTCGCGGACGAAGGTTTCGATCTCGCGATACGCGGTCGCGCGCCGGCCGACTCAAACCTCGTGGCACGCAAGCTCGAAGATGCGGAAATGGTCGTGGTGGCGACACCCGCCTATCTGAAGCGCGCGGGCGTGCCGACAACCATCGCGGAGCTTCAGGCGCACGAGTGCATCCAGTTCGAACTGCCAAGCAGCGGGCGCCATCTCGCCTGGACCTTTGAGGACTCGCACGACGATGGCGACGTGCTGACGAGGGGAAGTTATCGAACGTCCGGCGACGCGCTCGCCGGCGTCACGCTCGCGCGGGCCGGCGCCGGTCTGTTTCAGACCTATCGCTTCGTCGTCGAAGACGACCTTCGTGAAGGCAGGCTCGTGGAGGTGTTGCGCGAAGCGGGCGGACGCACGCGGCCGTTCATCCTGCTTTATCCGCACGCGCGCTACCTGACTTCGCGCGTGCGGGCTTTCGTCGATTTTCTCGTTGAGCAGTTGGCGAAACCCGCGCCAGCCGCACCGCCCCCGCGGCGCACGCGCGTGCGCCCGCCACGGCACTGATCTGCTCAGTGGCCCGCGCTCTGGCCGCCGTCCACGTGCAGGATCTCGCCGGTCACGAACGGCGCCGAGTCGAGATAGAGGATCGCGTTGACGATGTCGCTCATCTCGCCCATATGACCCATTGGATGCAGTGCGCCAAGCGCCGCATGGGTTTCGGGCGCATGCATCGGAGACTTGATGATGCCGGGCGAAACCGCGTTGGCGCGAATGCCGCGCTTTGCATACTCGATCGCGAGCGAGCGGGTCGCGGCGGCGAGTCCGCCCTTCGTCAGCGAGGCCAGCACGGACGGAACACCGTCGATCGCGTGATCCACGAGCGTCGTCGTGATGTTGACCACGTGCCCGCTCTCGTGCTTCTCCATCTCTGCAATCGCGAGCTGCGTGATATGGAAAAATCCCGCGAGATTGATGCCCGTGATCGTCGCGTAATCTTCTGCCGTGTATTGAGTAAACGGCTTGGCTACGAAAATGCCCGCATTGTTCACGAGCGTATCGACTCGACCAAAACGCGCCACGGCTGTCTCGATGACCCGTCGAGCCGTGGCCGGATCGGCGATATCGCCGGCGACCGCGACGAGGTTGGGATCGTCGGACTGTTTGATGGTGCGCGATGTAGCGACCACATAGTGGCCGAGCTTGCGAAATGCCCTGGCCGTTTCCGCGCCGATGCCTTGCGACGCACCGGTAATCACGACGACTTTGGGAGAGTGACTCATGATGGACCTCGAAGTAAGTGAGAGCAGCGATCTGTGATCGGGCTAGTGGCTCCGATGGCCATCAATTTATGCGGCCGCGCTTCGCTTTTAAATACAAGCCGTGGACAAACAGTTGTGAGTCGCAGGAACAAGAAAGCTCCAAAGAATCGCAGCGATAGTTGCTGGCAGCTCAATTCTGTTTTCCACGAGGTATCGCAGACGGTGAGGAAATCTCCTTGATGAAATCTGCATAGTCAAATATATTGAAGTCAGATATCGAGGAGGCGATCGATGAATGATTCCGTCGACGAAGACTTTGAGCGTACGCAGAAGCTGGTACTCGTGCTGGGTCAGGCCCGTCAGCTGATTGCAAGCGAACTCAGGGCAGGGCTCCGGGATGCCGGACTGAATCCGCAGGAGCGCGGTGTCATGCTCACGCTGGCGCACGGGAGCGTGAAAACGCCGGCCGCATTGTCGAAGCTGGCTGGCGTCCACCCGACCCGGATGACCCGCGTGCTGGACCGGCTCGAAACCCGTGGACTGATCGAGCGCGCCCGCAACGCCAGGGATCGTCGCCTAGTGGATGTTTCGTTGACGCAGCAAGGGCGGGCGGTTGCCGCCCGAAACGTACGGGTTGCCCGTGGGGCGTGGAGCGAGCGACTCTCACACTTCTCGAAGTCAGACTTCGACGCGTTGAGCTTGCTTCTTTCGAGACTGCTCGGCCACTAAGGCGGCATTTTTTTACTCATTTATCTGACATATCAGATAAACGCCCATTGCTGACGGGCGCTTCGAACCGACACGAGGACGTCACATGAATTCATCGATCAACCCGGGTGCGCCGGCTCCGCTGACGGGCGCCAGGTTTGCCATTGGCACGTTCGCCGTGGCGCTGGCCACCTTTATGAACGTGCTGGATTCGTCGATCGCGAACGTCGCGATTCCGACGCTCTCAGGCAACCTCGGCGTCTCCATCGACGAAGGGACGTGGGTCATCACGCTCTTTGCCGCGGCCAACGCGGTATCGATTCCGTTGACAGGGTGGCTCACCCAGCGCATCGGGCAGGTCAAGCTGTTCGTCTGGGCCATCCTGCTGTTCGTGTTGTCGTCGGCGGCGTGCGGCCTCGCGCCAAACCTGCTCGTGCTGCTCGCCGCGCGCGTCGTGCAGGGCGCCGTGGCGGGGCCGCTGGTGCCGTTGTCGCAGGCACTGCTGCTCGCATCGTTTCCGAAGGAGAAGAGTTCGAACGCGCTGGCGCTCTGGGCCATGACCGCGACGGTCGGGCCCATCGCGGGTCCGGCGCTCGGCGGCTGGATCACCGACAGCTACAGCTGGTCGTGGATCTTCTACATCAACGTACCGGTCGGCCTGTTCGCCGCTGGCGCGATCTGGGCGATCTACCGGGACCGCGAGACGCCCACCCGCAAACTCCCGATCGACAAGGTCGGACTAATCTCGCTGATCGCGTGGGTCGCGCCGTTGCAGATCATGCTCGACAAGGGCCGCGACCTCGACTGGTTCAGCTCGCCGGTGATCTGGGTGCTCACGATCGTCGCTATCGTCAGCTTCCTGTTCTTCCTGATCTGGGAATTGACCGAGCAAAGGCCGATCGTCAACCTGCGGCTTTTCGCCAGACGTAACTTCCTCGGCGGCACGATTGCGATTTCGGTTGCCTACGCGATCTTCTTCGCCAACCTCGTGATCCTGCCGCAATGGATTCAGGGCTTCCTCGGCTACCGGGCGGTGGACGCGGGGCTCGTGACTGCGCCGCTCGGCATTTTTGCCGTGATCCTCGCCCCGGTGATGGGCAAGATCATGCCGCGCTCCGACATGCGGGTGCTTGCCACGCTTGCGTTCGTGGGATTCGCCGGCGTGTTCTTCATGCGCTCGAATTACACGACCGGCGTCGATGCATGGACGCTGGTGTTGCCGACGCTGCTGCAAGGCATTCCCACTGCACTGTTCTTCACGCCGCTCACCGCGATCATCCTGTCGGGTCTGTCGCCGGAGGAGATTCCGGCGGCGGCGGGTCTGTCCAACTTCGTGCGCATTTTTGCAGGCGCAGTGGGCACGTCGCTGATGAGCAACGCGTGGAACGACCGCACGATCCTTCATCACGCGCGCCTTGCCGAGCAAACGAGTGTGGACGATCCTGGTTTTACCGGTGCTATCGCGCATCTGCAGGCGGCGCTGGACGCGGGCGTTCCCAAGGCCACGGCCTTTTACGAAGCCTCGCTCAATGCGCAGGCCACGATGCTCGGCCTGAACGACATCTTCTGGATCTCGGCGGTGATCTTCGTCGTGATCATCCCGTTGATCTGGATAACGACACCGACGAGCGGTGGCGCCGCAGGCGCAGCCGCCGCCGGCGGACACTGAACCCTTTTGGACAACCCGGTCCGGACGACAAATGACAATTCCAATTTTCTCCTTGAATGTATCTGATAATGCAGATATTGTTCGAATCAACAAGGAGGGCGCCGCCATGGACCATTACACGACGAAAAACTTCATGCTGACAGAGAGTATTGGCTTCAGGCTGGTCAAGGCGCGCAACGTGGTCGTTGCGGAAATGGACGCGGCGCTCAAGGACCTCGACATCAACGGCCAGCAGATGGGCATCCTGCTTTCCCTGAAGCAGGGTGTGGCGACCACGCCTTTCGAGCTGTCGAAACTGCTCGGAATCGACACCGGCTTGATGACGCGGATGCTGGACAAGCTGGAATCGAAGGGACTGCTGGAACGATCCCGCGACCCGGAAGATCGCCGCGTGGTCAATCTGACGTTGACCGGGGAGGGGCGGAAAACCTCCGCGCGGATTCCGGAAATCGCACCGCATGTGCTGAACGCCCGCTTGCGCAAATTCACGAAGGCCGAGTTTGCCGAGCTGGACCGCCTGCTTCGCAAGTTCACAGGCGATTGAGCGGCGCGGCCGTGGGCCGCGTTTTTTTCACCCAATTATCTGATTTGTCAGAAAATGAATACGCAGACTTCTAGTGCAGATATCGCTGCCCGATCGCTGAAGCGCGCTGTTTCGGTGATCTCAATCGCAGTGTTGGCGGCGTGCGCAAATTACGCGGGCATCCACAGCGACAAGCAGATTGCCCAACCACAACAGCTTGAAACGGCGCAAAGCCTCCCGCAGGAGCAGGGACACTGGCCGTCCGCCGACTGGGTCGACCAGTTCGGCGACGCTCAATTAAAAGCGTTGATTGCCGAGGCTCTGCAAGGCAGCCCGACGCTCGACCAGGCGCGTGCGCGTGTCGCGCAGGCGCAAGCCTATAGTGAAACGGCGAAGGCGAATACGCTGCCGCGCGTCGACGCCGAGTACACGCTGACGCGCCAGCAGTTCAGCAGCACCGCATTGATTCCGCCGCCTTATGCCGGCTCCTGGCAGACGGAGAACAAGGGTCTGTTGAGCGCCTCTTACGATCTCGACCTGTGGGGCAAGAACCGCGAGGCGTTGCGCGCCGCTGTCTCGGAGGAGGCCGCAAGCGAAGCCGACGAGGAAGTCGTCAGGCTCGCGCTCGACACCTCGATCGCCCGCAGTTACAACGAGCTGGCGCGGCTCTACGCATTGCGCGACATCGCGCAGCAGGAAGTCGTGCGGCGCGAGCAGATCGACCGCATCACTGCGAGCCGCATCGCAACGGGCCTCGATACTGAAGTGGAGCGCAAGACGGCCGAGGCGAATCTGTCCACGAGCCGCTCCCGTGTCAGCGCACTCGACGGCAGCATCCTGACCACCCGGTATCAATTGGCGGCACTGCTCGGCAAGGGGCCCGACCGCGGACTGGCGATCACCCGGCCGACGCTCGGCGTGGGCGACGACGTGCGTCTGCCGGACAACCTGCCTGCCGATCTTCTGAGCCGGCGGCCAGACATCGTCGCGGCGCGCTGGCGCGTCGACGCGATCACGCATGAGGTGAAGGAAGCCAAGGCCGAGTTCTATCCCGACATCAATCTGAGCGCCGCGATCGGTTTCGACGCGTTCGGCTTCGGCCGCTTTCTGAGCGCGGCAAGCCGCACTGCCTCGGTAGGGCCTGCGATCCATCTGCCGATCTTCGATGCGGGTGCGCTGCGCGCGCAGCTCAAAGGCCGCTACGCCGAGTTCGACTATGCGGTGGCGAGCTACAACCAGACGTTGATCGGCGCGTTGAGCGGTGTGGCCACACAGCTCGCGCAGATCCGTTCGAGCGACACTCAGTTGGTCGATGCGCAAGCCGCGCAGCAGGCCGCGCGCGACGCCGATCAACTGGCGATCACGCAATACAAGGCGGGGCTCACCAATCAACTGACCGTGCTCAATGCCGACGTCACCGCGCTGAATGCTGACGAGGCGATCGCCAACCTGAAGATGAACCGGCGCGACCAGCAGATCGAGCTCGCGTCGTCGCTGGGCGGTGGCTATGTCGATACGTCGGCCACTACCGGCCTTCACGCGGACGTCGCCGCCAGTCAAGTCAAGCCCGTCGTCGTCGCACGTTGAGCGGCACGCTGGCCAACCTATCAGGAGAACTGCAATGAGCGATTCGATCACGACCGACCGCGAACTGGCGGATCAGCAAGACGAACCTGCGGCCGGCGCGCAGGCGCCTGCCGCGCCCCAGAACGACAACGAGGCCGCGCCCCCTGCGCGCCGCAAGCGCCTGATCGTGCTGCTCGGCGCCGCGCTCGTGCTCGCGAGCGCGGCCTACGGCGCGTACTACTTCACCGAGGGCCGTTATCACGAGGAGACCGACGACGCCTACGTCAGCGGCAATCTCGTGCAACTGACGCCGCAGGTCACCGGCACGGTGGTTGCCGTAAACACCGACGACACGCAGATCGTGAAGCAAGGCGACCCCGTCGTCACACTGGACCCGGCCGATGCCAAACTTGCGCTCGCCGATGCCGAAGCGCAACTCGGGCAGACCGTGCGTCGCGTGAGCGGCCTGTATGTCAACAACGACTTTTACGCGGCGAACGTCACGCAGCGCGAAGCCGACCTGGCCCGCGCCCGCGATGATCTGCACCGCCGCGAGGCGGTCGCCGACACCGGCGCAGTATCCGCCGAAGATATCGCACACGCCCGCGACGCGGTGAACGTCGCGCAGGCCGCGCTCGACGCCGCGCGTCAGCAGGGCGAGGCCAACCACGCGTTGACTGACCGCACCACGGTCGAACAGCATCCGGACGTGCAGGCCGCCGCCGCGAAAGTGCGGACCGCGTGGCTCGCCTATACGCGCGATACGCTGCCGGCGCCGGTGACGGGCTATGTCGCGCAGCGCCGGGTTCAGGTTGGCCAGCGCGTCGCCCCTGGCACCCCGCTGATGGCGATCGTGCCGCTCGACGGCGTGTGGGTCGACGCCAACTTCAAGGAAGTGCAGCTCAAGCACATGCGGATCGGCCAGCCGGTCACGCTGACCTCGGATGTCTACGGTCGAGGCGCCAGATATCACGGGCGTATCGAGGGCTTTTCGGCGGGTACGGGCAGCGCGTTCGCGACGTTGCCGGCGCAGAATGCCACGGGCAACTGGATCAAGATCGTGCAGCGGCTGCCCGTGCGCATTGAACTCGATCCGGCCGAACTGGCCGCGCATCCGCTGCGCATCGGCCTGTCGATGATGGTCGATGCCGACACGCGCGACGACTCTGGTTCGCAGCTGGGCGCGGCGCAGAACACGCGTTATCGCACCGATGTTTTCGAGCAATACGACACGCAGGCCGATGCTGAAATCGACAAGATCATCCAGCAGAACGAAGTGGTTTCACGCGTGAGCGCCGCGCAACTGCAATTGCAACGCGTGGCGTCGCGGGTTGATGCGATTCAGGCGCGGCCTGTCGCGACGCTCAAGCGGGCAGGATCTGAGCAATGACGACGATGATGACCGCGGCATTGGCGGGCAACTGGCTATGCGAGAACGCAGAGCGCGCATGTCCCGCCTTGTCGCCGAGCACGGCGGCGAACAGATCGGAAGCGCCGTCGATCACGGCGGGCTGGTCGTAGAACCCATCGGCGCTACTGACGTGCCCCTCGACACGAACGAGATGATGCAGGCGCTCGAAGCCTCCGAGATGCCGCGAGATCTGCGCGAGCACGTTGAGCGCGGCGAGTTGGGCAGCCTTGCGGCCCTGTTCGAGTGTCAAGGTCTCGCCGACGCGCCCCGTATAGGCCATCTTGCCCTCGGAAAGCGGTACCTGGCCTGAGACGAAGAGCAGGTTTCCGGCTTCGCTGACAGCCGTATAGCTGCCGAGGGGTTGCGGCGGCGCGGGCAGTTCGAGACCGAGTTCGGCGAGTTTCTCGTGGACGGACATGATGGGCTCCTTGAGCGTGGTGGCCAGTGCGAGAATAGGCGCATCCGCCGCGAACTCGAACACACACCGTGGACAAAGAGTCTTGCGTCGCGAGAACAAATCTCGTTGGACTGCTGATTGATTGGATAGTCGGAACAATGGCCGCCGGCGGCTAAAGCCAGCGCCAGATGCCTGCGGGCCAGCCGGCGAGCGGGATATGAGCCCAGGTCGCCACGAGCCAGACAACGATGCCGCCAACAAGCGCGTGCATGCCGAACCCGCCCAACCGCGCACGGCCGGCGGCGATCGCCGCGAACGGCAGATAGCTCGTCTTCGATTCCCATGCGGGCCACAGATCGGGCTGCAACCGCCGCTTCTTGCGGTCCTGTAACGCGGCACCGACAAGCGCGAGGATGATGATGGCTATGGCAAGTACGATGTTCCGGGTGACCGGGAACACGGCGATATGGCACAGTCCCCAAAGCGCGAACGACCACATCATCGGGTGACGCGTCACCGCGTACACGCCGCGCGCCGCGTCGGGCAATGCGGGGGATCCGCCGCCGGTGGGCAACGCCGGGTTGCGGATCAGGGAGCCCATCAGAAGGATCGACGCGATCAGCATGAGCACGGTCGCAACCGCCCACAGCGCGTCGCCCGCCGGCCATAGCGGCGCGGAGACGGGCGTCCGGTCGTAAGCCATGACCATCCAGCCGAATGTCAGGATCGCAATCAGCGAATAGACGCCCATGGCGCCCCGTTCGCCGATCGCGTGGACCATACCCGCCCGCAGCGGATGGGACAGGAGAAAGTGGCTGCCGACAAAAGCGAATGCCGCCACGACAAGTGTGTAGATGCTTCCCATTGGCCCGGCTCCTCAAGTCAGATCATCGGTCGACCGTGTGCACAGGGGAATAATACTTCGTGCCGCAACGACCACCGCAACCAATGCGAATAGATACAACGCCCTGCACGGACGTCGGCAGTCGATCAGGGAAGCGTGCTCAGGTAAAGGCTGTGACGGAGCTGCTCGGGCGTCGCGTCACGTGCAGCTTCAATCCGTTCGGTGGTGGAAGGGGGAGTCGGTAGATGGATACCCCGATCAACGGCCGAGGCAGGGTCGAGAATGCTTGAGGCCTGATACAGACAAACCCAATCCGGGTGCTCCGGCTGCAGCGGATCGCGTTCGACTAACCAGTTTGTATTGCAGATGCGGCAACAGTAACGTTGCAGGAGCACGGGACGACGGCCGAGCGGGCGCAGCCGGGTTCGCCCGTCGCTGATCCGCAGACCGTCGTGTGGCTGGACCGTGTCGCCCAGTTGCATTCTTTCGCAGGCTTCGCAAAACATGGCTGACCCGGTAGCGCTGAACGAGTCACCGACTATAGCACCGCGTTCGGCAACGTAGAGCGAGTCAGTCTCGCCTACTCGCCTTTTGCCGGCCGGCCCGTCTTCACGGTTTCGAGCGCCGAGATTGCAGCCACGAGCCGCTTGGCGGGAGCCGATTCCAGCATCTGAAGACCGGCGCGCAGCAGTTCGCTCTTTTTCGCCGTCACGCCCGCCTCGAGGCATTTGCGTTTGAGAAGCGCGATTCGATCGTAGTCTGTTCTGGGCATCGTGAAACTGTCACGCACGACCTTTTCTTTCTTCGCGCGCTTGCTTTTGACTTTGCCGGGAGCTTCACTAACGGGCGCATCTGCCGCAGTGCCAGCGGTACTCACCTCGACTGCTACGGACTTTGTGTTCGCGGGCTTGGCGCTACTTTTCCTGGCAGGCTTGGCTGTTTCGCCTTCCGCCTCCGGCGTGACCGAAGACTTCGGGAAATGAAATGCCTTCTTCGAGGGCTTGCGTGTGGTCGGTGCTGTCATGGCTATCTCCAGGGGCGAAAAACGATATAAACAGTATATACGGTTTATATCGAACGTCATACGCACTTTCGCTCATAGGGTCTGTTTCGATGCGTCCGATTTTCAGACAATCTGTCGCCCCGCATCCTCGTTGAGCGTCCGATTTTGCGACAGTTCGCCTGCTGGCGCGCCTGTTCGCCGCTGCGGACGAGGCCTCCTTTTCATGCCTGCACGGCAACTGAGGACTGCTTCGCTACTTTCCTGGCGTTTGGCATGGACGTTGCGAGACAAGCATTCGCCGCGCGCAAAAGCGCTATTCGTACGGTTCGCGCATTTCCTGGCCACACCTGAACGGAGGAGACAAAAAGTGAAAGCTGCCGTGCTGCATCAGTACGACGAGTCATTGACTCGCGAAGAATTCGTGCGCTACGAAGATGTCGCCGATCCGAAGATCGTGCGGCCCACCGACGTCATCGTCCGGATTGGCGGTGCGGGTGTGTGCCGTACCGATCTGCACATCGTGGAAGGTATCTGGCGCAGCAAGGTCGATGTGGCATTGCCCTACATCATGGGCCATGAAAATGCCGGCTGGGTCGAAGAGGTGGGCCGTGGAGTGGAGAGTGTCAAGGTGGGCGACCCGGTCATCTGTCATCCACTGGTGACGAGCGGACACTGCCTCGCCTGCCGGCGCGGTGACGATATGCACGCGACGGACAGCCGGTTTCCCGGCATCAACGCCAACGGTGGCTACGCGCAATACCTGTCGACTGGCGAACGCTCGCTGATCCAGTTGCCGAAATCGCTGGCGCCGAAAGACGTCGCGCCTTATACGGACGCCGGCTTGACTGCTTACCGCGCCGCAAAAAAGGCCTCGCGCCATTTGCTCCCCGGTCAATATGCCGTCGTGATCGGCGCCGGTGGCCTCGGGCACATCGGCATTCAGGTTCTCAATGCGCTTTGCGCGGCCGAAATCATCGTCGTTGACCGCTCCGACGTTGCGCTGCAACTTGCGAAGGATTGCGGCGCGCATCATACGGTCAAGGGGGACGGCAATGAAGTCGAACGCGTGCTCGAACTGACGGGGGGCAGCGGCGCGGAAGCGGTCATCGATTTTGTCGGTGAGGGCGACGCGATCGCCAAGGGCCTCGCCATGACGCGCAACGCCGGCTACTACTACATCGTCGGTTATGGCGGAAAGATCGAGTTGCCGACGATCGACATGATCACCAGCGAGAAGACCATCGTCGGCAATCTGGTCGGCACCTATCCCGAACTCGTCGAGTTGATGGCGCTGGCCGACCGTGGCCTCGTCCATCTGGCGACACGGGAGTACCGTCTGAGCGAAGCGAACCAGGCGCTCAAGGACCTGCATCACGGAAAGATCAAAGGCCGGGCGGTGTTGATTCCGTAAACGCTTTGACGGAACGACCTTAGCGTGGAGATTGCCGTGACCCTGGAGCGCGACGCAGCATCGCTTTTCGAGCGCATGCATCTGGTTATCGCACTAACCGAAGTCAATTCCCGCCACTTGCGCGGCGAAAGCCGACGCGCGGGCGCGCAGATCGAACTGGCGTGCGCACTGGCCAGCGCGGAGCGCGACGGCGTCTCACAGGAGGGCGCGGCGTATATCGAACAATTGCGCGAGCGGCTCGACGAAGCCGAATGCGCGTTGCGGGCGATCGAATCCGAGCGGGATCGGCTTGCCAACGAGCTGGCTCACCTGGACTGTCGAGCGTCGTCGGGTGCACAAGGGGGCTGGCAATGAATCGCATCCCGGTTACGGTGCTCACCGGTTTTCTCGGCGCTGGCAAAACCACGCTGCTCAATCGCATTCTGCGCGAGCAGCACGGCCGGCGTTATGCGGTGATCGTCAACGAATACGGCGCCATCGGTATCGACGGTGATCTTGTGGTCGGCGCCGAAGACGAGGTCATCGAATTGAACAACGGCTGCGTCTGCTGCAAGGTGCGCGGCGATCTGATTCGCGTGGTGTCAGCTCTCGTCAAGCGTAAGGATGGCTTCGACGGGATTCTGATTGAAACCTCCGGTCTGGCCGACCCGGCACCGGTGGTGCAAACCTTCTTTATCGACGATGAGATCCGGCAGCGCACGCGGCTCGACAGCGTGATTTGCGTGGCCGATGGCGCGCATCTGCAGGCGCGCCTCGCGGACAGCCGTGAGGCCGCGGAGCAACTCGCGCAGGCCGACGTCGTACTGATCAACAAGATCGACCTCATCGACGCGGCCGCTCTCGCTTCGGTTCAGGACGCCGTGCGGTGCATCAACCCGACCGCTGAACAGCTGACCAGCGTGCGCTGCGAAATACCGCTTGCCGTGCTGCTCGATCGCGGCGCGTTCGATCTCAAGCGCCTGCAGCTTGCGGCATCGCCCGGTTCGACTATCGGTGCGGCAAGCGGCGAGCGGACTTACCGCTACGTCCCGCTTCGTGCTGGCGCCTCCGTCAGGCAAGCTCACCATAGTCACGGGATCGATAGCATCTCGCTGCGCGTCGAGCGGCCGCTCGAACGAACACGCTTCCTCTCGTGGCTGCAGCGACTCGTGGTTGAGCAAGGCCAGGACCTGCTGCGTGCGAAAGGTATCGTCGATCTCGCGGGATCGGAGCGTCGCTTTGTGTTCCAGGGCGTGCACATGACGATGGATACCGACTTCGACCGGCCCTGGCGAGACGGCGAACAGCGTGATAGCCGCCTCGTGTTCATCGGCCGCAATCTCGACCGGCGCGAGTTGCGCGAGAGCATCAGGCACTGCGAGATCGACTCATGAACGCGCCGCATGTTCTGATGGATCTGCTTGGGGCGTGTTGGGATGTCGACGCATCCGTCGTCGAAGTCGTGTGGGACACATCGGGGCAAGGTGCTGGATTCGCGCTTGGCGACGGCACGCTTGCGCTCGCCGCCGGTGCGTGGGAGGGCGGACCTCGACTCAAGCCACGCGAGAGCGGCGGCGTCGAATTCGTGCAGCCGCAAGCGCCACCGGCGCCGCTTGCGCGCTTCGCCGTTCATGCGGGCACGTGCCTCGCCCTTGCCGCCGACCCTGCGGGCGGATTCCTCAGCGGCGGAGACGATGGCCGTCTCGTCCATCTGCGTCTCGATGGCACGAGCGAACTCGTCGCGCATGAGGCTGGCGCGTGGATTGACCGCGTGGCCACGAGCCCGGTGAGTGGCCGATGCTATGCGAGCGGCCGCAGGGTTCATTGGCTGGGGCCGAAACCTGCCTGCCTGATGCTACCCGGATCGGCAACCTCCATGGCTTTCGACCCGACCGGTACACGATTGGCGATCTCGCACCACGGTGGCGTCACGCTTTGGGCGGCCGACACACTGCGCGAGCATCAACTTGCGTGGCCGGGCTATCACCGGAACGTGGCGTGGAGTCCGGACGGCCGCTATCTCGTGAGCGGCATGGAGGAGAACGCGCTGCACGGCTGGCGACTTCCAGACGGAGCGGACATCGAAATGGGAGGCTACCCTGGGCAGCCTCGCTCGTTGTCGTTTTCCGCTGACGGTCGTTTTCTCGCCACGAGCGGCGGAATGCGCGCGGTGTGCTGGCGCTTCGATCCGCCCGGCACAGATGACGCGCCGCATGAAAGCGGCATCGCGGGCAAGACGCCGGTAAGCGTGGTGGCCTGCCACCCGGCTCATCCGCTGATTGCAGTCGGCTACCACAGCGGCGCGGTGCTGCTGTGTCAGCCAGGCAGTCGCGACATCCTGTTCATCAAGCGTTCCGGCAACAGTGCGGTAAGCGCGATGGCGTGGTCGCCGGATGGTCAGCAGCTCGCGCTCGGAACCGAGGCGGGCGAGTTAGCGCTGGTGTTTCTGCCGGACGAGCTATTCCGCTTCTCACGCCACGGGTAAGCGCGCCGTGCTTCCCTCACATAGCCAGATAGAGGCAATCATGAATAACGGACATCCTTCAAAAGAACAGTTCTTCGAACGCCTTGGCGCTGTGGCGGACGCGATGATCGAAGCGTACGGCAAGGATTTCACGCTGGGAGCGCTCATTCTTACCGCACGTTTTGTCGCTGAAGGCAAAGATCCCGCAGACGCGGCCCAAAGCATGATTCTCACGGCTGATAGCCAGGGCAGCATTACCCGGTAGACGCAGCATCTGCCCTTCGATTGCGAACGTCCCAATATCGGACAGCATCGGGAAGTCGAGTTGTCGCAGAACAAAACATGGCGCACTGCGAGATTTTTTGTCCGTTGCCTCTGTCCGTTACCAGGCTTGAAACGGAAGAAAGAAATACGTCTGGCACGCTTATCGCTCTATAAGCGCAGGTCAATCCGAAAGCGTTGACGTCAAGAAGCGCACAACGAAAACAGCAGGAGACAAGATCATGAAGACGGGTACAGCAGGACCTTCATCCGATTCGTTCTCCTCTACGTATTACTGATCAACGAGACGGGCCGCCCGCGTCGTTGAATCTGGTGTTGACTCTGGTCCCGGCGCTAGCCGGCCCTGCCCGAAGCGTCGCATTGCGACAGTTATCGAAGTGGAACAAGGAGAGCTCAATGTCTGATGGATTAACGCTCAACAAGATCACGTCCCAGCGCGGAATCAGCATTGGCGAGGCGGCACGCCGCGTCGCCGATCTCGGCTGGACTCCGAGTTATGTCCAGGAGGCCATGACCTTCCCGACGGACTACAAGATCAGCAAGGTGCCACGCGACCCGATGAAACAGGTGCTGCGCTCTTATTTCCCGATGCAGGAGGAAAAGGATAACCGCGTCTACGGCGCACTCGACGCGGCATTGCGCGGTGACATGTTCCGCAATGTCGAGCCGCGCTGGGTGGAATGGATGAAGCTGTTCCTCGCGATCATTCCGTTCCCCGAGATTTCGGCGGCGCGTTCGATGTCGATGCTTGGCCAGCTTGCGCCCGGAGAAGAACTGCGTACCGGCTTTACGATGCAGATGGTCGATGAGTTCCGGCACTCCACGATCCAGATGAACCTGAAAAAGTGGTACATGGAGAACTATATCGATCCGGCCGGGTTCGATATTACTGAAGCGGCATTTGGCAAGTGCTATGCCACCACGATCGGCCGTCAGTTCGCAGAGGGGTTCCTCACTGGCGATGCAGTCACTGCTGCCAACGTCTTCCTGCAAGTGGTGGCCGAGACGGCGTTCACGAATACGCTGTTTGTCGCGATGCCATCAGAAGCCGCCCGCAACGGCGACTATGCGCTGCCGACGGTGTTCCTTTCAGTGCAGTCGGATGAAAGCCGCCATATCGGCAATGGTCACTCGCTATTGATGTCGATCATCAATGATCCGGACAACCATCTGCTACTGGAGCGTGATCTGCGCTACGCGTTCTGGCAGAACCACGCGATCGTCGACGCCGCGATCGGCACCTTCATCGAGTACGGCACCACGGACCGCGACAAGAACAAGGAATCGTACGCCGAGTTGTGGCACCGGTGGATCTATGAGGATTACTACCGCACCTACATGCTGCCGCTCGAGAAGTACGGCATCAAGATTCACCATGACGATGTCGCTGCCGCCTGGGATCGCATCGTCAAGCAGAACTATGTCCACAAGGTCGCGCAGTTCTTCTCGGTCGGCTGGCCGGTCAACTTCTGGCGCATCGAAGCGCAGACCGAAAAAGACTTCGAATGGTTCGAGCACAAGTACCCGGGCTGGTACGCCGAATTCGGCGACTACTGGAAGTGGTATGCGAAGAAAAGCGTACCGGGCGAAACCAATATGCTGTTCGATCAGGAAAACGGTTACGTGTACCCGCACCGTTGCTGGAGCTGTCTCGTGCCTTGCCTGATTCGGGAAGACTTCGTGGTCGATGAAGTCGACGGCCAACTGTACACGTATTGCTCGGAGCTGTGCCGCTGGACGCATAAGGTCGCGTTCGCGGAGGAATACGAGGGCAGGCCGACTCCGGCGATGGGGCGCTTCAGCGGGCGCCGTCAATGGGAAGAGTGCTACCACGGCTGGGATCTGGCCGATTGCATCAAGGATCTGGGTTTCGTGCGCAGTGACGGCAAGACGCTCGTGCCGCAACCGCATCTACGCTTTGACGACAGGCAGATGTGGACGCTCGACCATGTGCGCGGGTACACGATCCAGAGCCCGCTCGTTTTGCTGCGGGGTATGACGCCGGAACAGCGCGAGAAACACATTGCCGAGTATCGCGCCGGTTTCAAGATCAATCCGGTGAATTGAGGAAGGCGCCCGATCCGGCGGCGCGTGGTTTGCCGCGGGACGGGTCATGAGCCACGGATCAGCGACACGCAAGAGACGAGGAACACAATGGCGGACAAAGGCGACGACGAGATATTCCATACCGTTTACTTCGAGCCGGTCGGTGTGCAGATGTCGGTAGCGGAAGGCGAGACCGTGCTCGATGCCGCGTTTCGCCAGGGCATCGCGGTCATGCATGGATGCAAGGAGGGACAGTGCAGCAGTTGCAAGTCGCTGCTGCTCGAAGGCGATGTCGAACTGAAGAAATATTCGACGTTCG
This sequence comes from Paraburkholderia sp. HP33-1, assembly GCF_021390595.1. Lineage (NCBI taxonomy): Bacteria > Pseudomonadati > Pseudomonadota > Betaproteobacteria > Burkholderiales > Burkholderiaceae > Paraburkholderia > Paraburkholderia sp. HP33-1. The sequence continues at coordinate 1,761,395 of NZ_JAJEJR010000001.1, read as the reverse complement.
CACTGCCCGACTACGAACGCGAATCGGGCCATATCCTGCTATGCCGAACGCTCGCCTACAGCGATCTGACCGTCGAGCTGCTGAATTACGACGAAGACCTGATGCGCCGCTCGATTGCGGTCAGCGAATATGACGCAACACTCACGAAGATCACGGCGCTCACGCACGACATCAGGTTGCTGGAAGTGAGCTTGTCGAGGCCGTTGCGCTTTTGGGCCGGACAGTATGTCGACCTGACGATTCCGGGCGCGGGCATCACGCGATCGTTCTCGATGGCCAATACGCCTGACGGCCAAAAGACGCTGCAATTCATCATCAAGAAGTATCCCAACGGGGCATTCTCGTCGCGACTCGACGGCGGCTTGAATCCAGGCGACAGGCTGATCGCGAAGGGGCCGTACGGTACCTGCTTCCGGCGCGAGGACCAGCCCGGACCGATGGTGCTCGTGGGTGGTGGTTCAGGCATGTCGCCGCTGTGGTCGATCCTCAATGATCACGTGCAAAGCGGCGAAGAGCGCCCGATCCGCTTTTTCTACGGCGCGCGCAGTCGACGCGATCTGTTTTATCTCGACGAGTTCGCGGATCTGGAGCAAAAGCTGCCGAATTTCCGATTTATTCCGGCGCTCTCGAATGCCGAACCGGACGACGGCTGGATGGGCGAGACCGGCTTTATCCACGAAGTGGTCAGCCGCACTTTGCGCGAGGAAGCGCTCGCGGGTGAGATCGACGCTTACGCATGCGGTCCCGCTCCGATGATCGAGGCGGTGATGCCGGTTCTTCAGATGGCTGGCGTCGCACCCGAGCGGCTTTATTTCGACAAGTTCACGCAGGCGGTTCGCTGAGCGGATCCGATCGAATCTGACGTAGCGCCCGTTCGTAGTGTCCATAACCGAAACATGAAGGAGGACTAACATGAGTACGTTGGCAGAGCAGTCGCCAGTGAAGTCGGGCGCGGCCGGCGCAGCCCAGTTTGTCGGCTGGGACAGTCGCAAGTACAACTACTTCGAACCGAAGGGACGCAAGGCGAGCCACTACGAAGACATGACGGTGGATGTCCAGCCCGACCCGAACCGGTATCTGCTGCAAGACTGGATCCTTTCATTCGCTGACGGAACGCCGACGTATTCGCAAACCTGGACGGCGGCCAAATGCTCGGACTGGCACAAGTTCCGCGCTGTCGACGAGGAGTGGGAGCGCACGCATTACCAGCGTCAGTCGACCATCGTTGGCATGATCACCGGCGCGATCCAGAACGCGCGGCGCTCGGGCGCAGTAAAGCGCTTCGACAAGACGTGGATCAAGGTGCTTGAAGCGCATCTGGGCGCATACAAGCATGCTGAGTTCGGTTTGGGAACGGCAACGATGCATGCGCAGCGTTACGGCTATACCCAGATGATCAATAGCGCCATCCTGACGAACGCGTCGTACAAGCTGCGCTTCGCTCAGGACCTGACGCTTTACCTGGGTGAGATCGCCCTGGATCTCCCGAATCTCGACCTCGATGCGGGCAAGCAGCACTGGCTGACCGACCCAATCTGGCAGGACACGCGCCTGGCGGTGGAAACCATTGGCGGAGTCAGCGATTTTCTCGAGAAGTACTTCGCGGTGAACATCGTATTCGAGCCCCTCGTCGCGGATCTGTTTCGCAGCGGATTCATCATGCAGGTTGCCGCCGCGCAAAACGATTTTCTGACGCCGACTGTCGTGTCCGCGGCGGAAGGCGACTACGAGCGCAATCTGGCCAATGCCGTCGAGCTTTTCCACATGCTCGCCAACGATCCGCAGCACGGTGACGCCAATCGCAAGCTGTTTGCCGAATGGCTCGAAAAGCACGGCGTGCTGGCCCTGGCCGCAGCGCAGCGGTTGCAGCCGATCTGGTCGATTCCGCATGTGAAGACGGCCCAGTTCAACGACTGTCTGGATAGCGCGATAGAGCGGGCGGAGATGATCGCCAGAGAAATCGGCGTTCATTTTCCCTCGTCGGTCCATGCCTGAGCGCTCTCCGAACCATTGCTCGAACCATTCGAACCAACCGCGCAGAGGAGTACGCAATGTCAGTGCATACAGCCAATATTTTCAAGTCGATGAAAGATGTCCGCTTCGAACAGACCATCTCGCATCAATGTGGTGTGACGATGAACGACAGCGTCGAGGCCCGGGCGATTGCCGAGCTGATGTCTACCAAACCCGGCATTACGGTGACCTATCTGCCCGCGATGATCCGCATCGACGGACAGGGCAAGATCGAGTTCAGGATGAGCGAAATCAGCGAAGTGCTAGGCCGCGAGATGACGCCGCATCTGTTCGAGATCTCCACCTCGACCCATTACGGGCGAATGGTGATGATCGATGACGAGACGGTCGTGCTGTTCGGCAATATGGATGACGCGATGGCTTACGAGTGAGCGAACACATTGCCAGCTAAACAGGCGGCCGGTTTCCCGCAACGGCGACGGGCCGCTCGTGCAACCAAGGAGACGAATGTCATGTATCGAACCGCGGACGGAGAAGAAATCTTCATCATCGACGGGCACGTTCATCTATGGGACGGCAGCAAGGCCAACATCAAAAACGTGCACGGCCAGCAATTCATCGACTGCTTCTACGCGTATCACTCGAACCTGAGCCCCAAGGAGTATTTGTGGCCCAAAGAAAAGTTCGACAAATACGGCGAAGAAGCGATGTACAACGACCTGTTCGTCACGGGTTATGACGACATGGCGATCTGCCAGCCGACCTATTTGACGGACTTCTACAAGAACGGCTTCAACACGACCGAGGCCAACTATGTGTTGAAGAAAAAGTATCCGAACCGCTTTATCGTCAACGGCGCGTTCGATCCCCGCGATGGGGAAGCGGGACTCGATCATCTCGAGGAACTCGCGGCACTCTACAAGATTCAGGGCGTCAAGCTGTACACGGCGGAATGGCGCGGCGACAGCAAGGGCTACAAGCTGTCGGACCCCAGCGCGCAACGCTTTTTTGAACGCTGCGAGAAGCTGGGGATCAAGAACATCCACGTCCACAAGGGGCCGACGATTCTGCCGCTGAATCGCGACGCGTTCGACGTCGCCGATGTCGACGATGCTGCAACCAGTTTCCAGAACCTGAATTTCATTGTCGAGCACTGCGGTTTGCCGCGCCTCGACGACTTCTGCTGGATCGCCACCCAGGAGACGAACGTCTACGGCGGTCTTGCCGTCGTGCTGCCGTTTATCCATACACGGCCTGAGTACTTCGCGCATGTGATCTCGGAACTGCTGTTCTGGATCGGCGAGGACAAGATCCTTTATGGCAGTGACTATGGCATCTGGTCGCCGAAATGGCTGATCGAAAAGTTCATGGCCTTCGAATTGCCCGAGTCCGTCAGTAAGGAAACCGGCGTCCAGTTGTCGCTGACGGCCAAGAAGAAGATCCTTGGACTCAACGCGGCGCGCTTGTATGGCATCGACGTCGAAGCGCAAAAGACACAGCTGGAGGACGTTCGGCACTCGGCAGCGGTTGGCGCATGAGCACCCCGCATGCTGTGCAAGCACCGGCGCTCGTCGTGTCGAAGGGCGCTTCGAGCCGGGTTGCCGAGGTCTGGTCCCGGCTCGAGGCGGTGTCCGACCCGGAACTCGACGAGCCGGTGACGGAGCTGGGTTTCGTCACCGCAGTGGAGGTCGATGACGGCTGTGTATCGATCGGCTTCCGCTTGCCGACCTACTGGTGCGCGGCCAACTTCGCGTACCTGATGGCGGACGACATGCGACGAGCGATCATGGTCCTGCCGTGGGTGACGAACATCACGATCACACTCGACGAGCATATGTATGCCACCGAGATCAATCGAGGTGTAGCCGCTGGACACACGTTCCAGCAGACCTTTGGCAGCGAGGCCAATGGCGAGGTGGAAGACGTACGGCGCATTTTCCTCGTCAAGGCTTTCCAGCGGCGGCAGGAGGCGCTTTTGAGTTGGCTGCTGGCACAAGGCAGCGACCCTGCGATGCTGGTTCGGCTGAGCATGGCGCAGCTGTCGACGTTAGCAGACGCGAGCACGGACGATGGGAAAACCCGGCGCCTTGTCGCGCGCTATCGGGAACGGCGTTTTGTAGTGGGCCTCTGTCCCGACGAAGCAGCGCAGGAGGATGAACCGGCTTTTATCGACACGCAAGGTGCTCCGCTGAATCCGGACGGACTGGGGGCGTACCTGCGCGCGTTGCGAAGAGTCGGTGTCAATGCCGAATTCAACGGCGCGCTATGCCGCGGTCTTCTGGCTGCGCGCTATGGCGAAAGCTGCGCCTCGGCGCAAACGGTCGAGATCAAACCGGTGCACTTCGTCCGCACTGGCGGCGTGAAGCCTCAGGCTCCATTCGCGCCGGCACGAGAGGCGTCTAGCGCAGCAGAGTAAAAAAAGAGCAATCGGAACTAACCGGATCAGGAGAGACAGGATCATGCCGAATATCATGCTGCATGACGACGAGGCGCGCATGGCGCTAGGTCGAGGCATTGCGAAACTCGCCAGGGCAGTCCGAGGCACGCTCGGCCCGCGCGGAATGAACGCAATCATCGACCGGCCGATCGGCACGCCGATCATTTCGCGCGACGGTGTCAGCATTGCCAGTGAGATCGAACTCGAAGATCCGTTCGAGAATATCGGCGCGCAGGTCGTGCGCGAAGTGGCGAGGCAAACCAACGAAGTCGCCGGCGACGGTACGACCACCGCGACTGTTCTCGCGGACGCACTGGTGCAGGACGGTCTCGCCTGTCTCGCGCAAGGCGCAAACCCGGTTGAACTGGTGCAAGGCCTGGAACTTGCCGTCAACGAGGCAATCGACTCGCTCAAGCGCGCTGCGACGCCCCTGCGCAGCAGTGACGAAGTGCGCGCCGTAGCGGTGGTGGCGGCCAACGACGAGTTCACCGGGAAGCTGGTGGCTGAGGCGTTGGAGCGAGTGGGCGCCGACGGGATTGTCGATGTGGAGTACGGCAACACCGTCGAAACCCGTCTTGAGGTCGTGGACGGGATGGCGTTCGATCGAGGCTACCTGTCTCACCACATGGTGACGGACATCGAGAGAATGCAGGTGGTGCTGGACAACCCGCTCATTCTGATGACCGACCAGCGGCTGCAATCACAGGACGAAGTCGCGGTGCTTCAGGCGCTTGCGACTCATAGCAAACGGCCGCTACTGATCATTGCCGAAGAGGTCGCGCCAGCCTGCGTGATGGCGTTGCTGGCGTGGCGCGACAACGGCGGCATGCCCGTGGCGGCGATTCATCCACCGGAGTACGGGCACTGGCGCAAGGCGATGCTCGAGGACATCGCCATCGTTACCGGTGGCAAGGTCGTTGCCCGCGACCTCGGCGGGAAACTGCAAGCCACGCAATTGAGCGACCTCGGCAGCGCGCGCCAGGTGCGCATCTCCTCGAACCAGACCATCATCACGGCCGGCAGCGGCGATCCGGCGGCGGTAGCGGCACGCCGTCAGCAGGTGACGCGCCAGTACGAAATGGCGCCGGAGAACGTTGAGCGCGACAAGTTTCAGGTGCGCCTTGCGAAACTGTCGGGCGGCACCGCGCTGATTCTCGCGGGTGGCGCGACCCCGGTCGAACAGAAGCGTCGGCTGCATCTGATCGACGATGCGATTCACGCGGCGCGCGCGGCGATCGCCGAAGGCGTCGTGCCGGGTGGTGGCATGGCCCTGTTGCGGGTCGCATCCGAACTCGAGGGCGTCATTGCTCGTAGTCATGGCAGCGTGCAGCAAGGCGCGCGGCTCTTGCAGGCAGCGTTGGCCAAGCCGCTCTTTCACATCGCGACGAATTGCGGCCTCGACGGGACTGCGATGGTAAGCGAAGCGGTGCGGGCGAAACCCGGCATGGGTCTCGACGCACGTCGTGGCGCATTCGTGAACCTGGCCGAAGCAGGCATCATCGATCCGGTCAAGGTCAGTTACAGCGCGGTGCGCAATGCGGCCTCGGTAGCAGGGTTGATTCTCACCACCCAGACGCTGATCGCGAAGAAACCGGAGACGATCGATCCGACCGCCGGACCGGCGCTGGGCGCTGGCGCCGAACGGCTTGGCCGTCCATAGACTCGTGAGACCGATCTGGCCGGCCTCCGTATCCGCGGAGACCGGCACAGAAACCCGCCGGTAGGGGGCGGTGTCGCCGGCGCGATCATGAAAGCAATCATGTGATCTCCATGCATGCCGGGGCGCCCACTCCTGCGAATTGCAGGAAAAAGGGGAGAACCCGCATGGATGATCGCGTCCGGGCGACAAGCCTCGCGAATTTGGGGGCGAGCACCGCCCGTACGGCGCTCGCCGCGCAAGAGGTACTGGAAGGACGCCGCCGCGGTGCGTTGAATCTGCTGCCGTTTGCCGGTCCCGCAGTCGTCGTTTCCGTGGCCTACATGGACCCCGGCAACTTCGCGACGAATATTCAGGCGGGCGCCAGATACGGTTACGCGTTGCTGTGGGTGGTGTTGTTGGCGAACCTTGTGGCCATGTTGTTTCAGGTGATGTCGGCGAAACTTGGCATCGTGACTGGCAAAAACCTCGCGCAATTGTGCCGCGAACGGTTTCCGAAGCCGGTTGCGCTATTGATGTGGGCAGTGAGCGAAATCGCAGCGATGGCCACCGATCTGGCCGAATTTCTTGGCGGCGCAATCGGACTCGCGTTGCTATTTCACCTCCCGTTACTCGCGGGTATGGCCATTACGGCGTTGGTAACGTATGGACTCCTGCTGTTCGAAAGCGCGGGATTTCGGCCTCTCGAACTGGCCATTGGCGCACTGGTGGGCGTCATTGGCCTCTCTTATCTCGCCGAACTGTTCATCGCGCCTGTGATCTGGCCGCAGGTTCTCCTCCATACGTTTTCGCCGCGCTTGCCGGACAAGGATGCGTTGACGATCTCGGTTGGTATCGTCGGCGCGACGGTCATGCCTCATACATTGTTCTTGCACTCGGGACTCACGCAGGATCGCGTGCGTGCACGGACCGAAAAGGAGCGTAGAAAGCTGCTGAAGTTTTCGAACATCGAAGTGCTTGTCGCGCTGAGCATCGCCGGCGTGATCAATATGGCAATGGTGATCATGGCCGCGAGTGCATTCCATCAAGGCCATCCCGAGGTCGCGGAAATCAGGGAGGCCTACCAGACACTCGCGCCACTACTCGGCGCAGGCGCGGCGGGCGTCTTCCTGATGTCTCTGATCGCTTCGGGCGTATCCAGTTCGGTAGTGGGCACCATGGCGGGCCAGATGATCATGCAGGGGTTTGTCGGCTTTCGAATTCCGCTGTGGTTGCGCAGAGCCATCACAATGGTCCCCGCATTCGCAGTGGTAGCGCTCGGCGTCGACGCGACCCGTGCGCTGATCCTGAGTCAGGTGGTATTGAGTCTCGCGCTGCCGTTTCCGATGGCGGCCTTGCTGTGGTTCACGCGTTGCGAAGCGGTGATGCGCGGCTATACGAATCGCGCCTCGATGACAATCATCGCCACGTTCGCCGCGCTGGCGGTTTTATCGTTCAACGTCGTGCTGGTGCTGCAAACGTTCGGTGTTGGATTTCCCGGTTTGGGGGGCTGACAATCTGGCTGGCAAAGAGATCAACAAAAGACTCTGGCATAAGGGTGCGATTCGGCGTGCAGACCGCGTTTCTCCCGAAGACTTGCTGAAGATCCAGGCATATACTAGGTGCGCGTTAGCTGCTGGGTTTGATTGATTGAAGTCAGCAAAAATGCGCCCGGCCATAACACTCTAGCTAGTCATGACGAAGCCAGCCACAGAACCAGGCTGCGCGTTGAACCATCGCCCAGGAGGAAAGTAGTGGCGAGGAGACATCAGCTTGGCAGCATGTTGGGTCTAGGTGACGAGGCCACGATGCGTGGCATCGTAGCCAACGCGCAGCGCGCTAACCTGCGTCATTCCGACCGGGGCACGATGCGAGCGTGGGAGCGATTTCTTGCCGGCGAGTCGTCGACGTCCGCTCCCCAGGCACTCGTCGACTCATGGAAACGCAGCTTGCAATCCGGCGTCAGTCCAACTGCGGTCTCGGCGCCGATCGCGGTACACGGTGACGAAGTCGCGGCGCTACTCTGGCGCCATCGCGACCTTCTAGCCGCAGCTGATCGTCTGTTCACCGTTACGGCCGATCTTTTCGCTGATTCACATTCAATCCTGCTGCTCACGAACCAGGACGGCGTAATCCTTAAGGCGGCCGGCGATTTGCGCACGCGAGCGGCGGGCGAAAAAATCCATTTGACGATCGGCGGCGACTGGGGCGAGGGGAGAGCGGGCACGAATGGTATCGGCACCGCGCTCGCAACCCATGAGCCGACCTATATCCATGCTTCGGAGCATTTCTGTGAAGGCATCAAGTCGTGGAGTTGCGCGGCGGCGCCGATATGCGAGCCAGGCACCGGCGCGGTGATCGGTGTGCTTGATATCTCCGGACCACCTTCCACCTATCAGATCAACAACCTCACATTGGCCGTGACCGCGGCGCGGCAGATTGAAATGGTGCTCGCCGAACAGGCCGCTCGCGAGCGTTTGCGTTTGTTGGCCTGCTGCCTGCAGCGGGTGTCGTCGTCGTCGGACGCAACCGGGATGGTGGCTATCGACCGCAGTGGCCGGCTTGTGCACACCACGGGCAGAGTCACTTTACCGGTCGGCATCGGCGAGCGTTTCCCGGGGATGAGCGAGACGTCGCCGGTGGAGGACTGGGTGCAGCATTTGCCCGCGGGCTTGCACGCCGATTGGTTCAATCCTGTCGTCGTCGATGGCAACACGATCGGGGCGATGCTCGTCGTGCCGGCGCGAAGCCGACCCGTCACCGTGCCGCTCGCGGAGCGCAACGGGGAAGCGGATCCCCAGCGTAATCGCTTCGCGCAAATCCAGGGGCAAAGTGCGGCGATGCTGGCCGCCATTCATCGCGGGCGTCAACTCGCCAGCAGGCGTGTACCGGTGCTGATCGAGGGTGAGACCGGGGTTGGAAAGGAACTGTTCGCGCGCGCGATTCATGGCGAAGAGGGCGGAGGCGGCCCGTTCGTCGCCTATAACTGTGGGGCTGCGTCGAAAGAGCTGATTGCCAGCGAGTTGTTCGGTCACGTGCGTGGTGCTTTTACCGGCGCGACGACGGAAGGGCGGGCGGGCCGATTCGAACTGGCTCACGGTGGAACGCTTTGTCTCGATGAGATCGGTGAGATGCCGCTCGAACTTCAGCCCGTACTGTTACGCGTGCTGGAAGAGGGCGTGATCTACCGGCTTGGCGACACGCAACCGCGCCGCGTCGATGTGCGTCTGCTCGCAATGACCAATCGCAATCTGCGCAAAGAGGTCGAGTCCGGTCGCTTTCGGCGCGATCTTTATTACCGGATCAGTGTTACGCGCCTACGCATTCCGCCGCTGCGCGAGCGGGATATCGACATCGATCTGCTAGTCGAGCACTTTAACCGGAAGCTTGCCTTGCGCCACGGTGTCCCCGAACGACAACTGAGCGCGGAGGTCATGGCGGTGCTGCGCGCTTATTCCTGGCCCGGCAATGTCAGGGAAATGCGCAACGTAATCGAGAATATGCTTTTGACGTCCAGCGAACCTGCCGTGTCGCTCGATGATTTGCCCGCCGAGTTGCTCGATGAAGTCTCAACGTCCGAGGTCATCCCATCGGCGCCGGATGAGGGGGCAAGTCTGGAGGCAGCAGAACGTTTAGCGATCGCTCGCGCCGTACACAATACACACGGCAACCTTGCCCAGGCCGCTCGAGCCCTCGGTGTTTCGCGAAGCACACTCTATCGCAAGATCGAGTTCTATCAGATGGAAGGTCTCGTCAAGCCAATGCCCAGGGAATGAGGCTTTAATTATTGACAGGGTAAAAATTACGGAAAACCGTAATTTAAAACCGCTTTCGCGAATATCACGCCTTTTTTACAGAAATCATACAAGCCGGCGTAGTCTGCGAAAATCGCTGATTTTATTTGTCTAATAAATACAAGACTTAACGATAAATAATTTCGATAGAAGAATTCAATATTTTGCAAACGTTTGCGGATTGGACCTGGGGCCAATCCGCACTTCAGTTCGTCAAGTCCGCCGCCGTAAATGAATATGCGAGGCGCATTCTTTTGCTGGCAGCGCGGGCGCATACCGTTGAGTGACTTGGGCATCGAGAATGCGATCGCGATCGCCCGAATTTACTTGCCCCTCCGTTGAAAATGGGATCGAAAGATGACTCTGAATAAACTATCCGTGAAGGCAAAGCTAACAGGGGCTTTCGGGGCATTGGCCGTGGTCGTGCTGATCGTTTCAGGACTATCGCTGAAGGAACTGAACGACGCGAACGAGCGCTTTTCCGGCTATATCAGTGGTATCAAAGCACGCGCCGACATGGCCGAAGCCGTTCGCACCGCCGTTGATGATCGAGCCGTGGCGGTGCGCAATCTTGTGCTGGTCACCACGCCTGCCGATATCGAGCAGGAAAAGACCGCTGTCATCGACGCGGAACACAGAGTCGAGGCCAACCTGGAAAAGTTCAATGCCATGGTAGCTGGCGCTTCCGACATGAGTGACAAGGCACGACAACTCGCGGGTGAACTTCCGCGAATCGAAGCGCTTTACCGTCCCGTGGCCCTGGAAATTGACAGGCTGGCGGTCAATAACCAGCGCGACGCGGCGATTGCGGATATCGACACCAAGTGCAGGCCACTGCTTGCGGCCTTGATCAAGGCGTCCAACGAATATGCGAACTTTACCCGTGAACGCGCAGAACAAATGGTCCGCCAGTCGGGTGATGAATTCGCCACCCAGCGGAACCTGCTGATTGTGATCTGTCTGGCTGCGCTCACGCTGGCGGTCGTGGCGGGTGTCATCATCACGCGGAGTCTGCTGCGCGCTTTGGGTGCCGAGCCCGCGGCACTGGTCGAAGTGACGCAGCGCGTGGCCGGCGGAGATCTGAGTCCGGTGCCGGGGGCGGACAATGCGCCGAGCGCCAGCGTGCTCGCCTCGATGGGCAAGATGCAGGCTAGCCTCGTTCGCCTGATCGGTCAGGTTCGTACGTCGGCAGACAGTATCGCGACGGGTTCGAGCCAGATCGCTTCGGGCAATGTGGATCTTTCCACGCGCACGGAACAGCAGGCTGCGTCCTTGCAGGAAACCGCCGCGAGCATGGAAGAGCTGACCTCGACAGTGAAGCAGAATGCCGAGAACGCCCAGCAGGCGAGCTCGCTCTCGGCCAACGCATCCGAAGTCGCGGGACGGGGCAATCAGGTCGTTGGCAAGGTGGTCGACACGATGAGCGAGATCAGGACGAGTTCCACCCGAATCGCGGATATCACCGGGATCATCGAAGGGATCGCCTTCCAGACCAACATCCTTGCGCTGAATGCTGCGGTGGAGGCTGCCCGTGCAGGCGAGCAGGGACGTGGGTTCGCGGTGGTCGCGAGTGAAGTACGCAGCCTCGCTCAGCGCTCGTCCAGTGCCGCGAAGGAGATCAAGGATCTGATCAACGAGTCGGTGCAGAAGATCCAGGATGGATCGTCCCTTGCCAACGAGGCGGGAAGGACGATGGCGGAGGTGACGCAGGCCGTGGCGCGAGTGACCGACATCATGGGGGAAATCGCAGCCGCGTCGACCGAACAGAGCCGGGGGATCGAGCAGGTCAATCTGGCGATCACGCAGATGGACGAAGTCACGCAGCAGAATGCCGCGCTGGTGGAGGAAGCCGCGGCTGCGTCGAAATCGCTCGAGGATCAGGGCGGTCAGTTGAACCAGGCAGTTTCGTTCTTCCGGCTGGACTCCCGGGCCGCGGCCCATTCAATGGCTTGAGCCGCTGGCGCGGCAAACCTGCCGATATGCCGCGTGCGCACCGCGCGGCCAGGGGCAGTTCGGGCTAGCATCATAGTTACAACGCTAAGGTTTTTAACGCTCGCTGATTGGCCAGCATCGCATCGATAACAGCGCGAGCCTCGCGGTCAACGCACGTGAGCGCAACGCTCTCCGACTCGTATGTAACGGGATCGGCGAACTCACCTGTGACGTCCTGTTTTCGTGTGTCTCTATGCAACGACCACGTAACGCGATATATCAGCGCGAGTCGATCGGACAAACGGGCAGTCCGCGGCTCCATGTGCGCTTCGATAACGAATCCGCGATAACGCCCGACGATGTGATGTTTCATTGATTGGCTTCACCGTTTTTCGGGCCTCGCCTCTCAGTGCACGACGCCGAAGAACAGAGTCGCGCCTTCGGCTGGCGTCAGGCCCGCCTTGAAGTAGCCTTCGAGCCGGTAGGCTGTCGCTTCGTCGAGCGTGAAGGGTGGATGGACGTAGCCCACGGCGAATGCATGGTCGTACCAGTCATTGAGCCACGCGCGCAGTTCGATCACGTCCTTCGGCAGTGGGTTCAAAGCATCGTCGTGCATGTGCGTTTCCCCTGGCTTGCTGAACGATCAGGCCGCCATGCGGCCTATCCCCATTTCCGGACGGCGCTGATCCGGCGGAAACACGTGCCATGTGCGGTCGGCATGGCGAAAGAAGAAGAGTGAAAAGGCCCCGGTCGGCCCATCGATTTGAATGTGCACCCGGCATGTTCCACCCGAGCGCGAGCGTTCCAGCAGACGCACGCGCGCCCCGTGCCCCCCCGTCGGTCCAACGAGTTTTTCGACCTGAGAACGCAGCGATCTGTTGCCCGCCATGATTTTCCCCGCGATGCACGATGAGTCGATGCTATGGCGATCGGTGAGTGGGTCCAATCGGCGCAGGCGGAATGTCGTCTCAGGAAACACTGGTTTCAGGCGTCAGGATTTCCTGAATCAGAACCGGCCTGTCAAACGGCATTCAAGGGTTTTTCCCATCGGCGGGGCTTTTCAGCATGAATGGCACTAAGGATTTCCTGACACGCGAATCAGGATGTCACACCCTGATTTTCCAGCTTGTGCTGAATGCGACCCACGTTCTGGTCGTAGATGATGAGCCATCTAAATGCCATGTCGAATTGATGCATCATGATCGGCTATCTGTCAGAGCGGGAGAACGTCATTGAGCAAATCGACTCGATATGTCTGCGACTGTTCGACACCTGGTGCGAGACGCGCAGCGTGACATCGCTTGCGTATTTGATGCACTGCTGGCCGTTGATCGACAGCACACCCAACGCGCTCAGGCGTCTGGGTGAAACAATGCGTGATCTGCGGCGCAATCACGCGGATCAGATCGACGAGCATGACTTTCGCGCGCTGTGCGAAGTGGCCGATCTGATCGACGAACTGACCGAGCGGCGCACGGTCCGACTGATGGCTGTAGTGGGAGAGGTGCTGGAATAGCGAACGGCAACGCCGGCAAAAGCACAGAAAAGCATGCCGGCGGCGTGGGGTGGCAGGGAGGCTGCGACGCGCGCCGTTTCATCGGAAGTTTGAATCCCGATGCGAGCGCGGTAGACCAGGCTCCGGCATCGAGTGCAGAATAGGACACACACAAAGGCAGCACTCGCGGGGATATATGGCGCTCGACATTTTCGACGCATGGTGGAGCGGGCTCCGTTACGTGCGGCGCAGCGGGGCGCTGCGCCTGCTCGTGACGGTGCTCGTCCGTGATCCGGCAACTCGCTGAGCGGTATCTCGAAGGGAACACCGCATCATGAGCCATCTCGCCGCTCCAGCCGCGTATACGGGCACGATTCTGATCGTCGACGATACGCCGGGCAATCTTGGCGTGGTTGTCGACAGTCTCGAGGCGCGCGGCATTCGCGTGCTGGTGGCCCTCGACGGTATCGAAGCGTTGGAGCGCGCGGCGTTCTCGCAGCCCGATGTGATCCTGCTCGACGTGAAGATGCCGGGCATCGACGGCTTCGAGACCTGTCGGCGCCTCAAGCGTGATGAGCGCACGCGCGATATCGCCGTCATCTTCATGACCTCGCTGATGGAAACCGAGGACCGCGTCGAAGGCTTCCTCGTGGGCGGTGTCGATTATGTAACCAAGCCGTTGCGCGTCGAAGAGATGGTCGCGCGCGTGGGCGTGCACCTCGAGCTGCGGGTGATGCACAAGCAGGCTCTCGCGCAGAACCGGCAACTGCTCGCGGAAGTCGCCGTGCGCAAGGAGACGGAGGCTGCGCTATCGCAGGCGCGCGACGATCTCGAGCGGCGCGTCGCATTGCGCACCGAAGAACTGGCGCGCGCCAACGCGAACTTGCAGGCAAGCGAGGCCCGCTTTCGCGCGATCGTCCAAACGAGTCCGGTGCCACTGTGCATCACGTCGATGCCGGATGGCCACATCCTGTACACGAACCAGCCGCTGCGCGAACTCTTCGGCATGGACGAAGGCTTGTCTGCCAATATCGCGGATTTCTACGCCGAGCGGAGCGAGCGCGAGCGACTGATCGAGCATCTGCGCACGTACGGCAGCTTGCGCAATACGGAGGTACAGTTCCGGCGCCCGGACGGTACCCGGTTCTGGGCGATGGCGACGGCGCGCGTCGCGACTTACGACGATTCTCCCGCGATCTATGTCGGCCTGAACGACATCACGGGGCGCAAGCAGATGGAACAGGAACTCGTCGAATCGCGCGAGCAGCAGCGCGAACTGTCCGCCTACATGGAGGCGATCCGCGAGGAGGAGAGAAAGCGCATTGCGATGGAAATTCACGACGAACTGGGGCAATTGCTGACTGCGCTCAAGATGGACGTGTCTCTGCTCAAAATGCGCATCGCGCACGACGCGGAAGCGACAAAAAAGACCGACGATATGCGCCAACTGGTCGAAGGCACGATCTCGATGGTGCGCAATGTCGCGAGCCACCTGCGGCCCGCCGCGCTTAACTTCGGAATCGTGTCTGCGCTCGAATGGCTTGTCGACGAGTTCCACCGTCGCCATGCCATTGCGTGTGAATTGCGCATCGAAGGCGGCGAACCCGCGCTGTCCGACGCCCATGCGACGGCCCTGTTCCGCATCGCGCAGGCTTCACTGACGAACGTCGCGCGTCATGCCGATGCCACACGTGTCGAGGTGACGCTTGTTTCGACGGCGACGGAACTCTTATTGCAGGTGCGTGACGACGGCCGCGGCTTCGACCCGCAATTGGTGAGGCGGGACTATTCGTATGGCCTGCTCGGCATGAACGAGCGCGCGCGGCTGATCGGCGGATCGCTTTCAATCGACAGCTCGCCGGGTGCGGGCACGATGGTTTCGATTCATATTCCGCTCGATGGCGGACCTAGAACATGATCAGGATACTCATTGCGGACGATCATGCGATCGTCCGTGGCGGACTCAAACAGATCATCGCGACCACGAGCGATATCGTCGTTGCGGCCGAAGCGGCACAAGGAGCGGAAGTGATCGACAAGCTGCGCTCTTGCGCAGTCGATCTTCTATTGCTCGACATGACGATGCCCGGCATCAGCGGCGTCGCTCTGATCCGCAGAGTACGGGCGGATCATCCTTCGTTGCCGGTGCTGGTGCTGAGCATTCACGACGAGGCTCAGGTCGCGTCGCGCGCGCTGCGTGCGGGAGCAACGGGATATCTGACCAAGGACAGTGACCCGGAGGTGCTGCTCGCGGCGATCCGCAAGCTCGCGGGCGGCGGCCGTTTCATCGATCCGAAGCTCGTCGACGCAATGGTGTTCGAAACGCAGCGCGGCGATGTGCCGCCGCACGAAGTACTGTCGGACCGCGAATTCCAGGTGCTGCAGATGCTCGCGGCTGGCAGAAGCATCAATGAAATCGCCCAGGCATGTGCGCTCAGCGCGAAAACGATCAGTACACACAAGATGCGGCTGATGCAGAAACTCGGGCTTTCCAACAACGCTGAGGTGATCCGGTACGCGATCCGGCACGGCATGATCGTCGAGTAGAAGGATGGGGCAGGCGCAAGTCATCGCATGAGCCTCCTTTCCAGATATTGCTCGACGAAGCTGAGGATTGCCTTGGACCGGTAAGCCTTCGCCAACCGGGAAAGGTGATCCGCGAAAGGTCGATAGCGCTCGTCAAGCTCGATCAGGTGTTGGGCGTGTTGCACGATGGCACTCATGTCGCCGAGTCGCGCCAGGTAGTGCAGCGCTTCGATCTCCTGCGGCGGCGGTGCCATCAAGGGCCCGGTAAAAGCAGCGGCAGCGGGTACAAGCGTTTGGCCCGCTCCATTGACTTGTGCCTCCGTGGCTGCGTCGATCCACTCGACCTTCAGGAGTGCCGCGACATGGGACAACAGCCGGGCGAAGTCGATCGGTTTGGCAAGAAAAGCGTTTGCGCCGGCCGCGAGACTTTGCGCCGCATCGGTCCCCGAGGCGCTGGCGGAGACTGCCACGATGGGCAGATCCCGGAACTCGGGCATCTGGCGCAGGCGACGCGTGGCTTCTAGCCCGTCCATCCCGGGCATGACGACATCCATCAGGACGAGCGCAGGATGCAGGGATCGGGCTTTCTCGAGGGCTTCAGATCCACTACCAGCCTCTACCATGTCGAATCCGAGCGGAGCCAGCATATCGACCATCACGGCACGGTTCTCCGCTACGTCATCCACGACCAGGATGGCCTTGCGCGGCCCCTTGTAGCCGCTCACGATCCGCTCGGATACGGCGACAGCGGTGGGGAGCGCCACCACCTGGACGTCCAGCTCAATCGAGAAGACGCTGCCCATATCGCGGCGGCTCTTGACATGGATATCGCCACCCATCAGGCGCACGAGCTGCCGGCTGATGGCGAGCCCGAGCCCCGTACCGCCGAAGCGGTGGCGCTCGTCGCTGACTTGCTCGAAAGGCCTGAAGATTTCCTTCAGACGTCCTTCGTCGATGCCGATGCCGGTGTCCTGCACTTCGAAACATAGTCGCGCGGGCGGCACGAAAGCGACGCTCAGACGCACGCTTCCCTGCTCGGTAAATCTGATCGCATTGGAGAGCAGGTTGAGCAGCGCCTGGCGCAAGCGTATTTCGTCCACTCGCACACCCGCGGGCAGATCGGGCGGCATCTCGCACGCGAAGGCCAGGCCTTTTTCCGTTGCCTTCACCCGTATTGTCTCGGCGATAAAATGGACGAACTGTTCCAGAGGAACGTCGGAAAGATTGAGTTCCATTCTGCCGGCTTCGATTTTGGCTATATCGAGGATGTCGTCGATGAGCATAAGCAGGTGTTCGCCGCTGCGCTGGATCACTGTGAGTCCGTCGATCTGGCGTTGATCGAGGGTCGTGTCACGTTTGAGGATTTGCGCGTAACCAAGAATCGCGTTCAACGGCGTGCGCAGTTCGTGGCTCATGTGCGCCAGAAAGTCACTCTTTGCCTGGTTTGCCGCATCGGCATGTTCCTTGGCAACGGCCAGTTGCGCCGTCCGTTCGCGGATCATGTCTTCGAGGTGCTCGCGATAGCGCCGTAATTCCGCTTCGGCAAACTTGTGCTCCGTGATGTCACGTGAGATGCCGAGCAGGAATTGCGGCACGCCACGCATATCGGCGATCGGTATCTTCGTCGTGTGCACGAGGCGTGGTCCATGACGTGTATGAACCGGCTCCTCCGGTATGTCGATCATTTGTCGCGACTCCAGTACGTCGCGATCCTTGAGCGCGAAGAACTCAGCCTCCTCTGCGGGAAACAGGTCGTGGACGGACCGGCCGAGGATTTCCTCGCGACGGTAGCCGAGAAGTTCCTCTGCCGCCTTGTTGCAGCGTACGAAGTTCAAGGTCGCGGCCTCCTTGACAAACACCATGTCCGGAATGTTTTCGATGATGTTGTTAAGAAAGGTCTCGCTTTCCCGGACGGCATTTTCGGCGCGCTGACGTTCGGCGATCTCGGCCGCTTGGCCCGCAAGCGCCGTACTGAGTTCGGCCGTGCGCTGCGCGACGCGCGCCTCGAGGCTGGCGTTAAGCTCCTTCAACGCGTCCTCGGCCTGGCGGCGCTGGCGCCGGTCTTCGAGGAACTGCTCGACTGCGCGCGCCATATCGGCAATCTCGTCGCCGCCGTGCACAGGGACTCCGGCTTGCGCGCTCCCGACATCGCCATGCCGCAAAAAATGGCTGACGCGGCGCAGGCGCGCCACGACATGGCGCCCCAGGAATTCGCGGGCGATCAGCCAGGCGAGCAGCAGGCTCACCGCGACTTCGGCGCCTACCCATCTGCGTGTGCGATCGGCGTGAGCGGCCAGATTCTGGACTGCTTCGCGATAGTCGCGCGTCAAATATTCCGACTGGCGGTGCGCCGCGACGGCGAGAGCCTGGGCCGCGTCGCGCAGATCCTTGTCGAGGCTGGCCAGCGGCACGCCTGGCCGTTGCCCGGACGCCGGCGCATTCTGGGGGGCGAGCGCGGTCTCGCGCATCTGCGCCTCGATGTTGACGATGTTGCGAAAGCGTTGGCTCGACCGATATAGCGTCAGCGCGTCGACACCTGGGGCGTCGCTTGCGGTCGCGGAGGCGAGGCGGTCAACCAGGCTGTCAAAGGATGCCAACTGTTCGAGCACGTGCCGATGCGTCTCGCGCACGGCATCGACCGTATCGTCGCGAGACAACTGCAATGCGAGGCGTTCGATCGTCAGCGTGTGCTGCACCAGATCCTGCGCATCCGCGAGGCGCGCGAGCCGCTCTTCGGCCAACTGGCGGATCGAGTGGGCCGAACCGGCCAACGAGTAAATCGTCGTGGCACCGACCACGACCACCAGCGCGGCCAGGCACGACACAACGAGCGCAAACTGAGCGGTGAGCGATTGTGGGAAAGGCAGTTTCACGGTCGTTGCCAGATCCTGCGATAAATGTCGCGATAGCCGTTGTCGGGGTCATACAGCAGACGATCGCCCCCGTCCGCGGCGATGTTGTCCGCCGTCACGAGATGCACCGGGCTCACGTAACCCGTGACGCCTTCTCCTGCGAAAAGCCTGTTCATTTCGTCGACCAGTTGCCAGCCGTGCAGATTCAGGGGTTCCGCCACGGTGCCCGTCTGGAACGTGCCCGTGCGGATGCGCAGGAACGCGGACTCGCTGCCGTCGCCGGCCGACAGCATGATCATGGCAGCGTTCGGCATTCCCGCCTGGGTCAACACCGGGGCGGCGTAGTCAAAGTAGATGTCATTGATCGCGAGCGCACAGTTCCAGCGCGAGCCGTAACGCGCGAGCAGGGCGCGTGTCGTCCCCGGCACCAGTTCGTGGCTGCGCGAGATCGCCACGTCGCGCACTTCAAGCAGGGTACAGCCGCTGCACGCGCGAACGACGGCAGCCATTGCATTCGCCTTGTCCTGTGCAATCCGGAAACTGCTATCCGTGAAGATGACGACGCCAGCATGCCCGGCGGACTGCACGATGGCCGCGAGCGCGGTCACGCGCGCGACCTCGAGCGGATCCGTCGACACGTTCATCGCGACGGGCGTGCCTGGCACTGGTCCGGCCCGGGCCGCGACATGCCAGCCTACGATCGGGATGTTGCTCTCGGCAAACGGCCGCAGGGCAGGGAGCAGGGCGCGTGCGTCGCCGCCTACGAGGATCAGACCGTCGGGCTGGCTTGCCAGCGCATTCGCGAGCATCTTCAGACGCAGGTCAGCCGCCCCTGCGGAATCGAAGATCTTCACGCGCCAACCGATCACCTTGGCCGCCTCCAGCACACCATCGACCACTCCGAGGATGCCGCCGTTGCGCAAATCCTCGGCGACCACCGCGATTTGTTTTCCGGATTGCGCGCGTGGCCCGTCGCGCGGCCCGTTCCAGGGGGCAGCGGGTCGCGAAGCGGCGTCGACCACTCGCCTCGCAAGGGCCAGGAAGTCCGTCGTGGCGGCCGGGGCTCCGGGCCCACGGGCAGGCAATAAATCCTGCGCCGCGGCGGCCGACAGCACACACGCGCAAGCCGATGCCAGAAGGAAGCCCCTCATGCTGTCCCCCCATGGGCTCCGTCGAGGTCGTTTGGTGTCGCCCAAATCCGCTCGCGGAGGATCTTGTGAGCAGGATATTACAACCCGATTCTCGCGTGTCGTCGGATCAGTCGTCCGGCGGGACGCTTGGGTGGAACCTTCACACATCGCTTGAGCCTGCTCGCGCATGACGCTCAATTACAGCAGGGGCCCGTTTCCCATATATTGGGGAAACTCCCTGGCTCGCCGAAGTAATAGTGGGGCTTAACAAAGTTAGAATGGGTGCTCTAGGACGGCGTCAGACCGTTTGCCAGGCCAACGGGCCCGGTATGGGAACGCCCTTCACGAATCCCTGTGGCAGCGCTCGCCTTGTCAGCGAGAACCGGAGAGATATTCCGTGAGCACCCCTAAACAGATGCCATTCACCCTATCCGTTCCGATCATCGTGTCGCAACTGTCCGACCAATTCCTCGCCGGCCTTTGCGCGCTGACGCAACTGAACGTGGATACGTGCACGTCCGCGTTCACAGGTGCCGCGCTGCACGGGGAGAGCGTATTGCACGCCCAGACGCCGGAACAATTCGTCAGACGGCAGGCCGAGATGATGCCGTGGCTCGCGCTGCATTTCGCCGGATACACGCGCGGCTGGATGGACATCGCGTCAGAAGCAATAGGTCCGCGCCGCGCCGCGCGCAATCTCGACGACGGGCATGAGCCCCGGGCGGGCGACATGCCCGCCGGCATGTCTGCCTGTGCAACGGGCGTCGACGCGATGCTGCGCGAGGCCGTGCGGCCGCAGGTGCAGGCGGATGGCGAGGCTGTCGCCGAGCCTCACGCACGGGACATGGCCCGTGCCGTCATCGCGCACGCCGCAAAGGCGGCCGCCGACACGGCGAAACGCGGAAGTACGCCCCCCACGCCTCGCTCGTCAACCTGATGGGCGAGAGCCTTCGACAAAACCTGCCGGGTTCGGTTTTCGCGCCCTGTCAATGCGGCCGTGGCCGGAACCGGTTACCCGTTCTTCGTTCTCGCCGGGAGGCAAACGACATGTTGAGCCCGCACGAAGTGGCCACGTTGTTGCTGGTGAAGGATGCGCCTGAACGGATTGATTCGGACCGGGCAGAGCTTGGCGCGCTCCGAGAACTGCAGTTGATTGCGAACGAGCCAGCCGGGCCGGGCTGCCGGTTGCCTCGCGTGACGCCGCGTGGCGACGCCGTGCTGCGTGCGTTTGCACGGGTACGTTGACCGGCGCACAGACAACCCGTTGAGACCACCCATACTCGTTGGACGTGCCGCCTTCGCGGGCGGGTGGCAATTCGGGTGTACCTGAGGAGGCTGACGTGGACACATCGTGGCTGGGTACGGCTGTGGGCCTGATCGTGCTGATGATGGCCGCGTGCGGCGTGATTGCACACTACCGCCGCGAGCGGCGTCGCGCTGATCTGCTGCGCCATCTCGATCACCACGACTGGTGCCGCTGGACGCGGTCGCGACACTGAAGGTCTTCGGGGCTGCGGTCACGCACTATTGCGCAGACATGAGCGCGACGGCCGGCGATCCACATCGCGACCCGCTGGTGTTCATGCGGCAGTTGATCGACAGCACGGCGCAGATCGAGTTACAGGCTGCGCTGGCCTCCGCCGCATTTACTGTAGAAGCGGGTCGTGCGCCACGTCGAACATATCTGCACCTCTGACGAGCCTGTCGAGCAGCGGCACGTTGGTATCCGCGCTGGCGGCATTGATGGTCGCAGCGACTGAACTCCTATCGAGCCCGCCTTCGTCCCAGTTGAAGTACATCCTGCACCAGGCCGACTCGTCTTGACACTCAATTCTTCGACGGCACGACATAGGTCCTCACGCCGGCTAGTGCCGATCCGTATCCACCAGACTGCGCATTGTTTGGCAAACCATTGGCGAGTTGCGCCCGCGGATCCGTCGGATTCAGATTTAGCTCTCCCGCCTGCCGATCACCGTGAGTAGGATACTCACTCCCGCGTGCAGCCTGCGGCATCAACCGGGTGCTGTTCTCCGGCGCGTTGATATCGTCAGATGGGCTGAGACCTTGCGCCGCGACAGAGCCCGCGGCACGCTCGTTCTCTCTGAGACGCTCTTCATATCAAACTCCTTAAGGTGCTGAAAGCGCGCAACATGCCAGCGGCCTTCTTCTTCATAAAGACGCTCCATACAAGAAGTCGGCCGCGCCGGCTTCCACTCTTCCAACGTCGATTCGCTGCTTGCATCTTCATGCGCGCAGCACCCGGTACCCGTGAGCGGTTGCGATATGTAATGAGTAGACTCTGTTTCGTGGCTGGATATTCCCATTTCCGTGAAAAAGGGAATCTATGTGGCAGAACGCCTGAAAATGAAATCGATTGCGAGGTGAGTAACAGGGCCGTGAGGCCATGGGCCAGGCCAACTGGCCACATCTTCAGGCTGGATGGAGCAATACTCGAAGGGCGCATCACGGCGTCATTGGAGACGCTCTGCGGGGCATGATGAAGCGGACATGAATGTTTTAGGTTTCACTGTGTCCGTTTGTCGCCGATGGCAAAGATGCCTTTTTGTCCTGCGAATGAGAGTTGGGAATAAGGACGCTTGTTCAGTGGTTTATCGCTGCAGGGCGCCGTGTGCCATAGTCACAGTTGGACCGTGGACATAACGCGCTCAGGAACCAAGGAGTAGCGTCATGAAATCGAATTCGCTTGATCGGCTTGTTGGTCGATCTGCGCGTGGTTCGCTCATCGTGAGTGCGGTGCTGTTGGCGACATCAGGCTGTGTGTACGCGCAAACGTCGGTGGAGCCCAGCACGCATCAGATCACCCGCGCAGAAGTACGGCATGAACTCGAGGAGTTAGAGGCGGCCGGATATCGCCCTGTTCCCAATGACCTCTACTACCCAGATGACATTCGGGCGGCGGAAGAGAGGCTGGCGGCCAAACATCAAAGGGAACAGGATGCGTTGAAGAGCGGAACCCCGATAGCGCAGACGAAGCCTACCCCATGAATGGGACAGATAGCGCAAAGATGGAAGACGGTCTCTCCAGAATGGAGAGACCTGCTACTCAGGAGCCGAAGTACGGCTGGCAGTAGCCGACTGGACCTACACACTCATTGCTGCCGGCCTGAGGGAGAGACGTGCATCCCGCAGCTATCAGTCCCGCGAGCGCGACGGAGATCCAGACTGCGTGGCGAAGGCGCGACGAAGCCCTCGTGTCAACCGGTTGGTCGCGCAAACCTGAGATGCCGTTCGCCGCCTCGTGGTCGCAGGTCGCGCCGGAGCTGTACGCACCAAGAACCGGGCTGTCGTGTAGATAGAACTGGCTCATTTGCACTTCTCCTGTCTTCAGGTTAGAACGAAGGACGGGCCTGCAATTCTTTGAACTTTTAGGCGCGGCTTCGCAAGGGCATGAGCATGTCTAATCGACGTGCACATGTAGTTAGGTTTAGCGCCCGGAATATCGACTCCCACACCCTTGCTGGTCGAAGTTGGTCGGGGCGAGCTGTTGTTGCTTCAGGCGGGTAATCTGGGTTGCGAGCATCAGGCGACCGCAGAAAACTCCTTCTATGCGGACTCCTGAGTATGAAGCGCGATATGCAATGTAGACGCGGTCTGGTCGCTGGTTATTCCCGCCTTCAATAAAACACGATTCCTCGAACGCAAAGTCAGTTCACCGTCGGCTCGCGAGCATCAGGTGACCGTGATGCGAGTGGTGGTGCGAGGAGGGGACGCATGCGTGTCGTCAATCGCCATGAGCGATCAGCCGGAACGAAGCGCGTGTTCAATGGGCAGTGCTGACCTTCACGGCTGTGCGCTGTGGCGCAAGATGCCGCTGTAGTTGGGCGACCTGCGCCGCGAAGATCGGATTGCCTTTCGAGCTTGCGTTGGAGTGACGTACTGCCTCAGCAAATCGCTGCAACGCCGATAGCGAACCACAAACGCTCTGGTATTCCTCCCGGCCGATTTTTCCATCGAGGATAACTGTCATTCCCGACGCACGGGCCATGTCGATGATGTCCATTTCGATCACCTCTTTCGTGTCTTCCTGCTTGCAAGACTGTCGGTTGGGCCCGGTTATTCCAGCATCCAACAGACGACCAGACACGCCGGGGGTGTCGTCAACTTGCCGAGCACGAGACGAAAAGCTGGCAGGTGTGGTGATCGTTGAGAAATCGGTCGACGGATTTTTGGCGAGTTGCGTGAATTCGCGTCAGTCTACGAACCTTGCTGCACAGAGAAGCGCACGGCGTCGCCGCTGTCGGAGAGGAAAGCGCGGCCTCCTCGTTGCGCCAAACGGCCGATCGTACGCCGACAGTCGGTCCCGTACGCCTTCAATTTGCGGCCGTTTGCCGAAATCTGATAGTGCTCCCGATTTTGGCTTTCTACCTTCCGTATGTCGGAGCGAGACGGCGGCTTCCCGCGGAGGCAGTTGTCCGAGTCCGATGGGCCAGGTTGAGCCACGCGCGCGACGCAGCATCGCGGTAAGCCCCGGCCTGGAGACTGTGACATCAGGGATGGAGCGCATATGGATACTAAACACCAGTTGAAAACAGCGGCCGACAGCGACGTTGGCCTGCTCCACAAGATGGGGTACGCCCAGGAACTATCGCGGCGCATGAACGGATTCTCGAATTTCGCCGTTTCCTTTTCCGTGATCTGCATTCTGTCGGGCGGCATTACGGCGTTCCAGATGGGATTTTCAGCGGCGGGCGGCGCTTCCATCGGATTGGGCTGGCCACTGGGGTCAATATTTGCACTGATCGTCGCCGTCTCCATGTCGCAGATCGCTTCCGCGTATCCGACCGCGGGCGGCCTTTACCACTGGGGCGCGATTCTCGGCGGGAAGTGGTGGGGCTGGCTGACCGCCTGGATCAATCTGATCGGACTCATTTTCGTCATCGCCGCGATCAATTTCGGCACCTACGATCCGTTCTTCAAGACACTGATTGCGCCGATGTTCGGCGTCGACCCCGACAGCCTCAACTGGTGGCACCAAACCGCGTTTCTGACGCTGATTACTGTTTCGCAAGCGTTCCTGAACGCGCGCGGAATCCGGATAGCCAGCAAAATCACCGACCTTTCCGGCTATCTGATCTTCATCGTCACGATCGTCCTGGTCGCCGCGCTTCTGTATTACTCGCCTGTCCCGTTTGATCTTCACCGCCTGTTCAGCTTCACCAACTTTACGGGTGCCGACGGCAGCGCCTGGCCAAAGCAGGCGACTCCCTTAGCGTTTCTTTCGGGACTGCTGCTCGTGACTTACACGATCACCGGATTCGATGCCTCCGCCCACACCTCGGAGGAGACGCACGACGCAGCCCGCAACGTGCCGCGC
Source organism: Paraburkholderia sp. HP33-1 (assembly GCF_021390595.1). Classification (NCBI taxonomy): domain Bacteria; kingdom Pseudomonadati; phylum Pseudomonadota; class Betaproteobacteria; order Burkholderiales; family Burkholderiaceae; genus Paraburkholderia; species Paraburkholderia sp. HP33-1. The sequence goes on along the minus strand of NZ_JAJEJR010000001.1, from coordinate 1,736,284 downwards.
GGAATCATCGGGTCGGTGTTCTGGTCAGCCGTGTTCGGTTACGTCATGGTGTGCGCCTTCGTTCTCGTGATGCCTGATCTGACTGCCGCGATGAAACAGGGAACGGGCTTCTTCAGCGCGATCCTCGCGCCGATCCCGCCCGCCCTCCGGGTCTGTCTGGAGCTGTCGATGTTCTTCATCAACTACGTCTGCGGGCTCGCTGCGATCATGTCGACGTCGCGCATGGTGTATGCGTTCGCGCGCGACGGCGGATTGCCAGGTTCGAAGTACCTGCGCAGGGTGAACGAGCAGCATCGCACGCCCGGCGCAGCGATCTGGACGTGCGCGGTGCTCGCTATCGTCGTTACGCTCTACGGCGACGCGTTCTCGGTCCTGAGCGCGGGCAGTGCGGTGTTTCTTTACATTTCGTACGCGATGCCCGTTGCGTCCGGCCTGCTCGCGGAGGGCCGAACATGGAATGAAAAAGGTCCGTTTCAGCTCGGCATCTGGTCGAAGCCTTGCGCGTTGCTCGCACTGGTCGGCGCGTGTGTGCTGGCCTACGTCGGCATCCAGGCGCCGAACGAGAAGGTGCTCTATGTGTTGGTGGGATTCGTGGCGGCGCTCATGGTGATCTGGTACGGGCTCGGCGTTCGCAAGAGTTTCAAGGGACCACCCGTTCTCGGTTCGCAAGTCAATCTCGACCGCATCCGGCAGATCGAGGCGGGCGTCGACCCGTCCATTTGAGAACCGCAAGCCCATCAGGACCAACCATGACTCAATCGAAGAATGGCGGCCGCCTGGCAGGGAAGGTCGCGATCGTGAGCGGCGGTGCCGGCGGCTGCGGTGCGGCGGCGTCAACGCTGTTCGCTGCCGAGGGTGCCCGCGTGGTAATCATCGACCGCGATGGCGATGCGGCCGAAACGCTCGCGGCACGGCTGCGCGATGACGGCAAGAGCGCGCTCGGCCTGCAAGCCGACGTGTCGCGGCAAGCGGACGTACAGACAGCGGTGGCTGCGGCACGGGTGCAGTTTGGAAACGCCGACGTCCTGTTCAACCATGCCGGCACGCTCATCGTGAAGCCCTTCCTCGAGATCGACGAGACGGAATGGGACTGGCTGATGAGCGTCAACGTCAAAAGCATGTTCCTGATGACGAAGGCGGTGTTGCCACAGATGCTGGAAAAGGGGCGAGGCAGCATCATCTGTACGTCTTCGATTTCCGCCGTCCTTGCGACGCCGGGCGAAGTGCTGTACGACGCCACCAAAGGCGCGTGCCATATGTTTGCGCGCGCCATCGCGGTCGAGTACCGTGACCGGGGAATCCGCTGCAACGCAGTCGCGCCCGGCTTCATCCGGACACCGCATGGCATGCGCGAACTGAAGGAGCTTCAGGCGATGGGCGTGGACGCAACGGAAGCTGCGATATCTATCCAGCAAGGGCGCTTGTGCGATCCATCGGAAGTCGCGGCGGCGGCACTCTTTCTGGCGTCCGACGATGCGAGTTTTGTCAACGGCACGCAACTGTTCGTCGACAATTGTTTTTCGGCGGTGTAGGCGCTGCAATTGGGCCAGGCGGTCCCGATCGGATGCGTGCGAAAGTGCGCCTGAGGAGGAAATTTTTTCGGGCATAGGGGTGTGTAAAATCAAAAGCACACGCCGGCACTTTCGAACGCCCATGACAGCGCATGCTCAGCCGACCTCAGGAGATGTCACGGATGCCTCGTATGCGCAGGCCGTGTCGTATTGCGCATATCGAGACGTAGACGAGCAGGCGAGGGCGTTCGAGGGCTGGTCCGCAACCTATACCCAGATATCGGGCGGCGTATTTCATGGCGCACTGTCGACCGTTTCGCTAGGCGGTGTTCGCCTTCTGGTCGAAGAACTCGACAAGGTGATCTATCAGCAAGGCGCCATTGCCCCGGATCGGCTGGTGATTGCCGTTCCACTCGAACTGGAAGGGCACGCGAGACTGTGCGGCGAAAAGAGCGGGCGTGACAGTCTTCATGTGTTTTCCAGTGTGCCGCAGTTCGAGTTCTATTCGCCTGCCCAGCACACTCTGGTTAACGTCGAAATCCAGCTGCAATCCCTTTCGTCGGAGCAGACCAGTCTCGTCGCCGCTTCGCTGCGCGCCAGGGCTCTGGCGCCCGTGATTCCCCTCGACGCCGACGTCGCCCAAAACCTGCGCGAACTGCTTCGCGCCGCGATGGCCGCGAGCACGCGATCGTTGCAGGCCCGCCTGGTCGACGCTGACGAACGGGAACGCCTGCTGGAGCGCACCATCCTGTATGCGATCTCGGAGACGCTTGCCGTTTATCCCGATACGGTGGGCGCCGGCCGCGAGCGCGATGTGAGGCACTGGATACTGGTAAAAGCGGTTGAGGAAAAGCTGCAAGACGCGGCGACATGTCCGCTTTCGATTGCGGAGCTCTGCGTGGAACTGGGCGTCAGCAGACGAACGGTGCAGTACGCCTTTAATGAAGCCCTTGACCTGAACCCCGTTGCCTATCTGCGAGCGGTTCGTCTGAACCACGTCAGGCGGGAACTGCGGTTGGGGCTTTCCGTAACCAACGCGGCGACGAAATGGGGATTCCTGCACCTGGGCAGTTTCGCAAGCGACTATCGCCGCATGTTCGGCGAGTTACCGTCGGCGACGGTCAGGCGCTTTGCGTCGTAAGGGCGTGGAGCGCGCCGCACAAGTCAGTGCATAGGAGTTGGCTTGGAGTGAACCCCTGAGATCTGAACGGATCTGGTGCAAATAGATGATCCGAAAAAGATCGTTGAAATAGAGCGGATTACTTATCAAACAGACAGGACAGCAGTCCAGACGGTGGGCGCGATAGCCTCTTTGAGGCCGAGCGTCGCAACATTGAATTGGCCATTGCGGATGCGATGCATCGACTCGATGCCTGAAAGAGTAATCGCGGCATTACCGAAATGTTCGAAGCCGGGCATGACATTGATTCGGCACTTGATGCAGCGATGGTCCTGCTCGATCAGGTTGTTGAAATGCAGTGAACTAGACAAAATCTGACAGTGGTTGGTTTCTCATGTTGGCGCGCATTGGCGCGAAGGGCATCACGACCTGCCCACTTTGGGATGAATCTCTCGCCATTTAGCGGGAGTCGTCCATCACATCACAGCCGTTGCCTTAACCTACTGACGGCTCCGATTTTCACCGGAGCCCCTCAGAATCGGTTCAAGTTGTGCGACAAAACCCCTCATGGCCCGTGCGTCATGCGACTGTTACAGTTTCCTTACTGAACTGTCGTTGGAGGGCAATATGTCTTGTGAGCATTTTGTCGCTACGCTGGACGAGCGGCTCATGGATCTGATAGCCAACGGTCAAGATTGGACGACCGAGCGTTTGGCTCAAGCATTGGGCACAACGTGCAACCGCATCAGCCCCACGCTTTTGAAGCTAGCGGCCGACGGCGACTTGTGTATCGTGCCAGATGCGTCTGCGGATCACCCCACGTGCGCGTTCAGACATCAGCCGAGCGAGCAAGCGGGAACTTGTGTTCGAGCGAGGCGTGCAGGGCGAGCGCTGGCAATGCGTTGGCCGGCTGTAGACCCGGCAATCCCATCGGCCTTTTTCTCTATGGCGCTTGTTGGCCGATACCTCAATATGAGCCGACCCCGACGCACAACGCTCGATCGCCGATAGATAAATTGAATGCCATTGCGGCGGGACGCCGCAATTCACGAAAGCAGCCGACGAAGATGTGTGGCGCTGAGGTAGCTCACATGGAGTCAGCATCCGAATCGACCAGCTCGATATCAATGCCATCCCGAAGACTTCGCGCAAGTGAGAAGTTGTTGCGGGTGGGGCAAAGGACGTCCCCCTCGCAGAATCGGTCTGTTACACCCCGGAGGAATCACGATGTTTCCAGAATACCGCGACCGTATTTCCAAGTTAAAGATCAAGGACGCCCATTTCGCGCGTCTGTTCCATAAGCATAACGATCTGGACCAGCAGATTAAGAACCTGGAATGCGCCCGTACAAACGGCAAAGAATCGCTCATCACCGGCCTGAAGAAAGAAAAGCTCCTACTCAAGGACCAGCTTTATTCGATTCTGCGCAGGTCCACTGCCCACTGATGGTGATTCTTGCGGAATCCACCAGCCGGTTGCTCTCGACCCGGTATGTCGCCTCGGCTGGTGACTTCAGTAGTGAATGTTTCCACGCTTTCTGCTCCCGTATCCGCGTTTTCTTCTGGCTTGCTTTATTTGGTGAGACCGGGACTCTCTCCAAGATTCGGGCCGACAATGGTGGCGCCACGTTTCTCGGTGGTAGCTGCAAACTGCATCGGATCGTCCCAGCCAAGCTTGCTGAACGCAACGATCAATAAGCCTACCTTGTTGATCCCCCTTGATCTCCTGCGCGTGTGCAGGCATCAGCGTCATCAGCGTGCGCCATTCGCGTAAGTATCGCCCACCATGAGCCGCACGATCTCGTCACCGTTCGTCTGCTCGATGCGGCGCTCGCCGGCCACCTCGCCACGGCGCAACACGATGATCCGGTCGGACACCGCAAAAATATCGTGCAGATTATGGGAGATGAGAATCACGGCCACGCCCTGCGCCTTCAACGAGCCGATCAGCGCCATCACCTTGCGCTGCTCCGGCACGCCGAGCGCTGCCGTAGGTTCGTCCATGATGAGAACGCGCGCGTTCCAGTAGATGGCACGGCCGATGGCGATAGCCTGGCGCTGGCCGCCCGAGAGCATCTTCACCGGGCCGGTCAGCTTACGCTGCGCAATCACGATATCGAGCCGTTCGAGCACCTCGCGTGCGACCTGGGCCATGCGCGGCCGGTCGATGACCCGAAAGCCCAATTTCCGGCGCGTGGGTTCGCGGCCCAGAAAGATGTTGCTGCCAACGTCGAGATTGTCGGCGAGTGCGAGATCCTGATAGATCGTCTCGATGCCTTGTTCCCGGGCGTCCTGCGGGTCGCGCAACTGCATCGGGCGGCCGTCGAAGCGCAATTCGCCTGCATCGGCATGATAGACACCAGAGAGTATCTTGATGAGCGTGGACTTGCCCGCACCGTTATCACCCGCGAGCGCGAGCACTTCACCAGGCGTCAATTGGAGCGAGACGCGCTTGAGGGCCTCCACGCCGCCGAAACGGATCGAGATGTCGCGTGCTTCGAGTATCGGCGTCGCCGCCGCGTCGCTCATTGCGCGCCCCCCAGCCGCTCCTTGTATTGATCGATCAACACCGAGACGATGATGACGATCCCCACGACGATGAATTGCCAGAACGCATTGACGTCGATAAATACGAGCCCGAATTCAATTACGGCGATGATGAGCGAACCGATCAGCGTGCCGATGACAGTGCCGGTACCGCCAAAGAGGCTCGCACCGCCGATCACGACTGCGGCAATCGAGTTGAGCAGCATCGGCTCGCCGGCGTTGGCCGCGCCTGCTGCGAAGCGCGCGGTGTAGACGATACCGCCGACCGCAGCGAAGGCTGCAGCGATCAGATAGATTGCAAACAGATGGCGGCGCACATTGATGCCAGCGCGCACGGCTGATTGCGGATTTCCTCCGATGGCGTACGTGTACTGGCCGAAGCGCGTTTGCGACAAGACGAAGTGCATGAGGGAGAGCAGCAGGGCAGTGAGCACGACGGGCGCCCAGCCGCGCCCAAGCCAGGCGAGGCCGGGATTGTCGACGGCCACCGTCATGCCGCTGCCTGCGGCGAGAAAGCCCGCTCCACGCGCGACGCCGTACATGCCAAGCGTGCCGATGAACGCGGGTACGCCGAGTCGCGCGATCAGCACGCCATTGACGAAGCCCGGAATCAGGCACACAGCGATTGTGAGTGGAATAGAGAGCAGCAGTACCCACGGCGAGCCGCCCCCCAGAAGCGTGAACTGCGCGATGCACACGGCAGCAAGGCCCATGACGAACCCGACCGAAAGGTCGATGCCTGCCGTGACGATCACGAAAGTCTGCCCAATGGCAAGCAACAGCGGTGCACTCGCAGCGAGCGCGATCGACTGCAGGTTATAGGCGTTGAAGACGAACGAGCGGTGGGCGGCAATGCGCGCCCACGCTTCGAAAAACACAAGCAGCGCGCCGAAGAACAGCCACGGCCATACCTTGCTGACCAGACCGAGGCGATCCAGACGCTTGTCATTCATGTTGTGTGCGCAGGCCCCTTCGCTTCGGTCAATTCGAGTAGATGTACTGCTTCATCTCGGGCTTGTCGATGTTCGAGCGGTCGAGCACGACGAAGCCGGTACTCTTGATGGTGGGGATCGACTTGCCACGGATTGCGTCGGCGGCAAATTTCACGCCGTAGTAGCCAATTTCGTCAGGACGTTGCGCGATGGCGATATCGACGAGTCCGCTCCTGATCTGTTCGTCGATGCCGGGCACTGCGTCGAACACCACGACCTTCACCTGGCCTTGCTTGCCCGCCGCCTTGACGCCTTGCGCGGCACCGCTGCCCGAGAACGTGTTTGCGCCGAACACGCCCGCAAGGTCGGGATTGCGCGCGAGCACGGCCGCCACATGCGCGGCGGCACGGTTGGCATCGTCCTCGTTGTACTGCGTTTCGAGCACCTTGATGTTCGGGTGCTTCTTCATCTCCTCCATGAAGCCTTGCGCGCGAGCGTCGGTGCTGGAGATGCCAGGCTTGTTGTTCTCGCAATAGACCGTGCCCTTGTCGCCGACTGCCTTCGCCAGCGCGCGGGCCGCCACGCGGCCGCCTTCCAGGTTATCCGAAGCAATATAGGAGAGGGGGAAATCGGCATCGCCTTTGCCGGTCTGGTAGTGACCATCGCCGATATAGGTGTCGACGGTGACGACCTTGATGCCGGCGTCGGCGGCCTCCTTGAGCGGGCCGATCATCTGCTGCTTGTCGACGGGCGAGACGAGCAGCACGTCGGGATGCTTGGCGATGAACGCCTTGAGGATCGGCACCTGCTCGCTCGTGTTCCAGGCCTTCGGAACCTGGAAGAGCAACTGCACGTTCTCTTCTTTCGCTGCACGCTGGGCGCCACGATACATGGTGAAGTAGAACGGATCAGTCACCCCGGGCAGCAACGCGACTACGGGGTGCGCGGCATCCGCATACGCTACCCCGGGCAGGGCACCGGCAACGATCGTGGAAAGAGCCATCAGACAGCCAAGAACGATGCGCAGCATGTTTGTCATCCTCCAGGTGGGTCCGACGCGCGACGCCCAGTCTTTCCGAGGCGACGACGCCCGGCAGCAGTGGCTCAGTATACTGACGCGTCCTCTCGTAGGGCCTGGTGTTTTCCAGCAGGTCTGGCCTGCCATGCTCGATGCGGCCGGGGGGATGATGCAGTGTGCATCGTTGCAGGAACAACCGATATGCGGATTCTGCGTTTCTTCGCAAGACAGGCGGTCGGGCGTGGAGAGAAAGCGCCGGGACTCGCTTTAGTTCCCAGAAAGTTGGGAATTTAGTTCCACGCGCTGAGTATGAGCCGCCAACACGCTCAGATTCCGAAAGCCAAACCAATAACACGACATTATAGTACTAATGTCGTGTATAAGAATGATTGATGTAGTGTTTTGACGGTTTTACGTTGTATTATCAACACACCGCCACTTTCGCAGCCCGCGCCCACCATGACCCTCGAATCCGACATCGAAGTCGCTCGCCAAAACGCGTCCGACACGCAAACGCTTTATCGCGAGGTCTGCGCATTGCTGTTTTTCCGCTACGGCGAGACGCCTACCGCGAACCGCCTGTATCAACTGGTGCGCAAAGGCAGCATGAGCGCGCCGGCCAAAGCGCTGCGCGATTTCTGGACCGATGTGCGTGACAAAACGCGTGTCGACGTCGGCCGTCCGGATTTGCCGCCCGAGGTCGCGGCGGCGGCCGGCGAGTTCGCGGCCCAGATGTGGCGCCTGACGAGCGACGCCGCGAACGCCGCGCTCGACGTGTTCAGGCAGGACGCCGACGAGCAGATCGCCGCAGCGCGTGAACAGGCCGGGCAACAAAACAGGGAGCGTCAGGAAGCCGTGGACAAAGCCGACCAGGCGGCCAACGATGCCGCGTCCCTTCGCATGCGCATTGCCGGACTCGAGGCGCGCATCGTCGAGCTGCAAACCGCCAACGACATGCTGACGACGCAACTGGCGGCATCGAAGGAAGAAATCACGGCCGGAGCCGCCGCGCTCGCCGACGCCCGGCGCGATTTCGCCGACGAGCTCGCCAAGCTGCGCCGCTCGCACGAGCAGAACGAGCAGCGGCTTGCCGCGGCGGAAAAGCGCGCATTGCTCGAAATCGACAGCGAACGGGCGACGGCGCTACGTCTGCGCAAGGAACTGCAGGCGAGTCAGGAGCGTGCGGCGATGCTCGAAGCCGAATCGAGAACCGAGCGCGACGCGCTGCGCGACGAGTTGGCCGAATCGAAAGGTGCACTGGCCGCCTCCGATGCTCGGCATGCCGTGACCCGTGCGCAGCTCGCGGAAAAGGATGCATTGCTGGCCGAACGCGTGGCTGCGACCGACCTGTTGCGCGATCGTATCGACATGCTGTCACGGCGGATCGAAACGGCGCGGACGGAAAAAACATCCGCGCGCCCTGCCCGCCGCACCCGCGAAAAATCGCCGGCGCAAGGCCATGCGACGACGGGTTTTTCAGGTGGACCGTTCGTCAAACGTTCGACGACCGCTAAAGCACGCGAGGATTGAGGACCTCGTGATGTGGCGGCGGCACTCGCCGCCCGCCCGCATCGATGCACGTGCAACAACCCGCGCGCTACGCTGCGTCAGAAGCGCGGATGACACTCGAAACTGACCGACGACCCATGCTCGGTCATCACGCTGACGCCGCTGACCGTCTCCATATTCACGCTGCTTTGCATGCCGCGACGCTCGCAGTAGTCGCGCGCCTCGTTGATCGCGAGTTCGTGGGCGCGCGCCCAGGCCATGCGTCCACCGGTTGCGCTGGCCGCGACCGTGTAGGTGCCGGGCTTGTCGCTCGCGACCACATCCGTGCTCGACGCACACCCGACGAGACTCGCGCATGCGAGCGCCACCGCGGCCACCCCGCGCATGCGCGTGATGAGCCGGGCCCTCTTCCTTCCCATGTTTGCCGCCCGCGCGAGGGATGCGGCACCGCGTACCTGCACCCTTTTGCGCGCCTCGGCAAGACTGTCCGAACCGTGATTCGACATCGTGGAGCACCTGCATCTTGAACCAAATAGTGAGGCCGCAATTATCCGGATTCGTTCGCGCGAGATCAGCCGATACCAGCGAAAACACTGTTGCGAGCCTCTTAACAATCGACGCCAGCGTCACGCTGTAACGACCTCGGCAATGAGCGGACCATATGGTTCACAAAAGAACTTCCGGAATCGCGATTCACCGTCTAGTCTGTATCGATGCCTTTTCGACAGAGAGGCATACGAACCGCCAGCAGACCCCACAACATAGCGGCATGCACCGGTCGTCGAACCGGAGGAGACATCAATGGATCTCGAGGCACGTACCCTTCATCGCGTCACGGTTCGGCTCATACCGTTCCTGATGCTCTGCTATTTCATCGCTTATCTCGATCGCGTGAACGTCGGCTTCGCGGCGTTGCAGATGAACAAGGCGCTCGATCTGTCCGCGAGCGCGTTCGGCTTCGGCGCGGGTGTGTTCTTTATCGCTTACTTCTTTTTCGAAGTGCCGTCGAACCTGCTGCTCGAACGATTCGGTGCGCGCCGCTGGATCGCGCGAATCATGTTCACGTGGGGCATTCTCGCGGGTGCGATGGCGTTCATCCCGAACATTGCGAGTTTTACCGGACTCTCGCCCGCACACGTGTTTTACGGCCTGCGCATTCTGCTCGGCATCGCTGAGGCCGGCTTCTTCCCCGGCATCATCTTTCTGCTGACCTTGTGGTTTCCGGCCGCCTATCGCGGGCGCGTGGTCGGTTATTTCATGGCGGCGATTCCGCTGTCGACGGTGATCGGCGGCCCGATCTCCGGCGCGCTGCTGTCGCTCGACGGCCGCGCCGGACTCGGCGGCTGGCAGTGGCTGTACCTGATCGAGGCGATGCCCGCGGTGCTGCTGTCGTTCGCGGTGCTGTTCTATCTGACCGACAAACCCGCCGACGCCCACTGGCTCAGCAACGAGGAACGTGACTGGCTGATCGCGCGCCAGAAGCGGGAGCGCGAGCATCGTGAGGCGGTGCGTCACTTCAGCGTGAAGGAGGCGCTCATCCATCCGCGCGTGCTGGCCATCGCGCTGATCTATTTCGGCGCCAATGCAACCAACTACGGCCTGAGCTTCTTCCTGCCGCAGATCGTGAAGTCGTTCGGCCTGACCAATCTGCAGACGGGTTTCGTGACGTCGCTGCCGTACGTGGTCGGCCTGATCGGCATGCTCGTGTGGGGGCGGCGTTCGGATCGCCTGCTCGAACGCCGCTGGCATGTCGCGATTGCGCTGTTGATCGCGGCCGGCGGCATCGCGGCCGCGGCTGGACTCGACAATCCGGTGCAGAAGATGATCGCGCTGTCGATCGCCGGGTTTGGCATCTTTGGCTGCCTGCCGGTGATCTGGACATTGCCGGCCGCGTTCCTGTCGGGCGCGGCCGCCGCGGGCGGTATCGCCGCGATCAATTCGCTCGGCAATCTGGCGGGCTTCTTCGGTCCGTTCGCGATGGGCTGGATCAAGGACAGCACCGGCGGCTTCGGCGCCGGGCTGCTATGCCTCGCGGGCGCGGGGCTCGTCGGGGTGGCGGCGGTGTTGCTGCTGCATCACGACTCGTCGCTCGAGACGGCGCATGGGAATCCGCATGCGCGGCCGTCGTCGGGCGAACCGGGAGTCGCGAGGTCCTAGCGGGCCGCCGGGGGCGCGTTCAGTTCGCCCCGCTCCCGTTATTCGCCCCTTCTCCACCCTGTCCACCCGCGTCGGGCGGCACGACATCGTCCGGCGTCGGGGTTGGCGCGAGCGCCGCGGCACCGCCGCCATGCGTTTCACCGTCGACGGTATTACCGGGCGCCGGCGCGGGGGCCGATTCCGACCCTGGAGCCGGCAGCAACGGCGGCAACGCGCGCGCTTCGCCCTGCACCGCGGACCCGCCCGCTGCCTCTGACGCCGCCGGCGCAGCCACGGCAGACGCCGCCGGCTCAGCCGGCGCAACCGGCGCACGCCGCACCGGCGCATGCGCGACGACCTGCCTGTCCGGCTGAGACGGCGTGTGCGTGAACAGGTGCCCGATCCAGTCGCGCAAGCGTTCGGCGCGCTGCGCGAACCAGCCGGGCTGCTGCTCGGTGTCGAACTTCACGCGACTATCGACGAGCCGCGCACGCTGCGCGTGCTGGAAGAAATCGCCGACGATCGGTAGCGCGCTATGCGCACCCTGCCCCCAGTAATCGCTGCGCAGCGTCACGCGGCTGTCGTTGAATCCGACCCACGCGCCCGCCACCAGTTGCGGTTGAATCAGGATGAACCAGCCGTCCGCATTGCCCTGGGTCGTGCCGGTCTTGCCCGCGACGTCGCCGCGCACGCCAAAGCGGGTGCGGATGCTAGCGCCAGTGCCGCGGCTGACCACGTCGCGCATCACGTCAACGAGCGTGCGCGCGGTGTCGGCGGGCAGCTCGCGTCTCGGCGTGGCCGGCGCGAATTCGGCGAGCACGTTGCCATTGCGATCCTCGATGCGGGTGACCATCAGCGGCTCGACATAGCTGCCGAGGTTCGCGATCGTGCCGTACGCCGAGACCATTTCCTTTAGCGTGACCGGGCTCGTCCCGAGTGCGAGCGACGGCACCGGGTCGAGCTGGCTGTCGCGCACGCCCATCGCACGGGCGAGCTTCGCGACCTTGTTCGGGCCGACCGACTCCATCACTTGGGCGGTGATGCGGTTGCGCGAATACGCGAGCGCGTCGCGCAGGCTGATCGCGCGGCCGCTAGGCTCGTCCTCGTCGTTCGGCTTCCAGATTTCGCCGCCGGCGAGCTGGATCTGGACCGGGTTGTCGGGCAGTTTGTCGTCGGGCTTCGCGCCGGCCTCGAAGGCCGCCGCGTAGACGAACGGTTTGAAGGTCGAGCCCGGCTGACGACGCGCCTGCTGCACGTGATCGAACGGATCCTCGCCGAAGTCGCGGCTGCCGACCCACGCCTTGATCTCGCCGGTACGCGGGTCCATCGCGAGGAAGTCGGCCTGCACGCGCGTCTTCGTGTCGCAGACACTCTGCACGAGCTTGCGATCGGCGAGCAGGTGTTTCAGCGCGTCGTCGTCGGAGAGGCCCGTGTCTTTTGCCGCGCGGAAGTCAGGTGTTTCGCGCAGGAACGTGCGCAGCAGGTCCTTGTCCGCCGAGCAGCCCGCGCGCGTGCCCCATGCCGAGTTCGCGATGCCCTGCAACTGGTTGCCCTGCTGCGTCACGGCCTGATTTGCCATCGTCTGCAGACGCGAGTCGATCGTCGTGCGCACGACGAGTCCATCGGAGTAGATGTTGTAGTCGTTGCGGTCGGCCCACGCGACGAGCCACTTGCGCAGCTGCTGCGTGAAGTGCGGCGCGGGTCCGGGCGGCTCGATCTGGCGCTCGAAGTAGAGGCGCAGCGGCCTGCGGCTCAGGAAGTCGTATTGGGCGGGCGTCAGCTTGCCGTATTTGACCATCTGCCCGAGCACCGTATTGCGCCGCTGCAGTGCGCGCTCCGGATTGATCACCGGGTTGTAGTACGCGTTGCCCTTCAGCATGCCGGTCAGCGTCGCCGCTTCGAGCACGTTCAGCTCGGACGCGGACTTGTCGAAATAGGTGCGCGCGGCCATTTCGATGCCGTAGGCGTTGTACAGGAACGGCACCGTGTTCAGGTAGGTTTCGAGGATTTCGTCCTTGGTGTAGAACGCCTCGATTTTCAGCGCGGTGATCGCTTCCTTCAGCTTGCGCGTCAACGTCGGCGCGCGGCCGATTTCGTCGGGATAAAGATTGCGCGCGAGCTGCTGCGTGATCGTCGAGCCGCCCTGGCGCTGGCCCGAAAACGTGTGCAGCGCGGCCGATGCGGTGCGCCGCCAGTCGAGCCCGAAATGCTGGTAGAAGCGGTGATCCTCGGTCGCGATCAGCGCGTTCACGACGGTCGGCGAGATGTCCTGCAGCTTGACCCACTCCCGGTTCGACGGCTTGAACTCGGCGAGCAGCTTGCCGTCCGCCGACATAATCTGCGCGGGCTGCTCGATTTTCGCTTTGCGGATGTCGCCGATGCTGGGCGTGAACGGAATCAGCAGCAGCACGTACAGCACGAATAGCACCGGCAGCGCGGCGAGCCCCCACGCGAACGTGCGGCGGCTCGGATGGCGCAGATGCCACGCGGCCTTCGCGAAGAGCAGGTTCGCGAGGGTCAGCCCTTTGTCGAGGGCCGCCAGAAAGAAGGAAAAGAGGCGCTTCACGTGCTGTCGTCGGCTGGGAAAGGCGCAATCGTACCAAGATGTGCGGGGTGCGCCGATTTTTGCTTCATCCGCGGGATGGCGTGCGGCTCCGGCAGGGCCACTATAATGTCGCCAATTCCGACAAGAGGTGCTTCATGATCATCAAACCGCGTGTGCGTGGCTTCATCTGCGTATCGACCCATCCGACCGGCTGCGAAGCCAACGTCAAGGAACAGATCGAGTATGTGAAGGCACGCGGCCCCATCGCCAATGGCCCGAAGAAGGTGCTCGTGATCGGCGCGTCGACCGGCTATGGCCTCGCCGCCCGCATCAGCGCCGCGTTCGGCTCGGGCGCGTCGACTCTCGGCGTGTTCTTCGAACGCGCCGGCAGCGAAACCAAGGCTGGCACGGCCGGCTGGTACAACACCGCCGCGTTCGAGAAGTTCGCCACCGCCGAAGGCCTGTACGCGACCAGCATCAACGGCGACGCGTTCTCCGACGAAGTGAAGGCGCGCACGATCGAAGTCATCAAGCGCGATCTCGGCCAGGTCGATCTCGTCGTGTATAGCCTCGCGGCGCCCAAGCGCCAGCATCCGAAGACCGGCGAAGTGTTCAGCTCAGTGCTCAAGCCGATCGGCAAGGCGGTCAACCTGCGCGGCATCGACACCGACAAGGAAGTGATCAAGGAAACCGTGCTCGAACCGGCGACGCCGGAAGAAATCGCGCACACGGTCGCGGTGATGGGCGGCGAGGACTGGCAGATGTGGATGGACGCGCTCGCCGAAGCCGGCGTGCTCGCCGACGGCGCGAAGACCACCGCGTTCACCTACCTCGGCGAGAAGATCACCCACGACATCTACTGGAACGGCTCGATCGGCGCGGCCAAGAAAGATCTCGACCAGAAGGTGCTCGGCATCCGCGAAAAGCTCGCGGCCACGGGTGGCGATGCGCGCGTCGCGGTGCTGAAGGCGGTCGTCACGCAGGCAAGCTCGGCCATTCCGATGATGCCGCTCTATCTGTCGCTGCTCTTCAAGGTGATGAAGGAAAAAGGCACGCACGAGGGCTGCATCGAACAGGTCTACGGCCTGTACAAGGACAGCCTCTACGGCAGCGAGCCGCATCTGGACGACGAAGGCCGTCTACGCGCCGACTACAAGGAGCTCGATCCGCAGGTGCAAGGCCGCGTGCAGGAGCTGTGGAACCAGGTCACGAACGACAACATCTACGAGCTCACCGATTTCGCCGGCTACAAGACCGATTTCCTGCGTCTGTTCGGCTTTGAAATGAAGGGCGTCGATTACGACGCGGACGTCAATCCGGACGTGCAGATTCCGAATCTCGTGCAGGTTTGATGCCGCCAGGCGGGCTCGCCTCGCGAGTCCGCCCCTTCCTTACTCCCTCCCCTCACCGCTTACCCGGCGCGGCCGAGCACCATCAACACGGATAGGTGCCTTGCAACGCACGCAGAATCGCGAGCCCGATCGGGAAATCGTCGGAAATGCCCGGATGGTTCGCGAAGAACGCATCGAGCAACGGATAAACCGTCTGGTTGCCGATCGCGAGCGTTTGCGGCGGACAGAACAGCGGTTTCAGTTTCCTCGAGACCAGATCTCCGTTCGCCCAGCCGAATGCGTTGATCGTGCCGGTGATATACGCCGCGTAGATCGAGTTGTTGTCGGCGTGCGCCCATTTCTTGTATTGGGCGGCCGTCATCTCGGCGCTCGCGTTCAGAGCGAAGCACGCCGTCAGCAAAGCCAGCGCGAATTTTGTTACCCGCATCGTTGGACCTTCAATGTCGCCAAATGGCCGCCATTGTAGGCGACGCGGGGTGCACTGCGCAGAAGCGGTTGCGCCCGGCAATCCGTAAGCGTTGACGCCGGATTTTTGTCATCACGGCGTGCCGTTACGACAATACCTGCGATACCCGTCCCTCCCGGCCAACCGCTCCATATACCCGGCCAGCGCCGGAAAATCTTCGTGCTCGTGCGGCGTTTCGAGCCAGCGGTTCGCGGACAGCACGATCGGAATATCGGCGAGCGAGAACGCGTCGCCCGCGATATACGCGCCGGTGAGCGCGAGCTGCTGTTCGACGAATTTCAATCAGTGAGCGGCCTTTGCTGCTCTTTGCCTGAAGACCATCAGACTGGTCAGGATGAAGCCGAGAAGCGCGATCGAAGCGGCATAACGGTTCATCGCCAGACCACCATGATCGATTGGCTTGTCGAGGAAGTCACCCAGTGCCGCCCCGAGCGGACGAGTCAGAATGAACGCGGCCCAAAAGAGTATCGTCGATGAGATGTTGGTCCAGTAGTGCGCAACAACGAGCACCAGCAGCAGGCCGCCGAATACAATGGCCGCGCCGGTGTAGCCGAGCGCAACCGTGTCAGCAGTCCAGTCGCCCAACGCGGTGCCGAGCGTCTGGGAAAACATGATCGTCACCCAGTAAAACATCTCCGCCTTGGGCGAAGATACAGTCGTCACCGACACCGAACCCATCACCCTGTACCAGGTAAAGAGCGAGCCCAGCAGCAAAACGAGAAGGATCGCACTTCCGCCCGCGTAGCCGATCCCGAGAGACCGGTCGGCAAAGTCGGCAAGCGTCGTACCGACTGTCGTTGTGGCGACGATCGTTACCCAGTAACGAAGCGGATTAAACCGGTTAGCCCGGATCTGGGCGCTGACAGCGACGAAGAATATCGCCGCGAAAATCATCGTGCCGACAAGGTAGCCGAGATTCATCGACATCGAGACTGCATCTCCGCCGGTCTCGCCTAGTGTCGTCGCTGCGATCTTGACGATCCAGAAACCAAGCGTGACCTCGGGCACTTTGGTCATTGTCATGTGCTTCGTTGTGTCCATATTCCCTCATGTAGACAGTTCAGGGTGCCCATCACCGACATGCAGAGAAGACGCGGCACTAAAAAGCGCCTACTTCGCATCTTCCTCCGCAATATGGGGGCATCCTGTTAAGAAAAGTAAGCCAACGTTGGACGCTAGAGTGCATGACGCTTCCTTAAGATAGCCTTAGACCCAACGTTGCTTTCCTGTAAAGGCGATCCGCCTATTAGGACCTCCCCGTCTATTCTCTGCGCCGCCTCGTGAGCCGCTTGAGCCAGCCGCCACGTCCAAAATCGGTCTGCTGCAGGAACACGGCGATCACGATAATCAGGCCTTTGAGCACAAGCTGGGTATTGCTGTCGATGTCGTTAAGCAACAGGATATTGCCGAGAAAGCCGAAGATGATCACGCCCGCCAGCCCCCTGGACGCCGTGCCCAGCGAGACGCCCGTTGCGTTCGCGACGTCCTTGAGCGTACTGGCACCCTTATTGCGGCTGTCAATGGCGGGCAGCCACTCGAACATGAAAAGTTTCAAGGAGTAGGAAGCGGGCTTTCGGGCTTCAAGGGAGACTTCTACGGTGTCCCGCGCGCCCGTTTCTTCCCCGAAAGCAGTAACGAAACGGAGGTCGTCATGAACTGGCTGGTAATCGTGTCGGGCGCGCACTGGCGCGACATTGTTCCAGAACTGTTCCTTGAGCACCAGGCCGTGAAGGACTGGAGCATCATCGAATGTGATGAGGTGGATGTGACGGGTGAGATGGTCGAATTGCGGTGCCGCGATTTCAGGATCCTCATCCCGTACGGCGCGGTAGTGGCAGCGATCAATGCGCGAGCCGGACCGCTCGCGTAGAGTGACCGGGCGGACAGTCGGCATCGAAAGCGAATTTTCGCGACGCCGCTGCCCGGAACAGCGCCTGGCGGGCGCTTACGCCTCTCGTGCTGGCCGTTGGATCACTCGCCCGATTCATCCCAGGAAAGCTACAGCCTGCAATGAGTGGACGATCTCGCGGAATATATCGCACGTCGCAACTGTTTACAGTAAAGAGATCACAGCAGGGCCACGGCATCCGCCAACTAGCATTGCGTGCGCCTCGTCGGTTTCGGCGCATCGCGTGTGGCAGGCGCGGCGTGGTCCGTGCACAGGAGGGTTCAACATGAAACTGTCAAGACTAGTATCGGCCGCATTCATGATCATCGCGCTAGGGTTCGCGTCGCTCTCGCTGAGCGCCTGTCAATCAATGGGCGACATGAACTCGTCGGGCAGCGGCAGTAGCGGCAGTAGCAGCAGTAGCGGCGGCTACTGATGCCGACGCTTGCATGAGCGCTTTCTCTGGGTGAACTTCGAAGCGTAAGCAATCTAGCGGCTGCCGCGGTTGCAAAGCCGTCTGTTCATCGATTTCGAGGGGCGCCGAAGCATGCTGCGGCGATTCGTCAAAATACTCGGCGCGCGATCCAGTGCAGCCCGCACAAGACTGTGAACCGCCTCGTCGATGCGTTCCGCGGTCGCTTCGCTATACGTGCGGCGTGGTTCCCGGAACGCCGGGCTATCCGGCCCGCACGGCACTTTGCAGCTTTTTCAAACGCCTGGATGCTACGCGGCGCATTGATCAATGCCGAGGCATTCTCCCTAACGTCAGCCACCGCCGATACCCTGCAGCACCTTGCCCGTGCCGCCGCACAGGGCGCACCGTCATGCGATTCTCGGCGTAGCCTGCTCGCGGATCATGTCGTACAGCGCCTGCGCGGCTGGCGATAACTGGGCGGTCTTGCGCGCGACGAGCACCAGCGTGCGCGACACGGTGGGTTGCGTGAGCTCGACAGTGCGCACAGTCGGATACGCGCCCTTCTGCAACGCGAGCGCCGGCACCACGGCCACGCCGACGCGTTGCGCGACGAGCCCGAGCGCGGTCGAACTGCGCTGCACCTCGTAAAACGATCGCAGCGCGAGTCCGCTCGATTCCAGTGCGACGTCGAGCAACGCGCGGTTGCCGCTGACCTCGCCGGCGAAAATTAGCGGGAACGCCTGCAACTGCCGCCAGGCGATGCGCCGCCGCTTCGCGAGCGGATGATCCTCGTGGCAGATCACCACGTAGCGGTCTTCGGTGAGCGGCACGGTCGCGAGATCGGGATGATGCTCGCGCGCGATATTGATGCCGAACTCGACCTCCCGGCGCAGCACCGCCTCCTCCACCGCCGACGACGCGTGATCGAGAATCTTGATGCGGTTATGCGGATAGCGCGCCGAATACGCCTGCAGGATGCGCGGCAGATACTGCACGCCGACGGTCGGCACGCACGCGATCGACACGTCGCCGCGCCGCGCGATCCCCGTTTCGCGAATCTCGACCAGCGCTTCGGCGAGTTCGCCGAGCAGCCGGCGCGCCTGCGGCAGAAAGTTGCGGCCGATTTCGGTCAGCGCCATCGACCGCGTGGTGCGCTCGATCAGCGTGACGCCGAGATAGGTTTCGAGCTTGCGCAGCCGCTGCGTGATCGCCGTTTGCGTAACGTGCAGCGAATCGGCCGCACTCTGGAAGCTGCCGCGATCGGCAATCGCGACGAAAGCCTGCACGCCGAGGGTGTCGATTTTCATTAGAAAAATGAAGCAATCGGAATCATAAATTCATTTTACGCTGCCCCGCGAGCGGCCGAGAATGGCCGTACGGAACCCACTAAGGAGCGAGCAATGGCCGGAAAAACCACCCAGGAGCCTGGCGACTGGCACGCGAAGCAGTACATGCTGTTCGAGAACGAGCGCACGCGCCCGGTGCGCGATCTGCTCGCGGCGGTGCCGGTGGACGGCGCGCGGCTCGCGGTCGACATCGGCTGCGGGCCCGGTAATTCGACCGAGGTGCTGGTAGGGCGGCTGCCGGGCGCAGCGGTCAGCGGCATCGACAGCTCCGCCGACATGATCGCGGCGGCCCGCGAGCGTCTGCCGCAATTGCGCTTCGAGATCGGCGACGTTTCGACTTGGGACGCGCCCGGCCCCTACGACGTGATCCTCGCGAACGCGGTGCTGCAATGGGTGCCGGACCACGAACGGCTGTTCCCCGCCCTGGTCGCAAAACTGGCCGCGGGCGGCAGCCTCGCCGTGCAGATGCCCGACAATCTCGACGAACCCGCGCACCGGCTGCTGCGCGAAATCGCCGCCGACGGGCCGTGGACGCCAAAGCTGACGGGCGTCGAGCGTGCGATGCGCCACGACGCGAGCTGGTACTACGCGCTTCTCAAACCGCTGTGCGCGCGTGTCGACGTGTGGCGCACGGTGTACCACCACCCGCTCGCGGGCGCGGACGCGGTGGTCGAATGGTTCAAGGGCAGCGCGCTGCGGCCGTTTCTCGCCGCGCTCGACGACGCCGAGCGCGGCCCGTTCCTGCAACGCTATCGCGACGAAATCGCCAGGGCCTACCCGGCGCTCGCCGACGGCACGGTGCTGCTGCCGTTTCCGCGGCTTTTCATCGTGGCGACGCGCGGCAAGCGCTGAAGCCGCTCCGGCAGATCGCCCGCGGGTCGTTCGGGGCGCCGGCGCAGCTTGTTGATGCGTCGCTCGAAGCCCGCCTGTGGCCGCGTTGCGCGCCAGGGTTGGACAGGAATTGCCGCCCGGGAATACGGCATGCTAATGTTAATAAAAGCGGAGGACGGCGCCCGCCGGCCTCACCGGGAAGCCATTTACTGCAGCGAGCGTCGCCATGAGTGATGTACGCCAACATCTGAGTCCCCGTGACCGCCTGGAGCTGTTGTGCTGGCTCACATGCGGAAGCCTCGGCGCCTATTACCTGAACGAAGACTGGCCCGACGCGGCGTTTCACGTACAGGCCGCGCATAAGTGGCTCGACCGCCGCGCGCGCGAGGCCGACTGGCTGTGTATCGCCAAGCTGTCGGCCACCGCGGTCGAAATCGCGCGGCGCCATGCGCGGTTCGTCGACACCGACTGGGCACGCGACGCGGTCGAGGAAATTCTCGACACCGACGAACTCGACCCGCAGGCGCGGCTCGTCAGGCAGGTTCTGGCCGACTGCCAGAGCGCGCTGGCCGACAAGCGCATTGCTGATTAGACGCGCGCCGGCTTTTATTCCCGCGTTTCTTCCCTCTTTTTGCAACGGTTCTGGGGCCAGTTTCTGGCCCCTTGGCGTTCTTTCGCTCGATGCGTCACTCCACCCAGGCGCACCGCCGCGGATCGGCAAAATCTGCGAGCGTCGCCGTCGCCCGTCATTCTTCGACCATCGTCTTCAGCTTCAGCAGCGCCTGATCCCATTGCTGCGAAATCGCGTCGAGCGCGCGCCGCGCCGCGTCGAGATGCGTGGGCTCGAACGCCCACAGGCGTTCGCGTCCCACCTTCACGTCGTGCACGAGGCCCGCCTGCGCGAGCACCTGCAGATGCTGCGTGACCGACTGCCGTGTGATGTCCGTGCCGGCCGTCAATTGCGCGATCGACATCGCGCTGCCTGCGCACAAGGCCGCGACGAGGCGCAGGCGGGTCTCGTCACCGAGCGCCGCGAAAACCGGCGCCGAACTGCTCAGTGTCGCCGCCTTGAGGCCCGCCTTCGCGGAGGCGGCCTTAGCTCGCGCCGACATATCGTTCGATGTTGCCCATCTGCTGTTCCCAACCACCCTCGTTCAACCGGAACGCTTGCGCGCGGCGCTCGACCGGCAACTGATCAAAGCCCGATTCGACGACGCGCAGCAGCGTGCCGGACTCGACCTCGGTCAGGTCGAATTCCACGAGGGTGGTCGGCTCCGGCGTGTAGTCGACCGTGATATCGATCGCGGCCGGATGCCAGCGAAACGACAAGTGATGCTCGGGCTCGACGCGCTCGACTAGCACGTTCATCACCAGATGCTCATAGCCCGGATAGGTGATGTGCCCCTGCGTGGATTGTCCCGCGACGAACTGCTTGCCGGTCAGATTCACGCCGAACCATTTACCGAATTCCTCGGCGTCGGACAGCGCGCGCCAAACGCGCGAGCGCGGCGCTTTCAACAGAATCTGCTTTTCGATGCGATCGGTCGATGAGTTCATATGCAGCCTCCTGACTGCATATTGGAAACTTCATCCGCGATAGGCAAGTATTCGACTGTGCTTTTTCCCAAGCCACGCGTGCGGCGCCGTGACGATCGAACGCGGCACGCCGTGCTTTACTCCGTCGCGTGCGCATGCATGACGCTGCTTTGCATCGACCACGCCATCCACGGCCGGCGCAGCGCGACGATCGCGAGAAACGCGCAGGCGGACAACGTGCCGAACGTCGCAAAGCCCATCTGGTAACTGCCGGTGCTCTCCTTCGCGATGCCCATCACGACCGGCAGATAGAAGCCGCCGATGCCACCCGCCGCGCCGACGATGCCCGACATCAGACCGGTGCGGCCAGCCCAGCGATGCGGCACGAGCTGGAACGTTGCGCCATTGCCGAGACCGAACGCGACGTACATGCATAGCAGCAGCGCGATGCCCCCCGCGAACGATGGCATCGCCGAGGCGAACAGGAAGTCGCAGATCGCGATCACCGCGAGAAGCACGGTCAGCGCGCGTACGCCCGACACGCGGTCGGCAACCAGCCCGCCGAGCGGACGCACAATCGCGCCGGTCGCGGCGAGCAGCGCCATGAACAGACCCGCGTCGATTTTCGACAGCTGGTACAGATTGGTGAGCAGCAGCGACACATACGAGGACATGCCGACGAAACCGCCGAACGTGATGCTATAGACGAGCATGATGACCCACGTATCGCGCTCGGCGAGCACCGAGCGGTAGCGTTGGGGCAGCACCGCGATCGCGAGCAGCGCGCCGACCACCGGCAACAGCAACACGCCGGTCTTGCCCGCGCCGAATAGCCCCGCTTCGACGAGCAGCACGAGCACGATCAGGCCCACGAACGTCGTCGCAAAGCTGCCGAAGGCGCGCAGCACGCTGCCGGTTTTGACGCCCGCGTCGTTGGCCCAGAAGTACAGCGTGATCGCAGCGATCGCGAGCAGCGGCAAGGCGCCGCCGGCCGCGAATTGCCAACCGTAGCGCGTCGCCAGTTGCGGGAACAGGAAGCCGTCGAGCACCGCCCCGATATTGCCGGCCGCGGCCAGCCCCAACACAAGCCCCTGCACTTTCGGCGGATAGTTGCTGCCGGCCATCGGCAGCGCGACCGCGAAGCTGGCGCCGCCCACGCCGAGGAACACGCCGAGCACCAGTAGCATTTCGTACGACGGCACCGCTTGCAGCAACGGCAGCACGATCGTCGGCACCGCCGATAGCAGCACGCCCATCAACGCGATGCGTTTGCCGTGCGCCGACTGATACAGATTGCCGAGCGTCACGCGCAGAATCGCCGCGGACAACACCGGCACCGCGACGAGCAGACCCTGCTGCGCGGGCGTCATCGTGATGCTCTTGCTGATGAACGGCGCGAGCGGCCCGTACAGCACCCAGACAGTGAAGCCCGTGTCGAAATACAGGAAGCAGGCGACGAGTGCGCGCCAGTCACCGCTCCGCAGAGATTGCATCACGTTTTTCATCAGATATCCTCACTAAACAAGTTGCCTGGTAATCCGGTTTCTGCGTTACTAATCTTTTGCACCGGCATGTCGCCCAGATTTTTTCATCAGGGTTCAACATGCAAGCGTCATGCCATCTCGCCGCTCATTTCGCTGCTTTCCAGCCGCATGAGTCCACGGCTCAATACACGTCGCGTGCATAGCGCTTTTCGCGCGTCAAACGACTCACGTATTCGTGTGCTTTCTCTTCGCTCATGCCGCCGTGTGTCGAGATCACATCCTTCAATGCCGCATCGACGTCGCGCGCCATCCGGTTTGCGTCGCCGCACACATAGAAATGCGCACCGTCTTCGAGCCATGCCCACAGTTGCGCACCGTGTTCGCGCATGCGGTCCTGCACGTAGATCTTGTCGGCCTGGTCGCGTGAGAACGCGACGTCGAGTCGGCTCAGCAGACCGCTCGCGCGCATCGCTTCGAGTTCGTCGCGATAGTAGAAGTCGGTCGCGGCATGCTGTTCGCCGAAGAACAGCCAGTTGCGTCCGCGTTCGCCACGTGCCTGCCGTTCGTGCAGAAAGCCGCGAAACGGTGCAACGCCGGTGCCTGGTCCGACCATGATCATCGGCGTGTCCGATTGATGAGGAGGACGAAAGTGTGCCGACTTCTGCACGAACACGGGCACGTCAATGTCGCCGGCGCGATCCGCGAGAAACGTGGACGACACGCCCTTGCGATGCCGTCGCCCATTGTTGTAACGCACCGCCGATACCGTCAGATGCACTTCGCCCAGATGTGCCTTGGGGCTCGATGCGATCGAATACAGACGCGGCTGCAGGCGCTTGAGCATGCCCGTCAGCTCGGCGGCCGTCAGGCTCACCGGGAATTCGTGCAACACATCGGCGAGCTGCTGTCCCCACAGCCATTGCTTCAGATCGGCCTTGCGTTCGGGCGCAAGCAGATCGCGCAGCGTGCTGTTACTGCTGCGAGCGGCAACGAGCCCGAGCGCTTCGGCGCTCGGCCGCGCGATCTCGTAGTGCTTGCCGAGCGCATCGGCGAGCCGCATCTCGCCGATGCCCGCTACGTGCACCGGCGCCTCTGCGTGCAGACCGCTCAGCGCGATCAGTTCGTCGACGAGTTCGGGGCAGTTGCTGGGCCACACGCCGAGCGCATCGCCGGCTTCGTATTCGAGGTTCGTCTCGCCCGTTTGCAGCGACACGCAGCGCGTATCCTTCGCGGTGCCCTGCCGGTTCAGGCGCAGATTGCCGACGACGCGCGACGCGGCCGGCCGCGCCTTCGTCGGCACAGCGCCCACCACCGCGTTGATCATGCCGCCCGGGGGCACCGCATGCAGCGCGACGTCCGCTTCCTTGATGCACACGATCACGCGTTCGAGCCACGCGTCGGCACTCTGTTGATATTCGCTATCGCAATCGACGCGCCCGATCAGACGCAGCGCGCCCTGCGCGGCGAGACGCTCGTCGAGACGGCGACCGTGACCGCAGAACTGATCGTAGTTGCGATCGCCGAGCGCAAGCACCGCGAAGCGCACGCCGTCGAGGCGCGGCGCCGTATCGGCGTTCAGTTGGGTCCAGAAATCCTGCGCGTTGTCGGGCGCATCGCCGTCGCCGAACGTGCTCGTCATCAGCAGCACGTATTGCGCTTTCGCGAGCGTCGCGAACGGAAAGTCGGCCATGCACGCGGTGCGGATCTCGAAGCCCGATTCCATCAGACGCGTCGCGTAACGCTCCGTCAGCGATTCGGTGTTGCCCGTTTGCGAGGCCCACAACAGCGTGACCTTCGGCCGTGCGCGCACGATGCGCACGCCGGATTCGCGTGATGCTTCCGCTTGCGCGACGCTCGGCAATGCAGTGGCTGAGCTCGGGACCGCTGTCGGGCTGCGGCTATACAGCCCGGCGAGCAGGCCATCGACAAAGAGCCGCTTCGCCGCATCGATCGGCGCGCTGTGCGGCAGCACCGGCACGCTGTCGAGGCCTTGTGTTTCGGCAGACCGCAGGCCATTGACGAAGCCCGCCAGATACGCGCGCTCAGCATCGCTGAGCGACGGCGCGACCACAGGCTCCGGCGACAATTGCAGCAAACTCGTGAGGGCTTCGATACGAGGCATGGCTTGATCCTTGGCGCTGAGCGTTAATGCCGCTGCGTCGGCAGGGGGAGAGAGTGCGTCGTGTTCATCGGGCGTGTCAGCGAGCCGATCGGTTCTCACCGGACTCAGCGCGACGGCGCAGACCTTCAGTTCGGGCTGCTGCGAAACCGGATCGACCGCGTCGTTGGTCACCGCATTGATGCACAGGTCGTCGCCGAACACGTCGTTCCAGTGCATCGGCGCGAAGCACTGGCCCGCACTCACGCGATCGGTGACGACGGCGGGCAGGATCGCGCGACCGCGCCGAGAACGGATCTCGACCGCGTCTTTCGCACGAATGCCGAGCTCGGCCGCGTCGTCCGGATGAACCTCGACGAACGGTCCGGGGTTCAGCTTGTTCAGCATCGCGACCTTGCCGGTCTTGGTCATCGTGTGCCATTGATGCTGCACGCGGCCCGTGTTCAGGACGATCGGGAACTCGCGATCGGGCAACTCGGCCGCCGGCGCATACGCGCGTGCGAAAAACTTCGCCCGGCCGCTGGCGGTCGGAAAAGCAAGGCGCGCCCGGCTGCCATCGCCGGATTCCCTAAGCGTCTGACTCACGCCGTCATTCAGGTAGCGAACCGGATTGCGGTCGGACGAATCGGCCGACGCGACCGGCCATTGCAACGGCGTGTCCTTCAGTCGGCGATGGCTCGCGCCGCGCAGGTCGTAGCCCGTCGCCGGGTTCGCCGCGCGCGTGAGTTCGGCGAACACTTCGTCGGCGCTCGCATAGCTGAACGCATCGGCAAAGCCCATTTCACACGCGATGCGCGCGATGATCTGCCAGTCGGGCAACGCCGCACCGGGCGGCTCGACCGCCTGCTGCATCAGCGTCAGATTGCGCTCCGAGTTAACCATCACGCCTTCGGCTTCGGCCCACAGCGCACCGGGCAACAGCACGTCGGCGTAGCGGTTCGTTTCGGTGTCGAGAAACGCGTCCTGCGCGATCACGAGGTCGGCCGCCCGCAAACCGGCGATCGCGGTCTGCCGGTTCGGGACCGTCGCCACCGGATTGGTGCAGATGATCCAGCACGCCTTGATGTCGCCCGCGGCCATGCGCGCGAACAGGTCGATCGTGCCGTTGCCCGCGTCTGCTTTCAGCGTTCCTGGTGCAATGCCCCACAGTTCTTCGACGAACGCCCGGTCTTCGGCGACCAGCGCCGAACGCTGCCCCGGCAGACCCGGGCCCATGTAGCCCATTTCCCGGCCGCCCATCGCGTTCGGCTGACCGGTCAGCGAGAACGGTCCGCTGCCGCGGCGGCAAATGCGGCCCGTTGCCAGATGCAGATTGCACAGCGCGTTCGTGTGCCACGTACCGTGCGTGCTCTGGTTAAGGCCCATCGTCCAGCAGCTCATCCAGTCTTTGGCCGACGCGATCATTTGCGCGGCGCGGCGGATGTCGTCGGCGGCGAGGCCCGTGATGCGGGCGACGTTCTCCGGCGTGTACTCCGCGAGGACCGCGGGCATCGCGTCCCAGCCTTCGGTGTGTTCAGCGATAAAGGCCGCATCCGTTGCGCCGTTTTCATGCAGCAGATGCAGCAGGCCGTTCAGCAGCGCGAGGTCGGTGCCGGGTTTGATTTGCAGGAACAGGTCGGCTTTCTCGGCGGTCGTGTTGCGGCGCGGATCGACGACGATCAGCTTCGCGCCCGCTTTCACGCGATCCATCATGCGCAGGAACAGAATCGGATGACAGTCGGCCATATTCGCGCCGCTGACGAAGAACAGATCCGCGTGATCGAAGTCTTCGTACGAGCCGGGCGGGCCGTCCGCGCCGAGCGACAGCTTGTAGCCGCTCGCCGCGCTTGCCATGCACAACCGTGAGTTCGCTTCGATATTGTTCGTGCCGATAAAGCCCTTCGCGAGCTTGTTGACCAGATACTGCGCTTCGAGCGACATCTGCCCCGACACATAAAACGACAGCGCATCGGGACCATGCTCGTCGAGCAGATGCCGCAGTCGCGCAGCCGCGCTGCTCAACGCCTGCGCCATCGGCAGCGGTACCGGGTCTTCGTCGCGCGCGTGACGCACGAACGCGCCTTCGAGACGGCCCGACCTGCGCAGCGCGACGTGAGCCGACTGCCCCTTCGTGCAAAGCCTGCCGAAGTTGGCCGGATGCTCCTTGTCGCCGGCGATCTTCACGACCTGGCCGTCCTCGACGTGCAGCACCATGCCGCAGCCGACGCCGCAATAAGGACACACGCTTTTTACGCTGGTAGCAGACATGCGCAAATGATCTGGTTAGGAATCGGAACGATGAAGCGCGGAACGATGAAGCGAGCCCGTTAGGTCAAACCGCGACCCACACCTGGCCGTTTTCGACGCGCGTGGCGAACGCGCTGACCGAATACGACGGCGTCTCGAGGCATTCGCCCGTGCGCAGATCGAAGTGATGCTTGTAGATCGGCGAGGCCACCACGACGCGCTCGCCGAGACTGCCGACCAGCCCGCGCGAGAGCACCGCCGCGTGCGAGCCCGGATCGAAGTTTTCGATCGCGTAGACTGTGGGCGCGACAGGCGACTCCGCTTCGCCGCCCTCCACGTGAAAGACGGCTACCTGTTCACCGTTGACGAGCGCGCAGACGCCGGTGTTCGGCACGATGTCGTCGATCGCGCAGATCGCGGTCCAGGCGCGAGGCAAGTGTTCGTTCTTCATGACTGGGCTCCTTTGAGTTAAGCGGGAATCGAATCAGATCAAACCGTCTCGACGACAACGGGAATCGCGATGCGCTGCACCTGCCGCTCGGCGGACGTCGCCGGCCGGATCTGTCCGCGCTCCTCGACGAACGCGACGTTGCTGTCGGACTCGCTGCTGTTGACGAAATGCCGGAAGCGCTTGCGTGTTTCGGGGTCGGTCACGGCCTTCTTCCATTCGCACTCGTACGTGTCGACCACCTGCTGCATCTCCACTTCGAGTTCCGCGGCGACGCCAAGACGGTCGTTGACGATCACGTCGATCAGATAGTCAAGGCCGCCTTCGAGGTTGTCGCGCCACACGCTGGTGCGTTGCAGCCTGTCGGCGGTGCGCACATAGAACATCAGGAAGCGGTCGATATAGCGCACGAGCGTGGCCTTATCGAGGTCCGCGGCGAGCAGTTCCGCGTGACGCGGCTTCATGCCGCCGTTGCCGCACACGTACAGGTTCCAGCCCTTCTCGGTGGCGATCACGCCGACATCCTTGCCCTGCGCTTCCGCGCATTCGCGTGTGCAGCCCGACACGCCGAACTTGATCTTGTGCGGCGTACGCAGGCCCTTGTAGCGATTCTCGAGTTCGACCGCGAGGCCGACCGAATCGCCGACGCCATAGCGGCACCACGTCGAACCGACGCACGACTTCACGGTGCGCAGCGATTTGCCATACGCGTGGCCCGATTCGAAACCGGCCGCGATCAGCTCTTCCCAGATCAATGGCAGCTGTTCGACGCGTGCGCCGAACAGATCGACGCGCTGACCGCCGGTGATCTTCGTATAGAGGCCGTATTTCTTCGCGACCTGTGCGACCGCGATCAGTCCGTCGGGCGTCACTTCGCCGCCCGCCATGCGGGGCACGACCGAATAGGTGCCGTCGCGCTGGATGTTCGCGAGGTAGTAGTCGTTGGTGTCCTGCAGCGACGCGTGCTCCTTCTTCAGCACGAATTCGTTCCAGCACGACGCGAGAATGCTCGCGACCGCGGGCTTGCAGATATCGCAACCGAGGCCGCGGCCATGCTTCGCGAGCAGCGCGCCGAAACTGCGCAGCCCCTCGACGCGCACGAGGTGGTACAGCTCCTGGCGCGAGTACGGGAAGTGCTCGCAGACGTGATTGTTCACCGCGAGGCCCTGCTTTTTCATCTCGGCCTTCATCACCTGCGTGACGAGCGGCACGCAACCGCCGCACGAGGTGCCCGCACTGGTCGCGCTCTTCAACGCGCCGATGTCGGTCGCGCCCGCGCAGACCGCTGCGCACAACGCGCCCTTCGACACGTTGTTGCACGAGCAGATCTGCGCGGCCGCGGGCAACGCCTCGACGCCGAGCGCCGGCTTCGCGTGACCGTCCGCCTGCGGCAGAATCAGGAATTCGGGGGACTCGGGCAGCTCGATGCGGTTCAGCATCATCTGCAGCAGCGTGCCGTATTCGCTCGCGTCGCCGACCATCACGCCGCCGAGCAGATACTTGCCGCAGTCGGAGACGACGAGCTTCTTGTAGATTTGCTTGCGTTCGTCGCTGAACTGATAGGTGCGGGCACCCGGCGTATTGCCGTGCGCGTCGCCGATGCTCGCGACGTCCACGCCCATCAGCTTCAGCTTGGTGCTCATGTCGGCGCCCGCGAATTCGGCGGTTTCGCCGAGCAACTGCTTCGCGACCACGCGCGCCATCTCGTAGCCGGGCGCGACGAGCCCGAACAGCTGGCCGTGCCATAGCGCGCATTCGCCGATCGCGTAGATGTGCGGATCGCTGGTGCGGCACGCGTCGTCGACCACGATGCCACCGCGCGCGCCGAGTTCGAGGCCGCACGCGCGCGCCAGATCGTCGCGCGGACGGATGCCGGCGGAGAACACGATCATGTCGGTGTCGAGATGGCTGCCGTCGGCGAACTGCATGCGGTGCGTGCCCGCTTCGCCGTCGACGATCGCCGTCGTGTTCTTCTGCGTGTGCACCGTGACGCCAAGCTCCTCGATCCGGCTGCGCAGGACGCGGCCACCACCGTCGTCGACCTGTACCGCCATCAGGCGCGGCGCGAATTCGACCACGTGCGTTTGCAGACCCATGTCGCGCAGCGCCTTCGCGCATTCGAGCCCGAGCAGGCCGCCGCCGACGACCGTGCCTGTTTTTGAGCGCGCGCCGCATTCGCGCATCGCTTCGAGATCGTCGATAGTTCGGTACACGAAGCAATCGCCGCGCTCGCGACCGGGCACCGGCGGCACGAACGGATAAGAGCCGGTTGCGAACACGAGGCGGTCGTACGACAGCGTTTCGCCGTTCGAGACCGTCACCGTGCGTGCGTCGCGATCGACCGTGACGGCCCGCGCGTTCAGTTTCAGTTGCACGCCGTGGCGCTCGAAAAAGCCAGGTTCGACGAGCGACAGATCGTCGGCGGTCTTGCCCGCGAAAAACTCGGACAGATGCACACGATCGTAGGCCGGTCGCGATTCTTCGCACAGCACCGTGATGTCAAGATCGTCCGCAGCCTGTTGCGCGAGGCTCTCGATCAGTTTGTGGCCGACCATCCCGTGACCGATAACGATGATTTTCATGAGCGCGCTGTCCTCTGGTGTCTGGCGAAAGCGGTTGCGGAAATAAAAACGGCGTCCCGCGAACCCAGCCGAGGGCTGAATCCGGGGGACGCCGTTGTCCTGTTTGGTGCTGCGGGGCGCGTGCAGTTGTGTTGCATGCGCGACGGACCTACGTTGGTCCGATGGCAACGCTTATCGCAAAGGCTGTGCCAATTGAGAGAAATGCGCTGCAAAGCGCTGTGCGGTGGGGCTTTGCGGCACGTCGCGCCGCTTCGCGCCGCACGCCGCGCGCGACGCGTTTTGATGCGGCAAAGCACAAGGATGGTGCGACGCAGCACTGTGGACGTGCGAGACGGGAGCACACGCAGGTACGGTCGAAACCGCGTTTTCCGCGTGAATCGCACCGCGTGGCAACGACTTGCGCACCTTCATTCGAGCGATGGCGCGGTCCTTGCGTTGACCCTGCACAACATCATCGCGGCAACGTCGTCGCGATGAGAAGACTCAACGCGTCATACGCGTCAATATGCAATGCAATGGACAACGGCGTCCCCTCGTGATCACCACGAGCGGACGCCGTTTTCGTTTCGAGCCGCGGGAAACAGACAGCACAAGGACACGCACATGAACACCACCACCACCACCGGCAAGGTCACGCTGCTGAGCGCAGGCCCGGGCGACCTCGATCTGCTGACGCTGAAGGCCGTCAAGGCGCTCGCTGCCGCCGACGTCGTGCTTCTCGACGATCTCGCGAATCCCGAGATCGTCACGCTCGCTCCACAAGCGCGCGTGATTCGCGTCGGCAAACGCGGTGGCTGCCGTTCGACGCCACAGGCGTTCATCGAACGGCTGATGCGGCGTTATGCGCTTAAGGGATTGCACGTGGTGCGCGTCAAAGGCGGCGAAGCGCTGCTATTCGGCCGCGCGGGCGAGGAACTCGCGATGCTGCGCGATGCAGGCCTCGCGGTCGATATCGTCAGCGGCATCTCGTCGGGCTTCGCGGCCGCGGCGGGGCTCGGCATGTCGCTCACGCATCGGCGGCATTGCCACGGCGTGAGCTTCGTCACCGCGCACACGGAAGATCACGGCGAGCCGGACTGGGCCGCGCTCGCCGCGACGCGCACGACGCTCGCGATCTATATGGGCATGCGCCGCGTCGACAGCATCGCCACGGCGTTGCTCGCGCATCTGCCGGCCGATACGCCGGCCGCGGTCGTGCAATGGGCGGGCGGCAGCGACGAGCGGCGCCTGTTGACGCGGCTCGATCGGCTCGCCGCCGATGCGCTGGGCGCGGGCTTCGGCAGTCCGGCGGTGATTCTGGTGGGCAGTGCGGTTGGCGAGAGTGCTGAAGCGCCTTGCTGGGAACGCGAACCTCACGGTGCTCAAGGGGGTGATACGCTGCCCGCGCCAGCCATTGCGCGAGCAGCCTGACAGGCTCAGTCGCCGAACCCCAACTCCGCGTCGACCTGCTGCCCGACTCGCAGCCAGGCTCCCGCCCCGCTGGCCACTAGCGCGTTGTTGCCGAACGTGACTGCGCCGTTGAAGCGTTCGCTCACGCGATAGCCGAGCATCGTGTCAGTCGGCTCATTAGGCCAGTCGGGATCGGGCGCGCCGCGTGCCTGATCGATGGTCGGCATCGGGCAGCGCGAGCACAGCTTGACCAGACGCAACTCGACGCGCGCGCTTGCTTCCGCGTTCGCGTCGACAGCGAGCGTCTCGACATAGTCCTCTTCATACGCATCGAGACCGGCGAGCACGATGTTGGGCCGAAAGCGATCGATCTTGATCGACGGCGCCCCCTTGCCGTTCAGGCGCGCGTTCAGATCGTCGAGCGAGGCCTGGCCGACCACCAGCAGCGGAAAGGCATCGGCAAAAAACGTCGTGGCGCCGCCCGTGCTGTCCGTATAGCCGGGATCGACGATGCGTTCACGCTCGGGATCGAAGCGCAGCAGGCGCGCGGGCAGACCGAGGAACTCCGTGAACCACGCGGCGGTTTCTTCACCGGTATCGAGCCCGTAGGCCGCGTCGCTCCAGACCTCCGTATCGACCCTCGGCGCCGCGGCGAGCCGCGCGGCATCGAGCGGCGTGCGCAGCTCGCGCATGCCCGGCGCACGCACGATCAGATCCTGCTCGCCGAGTTCAACCTTGATCAGGGCCATGCGCGGATACGCGCGCTGCGTGAACATCGCGCCTTCGGGATCGGTAATCATCCAGTTGCGGTCGTATTCGAGGCCCGTCGCCAGCAGGCGCGCCTCACCCAGCGCGATGCCCGCGCAGGATTTGATCGGATAGACGAATAGTTCGCTGATGGTGGGCATGATCTGAGGTCTCTCGGGAACGCAGTTTTGGGTGAAGACACGATTGTAAAGCTCTGCGCGTGCGCGGTTCCAGCACTGGCTTCGCGTAGAACGGAGACGGTCGACCCGTGACGCCGCCGTTTCGTCCTGGGGGTGCCTGGAAGTAGAATCGACGGATCTGATAGAAGCCGTAGAAGCCACTCACCCATCACCGAGACAGGAAACTCATTATGCTGAGCAAACCCGTGTTGACCGTCACCGAGACGACCCGCATTGTCGATGCAGCCCGCGCGGAAGCCGAGAAAAACAAATGGCCTGTCGCGATCGTGGTTGCCGACGACGGCGGTCATCCGCTCGCGGTGCTGCGTCTGGACGGCGCGGCGCCCTCCACCTCGTATATCGCCACCGAGAAAGCCCGCACCGCGGCACTCGGCCGGCGCGAAACCAAGGTTTATGAAGACATGATCAACAACGGCCGCACCGCGTTCCTCAGCGCGCCGCTGCAGGGCACGCTCGAAGGCGGCGTGCCGGTGATCGTCGACGGCCAGGTGGTCGGCGCGGTCGGCGTGTCGGGCGTCAAGTCGGAGCAGGATGCGCAGATCGCGAAGGCCGGCATTCACGCGCTCGGCATTTGAGGCGCCGAGCGCGCAAGCAACTCCGTGGCACAACGCGGACCGGTGCCCCCTCACCGGTCCAATAACAGATGGAGCAGTCGATGACTCAGATGAACCCGCGCGGCGGACTGCAGGTCGCCGCCAACCTCGACCAGTTCGTCGAAACCGAAGCCCTGCCCGGCACCGGAATCGACAGCGCCGCCTTCTGGTCGGGTTTCGACGCCCTCGTGCACGAACTGGCGCCAAAAAACCGTGCGTTGCTCGCCGAGCGCGACCGCCTGCAAAGCGAACTCGACAACTGGCACCGGGCCAATCCCGGCCCGGTGCGGGATCTGCGCGCATTCCGGGCGTTTCTCGAAGACATCGGCTACATCGTGCCCGCGCCCGCCAGCGTCAAAGCCACGACCGACCACGTGGACAGCGAAATCGCCGAGCAGGCTGGCCCGCAGCTCGTCGTGCCGCTGTCGAACCAGCGTTATGCGCTGAACGCCGCGAACGCGCGCTGGGGCAGCCTGTACGACGCGTTGTACGGGACCGATGCGATTCCCGAGACCGCTGGCGCGGAAAAGCAGAAAGGCTTCAACCCTGTGCGCGGCGCCGCGGTAATCGCGTATGCGCGCAAGTTCCTCGACCAGGCCGCGCCGCTCGCGAACGGCTCGCATGCGGATGCGACGCGCTATAGCGTCGAGAACGGCCAACTGGTCGTCGCGCTGAAGAGCGGCACGAGCGCGCTCGCCACGCCGGCGCAGTTCGTCGGCTATCAGGGTGACCCGATCGCTCCGTCGGTGGTGCTCGTCAAGCACAACGGCCTGCACGTCGAGATCCAGATCGATGCGAACGATCCGATCGGCAAGACCGACGCCGCCGATGTGAAGGACGTCGTCGTCGAAGCGGCGGTCAGCACGATCATCGATTGCGAGGACTCGGTCGCGGCCGTCGATGCCGACGACAAGGTGCAGCTCTATCGCAACTGGCTCGGCCTGATGAACGGCGACCTGACCGAAGAGGTCACGAAGAACGGCAAGACCTTCACGCGCCGGCTCAACGCCGACCGTGAGTACACTGCTGCGGACGGCAAATCGCAGCTCAAGCTGCATGGCCGCTCACTGCTGTTCATCCGCAACGTCGGCCATCTGATGACGAACCCCGCCGTGCTGACCCAGGACGGCCACGAGATTCCGGAAGGCATTCTCGATGCGGTCATCACGACGCTGTGCGCGCTGCGCGACCGCCAGAACAAACTGAACTCGCGCACCGGCTCGATCTATATCGTGAAGCCGAAGATGCACGGTCCGGCCGAAGTCGCGTTCGCGAGCGAGCTGTTCGCCCGCGTCGAAGACCTGCTGAAGCTGCCGCGCAACACGATCAAGATGGGCATCATGGACGAGGAGCGCCGCACCAGCGTGAACCTGCTCGCCTGTATCGCCGAAGCGTCGGCGCGCGTCGCCTTCATCAACACGGGCTTCCTCGATCGCACCGGCGACGAAATGCACTCGGCGATGGAAGCCGGCCCGATGATACGCAAGGGCGACATGAAGTCGAGCAAGTGGATCACGTCGTACGAGCGCAGCAACGTGCTGGTCGGCTTGAGCGCGGGGCTGCGCGGCCGCTCGCAGATCGGCAAGGGCATGTGGGCGATGCCCGATCTCATGCACGCGATGCTCGAGCAGAAGATCGCGCACCCGAAGGCCGGCGCGAACACCGCGTGGGTGCCCTCGCCGACCGCCGCGACGCTGCACGCGCTGCACTACCACCAGGTCGACGTGCAGGCGGTCCAGCAGGAGCTCGAACGGACGGACTACGCGAAGGTGCGCGACGAACTGCTCGATGGCCTGCTGACGATTCCGGTCGTCGAAAAGGCGCAATGGAACGACGACGAAATCCGCGCCGAAGTCGACAACAACGCACAGGGCATTCTTGGCTACGTGGTGCGCTGGATCGACCAGGGCGTCGGCTGCTCGAAGGTGCCGGACATTCACAACGTCGGCCTGATGGAAGACCGCGCGACGCTGCGCATTTCGAGCCAGCACATCGCCAACTGGCTGTATCACGGCGTGATTGAACGCGAGCTCGTCGAGGAGACGTTCAAGCGCATGGCGAGGGTGGTCGATGCGCAGAACGCGGGCGATCCGCTCTACCAGCCGATGGCGCCGGGCTTCGACACGATCGCGTTCAAGGCCGCGCAGGCGCTTGTATTCGAGGGGCGTCAGCAGCCGAGCGGTTATACAGAACCGCTGCTGCACAAGTTCCGGCTCGAAGTGAAGAAGCGGGGCTGAGGCCGCCGGGGGGGCGGCTCAAACGACAACGGGCGCCGCGTCACGCGGCGCCCGTTCTTCATTCAGGGCCTTGTCACTTTACGCGGCTTCAGCCGTCAATTGCCCCGGCTCGACGCCTGACGCTTCGGTCTGCATATACGCCTGCAGATACGCCTCGAATTCCGCCTTCACCTCGGGATGGCGCAGCGCAAATTCGACGGTCGCCTTCAGGTAACCGAGCTTGCTGCCGCAATCGAAGCGCGTGCCAAAGTAGCGGTACGCGAGCACCTGCTCTTCGGCCAGCAGCGACTGCACCGCGTCGGTCAGTTGCAACTCGCCGCCCGCGCCCGGCTTCAGCGCGCGAATATGCTTGAAGATCGTCGGCATCAGCACGTAGCGGCCCACCACGCCGAGGTTCGACGGCGCCTTGTCCGGCGCCGGCTTCTCGACGATGCCCGACATCTTGATCACGTTGTCCTCCCACTCGCGGCCGTCGACCACGCCGTACGAGCGGCTGTCCTCGCGCGCGATCGTTTCGACGCCGATCACCGAGCTGTGATAGTGGTTGAACGTATCGACGAGCTGGCTCATCACCGGCTTCGTGCTATGCAGCAGGTCGTCGGCGAGAATCACCGCGAACGGGCTGTCGCCCACCAGTTTTTCGGCGCACAGCACCGCATGGCCGAGACCGAGCGCTTCGGCCTGGCGCACGTAAAAGCAATCGACATTGGCCGGCTTGATGCTGCGCACGAGATCGAGCAGCTTCTGCTTGTTGCGCGCTTCGAGCTCGGATTCGATCTCGTAGGATTTGTCGAAGTGATCTTCGATCGCGCGCTTGCTGCGGCCCGTCACGAAGATCATCTCGGTGATGCCGGCGGCGATCGCTTCTTCAACCGCGTACTGGATCAGCGGCTTGTCGACGATCGGCAGCATTTCCTTCGGACTTGCCTTGGTAGCCGGCAGGAATCGTGTCCCGAGGCCCGCTACGGGAAACACGGCTTTGGTGACTTTCAGCATGGTAGGCATTCCCACATCGGTTAGAAATTGGTGTGTTCGCGGACCTGGCGGCCGATCGATGCCGGCGCAAGACTAGCAAAAAAACTGCGAGATTCACGCAAGCGTTTTTCTCCAATTTAATTCGAATAATTCGACCCATTAATATGTGGGCCATATCTCTGAAAATTGAGGAAATTATTACATGTATCGCATAAAACAATGATCAACAAATCCGAAAGTCTTACCTTTCGGGCGGCCGCCGAGTCGCCCTGCCCGGCGACCTGACGACCGAGTCCGGCATCGCGTCATTCCTGTTCGTCGACCGGCGGCAGCTTGCCCGGGTTCATGCGAAAGCGCCGGATCGGCTCGTTGCGCAAGGCATCGCGGTAGGCGGAGGCGGCCACCAGGATCAGCAGTACGGCCACGCCGGCGAGTAAATGCAGGTTCATGACTTCACCTCAGGTCAGAGAATCCGTGCCTTAAATTAGCACGACAAAAGCGACAAATAATTCGACGTTGCATATGCCAACGCACAATTACAATTCGTCACACAATTGAGGTTTTAATTAATTTGAAATGCAATTTTTTATTCATTTTTTGAAGCTGTGGTGCTCTAGCATGGATGCGTCGCGGGTGCGCGAGGCGCCCGGCCAGATGCATATTCCGCTTCGATCTTTTCTCATTTCCGATTCAGATAAGGACCGCGTATGAGCGACCCCGCACTGGATGCCGCTGGCTCATCCCTGCCCCTTTCTCCGCTGTCACGGCTGGAGAAAGCCACTGCTGCGGCGCATGCGCGCAGCGATGCGCGTATCGATAGCGCGGGTAAGGAATACGTGATCGATGCGATGCGAGGCTTCGCTGCGCTGCTGGTCGCCTATTTTCATTGCCGCCAGATCGCGTGGGTGGGCATGCAGGCGTTTCATCAGAGCGTCGGACATTCGTTGAGCCTGAGCGCCCTCGCCGCGTATCTGACGTTTCCGATCGCGTGGGGCTCGGCCGGTGTGCCACTTTTCTTCGTGATCAGCGGCTACTGTATTCATCGCGGCGGCGCGCTGCGGCTCGCGGACAATCCCGCTTACCGGCTCGATGCGGGCAACTTCTGGTTGCGGCGCTTCGCGCGCATCTATCCGGTGCTGCTCGCGGCGCTCGTGCTGACGTTCGCGCTCGATTCGTTGAGCCTGCAATTGCCGCCCGTCAGTCACAAGATTCGCGACATCGGCTGGCAGCCGTTTCTGGTCAACCTGTTCTCGCTGCAGGGCGTGGCGGGAAAAACGTATGGCTCGAACGGCGCGTTGTGGACGCTGTCGCTCGAAGTGCAGTTCTATGCGATCTACCCGCTGCTATTTGCGCTGCGGCGACGCATCGGCATGAATACCGCGCTGGCGCTCGTCGCCGCGATCAACGTCGCGTCCGCATACGTTCTCGAACGCCACGATCTGCAGTTCTTCACGTCGTACTGGTTCTCGTGGATGCTCGGCGCGTGGATCGCCGACACGAAAGCGCGCAGCGCGCGCGACGCGCGTGCGCCCGCTTTGCTTTTTGTGCTCGCGGCGGTATTGATTGCGGGCGGCTGCTTCGCGTTTCATTTCGGCCAGTACGGTGCGTTCCAGATCTGGGCGCTCGGTTTCGCGTGCTATCTGTACAAGGCGCTCGATGCGCGTGATGGCTCGCGACGTGAAGCGAGCGGTCTGCTCGCGCTGCTTCGCGCCGGCTCGGATGCGATGGCGCGCTTGCTGTCCCGCTGCGGTGACTTCAGCTTCTCGCTGTATCTGATCCATCTGCCGATCTTCGTAATGCTGTCGTCGTGGCTGTTCCGCTCGTCGCTGCAGATGTCGATCTGGCCGTCGTTCGGCTATATGCTGGTTGCCGTGCCGGCCGCCTATGTGTTCTATCGGGTCGTCGAGCTGCCCGCGATGAAGTGGTCGGCGAGCCTCAAGCCTAAAAGGCGCTGACAGAACCTGGACATCGAGCCATGCCCACCGTATCCACGGCGGCATGGTGAGACGAGAAATCGGCAACGAGCTATGGGCGGCGCTGAAGCCGTTGAGTTCCGTGTTCACGCTGTCGCCCTGAGGGGGCTCTCCTCGCACAAAGCTGACGAGCACACAGCATCGAACAGCATCCTCTGTGTTCTGCAAAGAGACTCTTGCCTGTGTGCCTTGGCTTTGCGGGGCCCCGCCGAAGCGAGGCCTTTCTCGCGAACTGCCAATCAATTCTTTAGCAGTTCCTCTAGCTCTTTTACACGGCTATCTGTGATATTCGCCATACATTCCCAAAAGAATATCTCGCGTTCAGCTGCTTCGCCCATCGCGTAGGCTTCGCTATAACATTCGTTGTCACGATACGATGCCCACGCGCTTTGCGCCTTTTCGAAGTAAGGCGACGCTAGCGGATCGCCACTAGCCTTAAGTGACTTGTCGCCTCTCTCATTCATCAACCGTACTGCCTTAAGTTTTTTTTCGAGTTGGCTATTCGCCTTGTTGAACTTCAAATGCGAGCATTGTGCTAAATCTTCGTTATTCGCGTGCTCGCCAGAGTCACAAATCCGCGTAACTTCAGCAGCAGATCGCCCGGGAAAGTACGCTTCGGGCGATTTGAAGTAGTGGTAATCGAATTCCCCGGAGTAGACGGTCTTCGCGCTCGCAACGATCGGGAGCAGCGTGAGCATACATAGAATTTTAGTGCGATGAATCATAGACCCCCGCCTCAAACATTTCGGCCTCGCGGTGGCGACGTCTAAACAATCCTTTAACGGGATGCCTCTTTGATGTTGCATACCGCATCGATACGCATTCGTGCAGGGCACTAGTCATGTCAGGTCTGTAATGGGAATTGCGATGATGGACGAATCGTTATACCGATTCACGATGTCCGAGGTAGACGAGTAGACGTTGCGCGCCGTTTGTTCCGCATCGCTGAGTACGTCCTAACGAATCAGTAACACCGTGGATTAGCGACCTTCGCAACTCGATGGTGTAGGACGTGCTGCCGGGCGGCGAGCCGTTCGCATCGCGAAGCGTGAACCGTTGCTTGTACCGCTTAGGGGCGCGCTCGCGACAATTGCACGCTCATGCGTAGCCCAAGGCCTCGGCCAGGTGGTGACCGGTTGAATACGAACGAAGCTTCTCCAGCGGAAAGAATTCGCCGGTTTCGACATTCAAAGCCATTGCGGACGGCATTGGCGGGAAAGCGGAGAAGGTTGAATATGTGATCCGGCAAAGATGGCACTGTTCCTTGCCTCCGTTGCCTTTCTGTTTCTGCTGCCCCATTTGGCCTCTCCTTATCTACCAGACAACATCGGACGAATTAACCATTCTGACGAATCACAGTCAACAAATTTAAATTGAGATAAAGCCGTTTTGACGAATATTGACGATAAGTGTCAATTTCTGTCAAAACTAACTTATATCGAGTTAAAGATATTGACATCAGCTCGTTTAGATGATTAATTCGCTCGTCGCTTCCTTCAAACTCAGAAAAGTTTCAATGGGGTCACAGAAATTGAAGATTACCGGGACATGTATGGCGAGCGAGGAGAATTGCCTGCTCTGCCGCGTGACATATTCAATATTCTCCACTTATCCACCAATGCCGTACGCAATGGCTTTGAATGTCGAAACCGGCAATTTATTTCCGTTTGATACGCTTCGCTCGTATTCAACTGGACGGGAGATGGTCGAGGCCTTGGGCACCGCATGGGCGTGTCAGTGCAGCAGAGGCTGGTTCCATCAGCAATTCGTGCTCCACGATAGTCAGGGGAAGGTACTTAGCGATACCTACTACACAGTTCGATTTTCCGACAGTCGCCTCGCACATGGCACGACTGACGGGGAAGGGCGAACCCGGCGATACCGGACTAACGACGCGCGACAAATTGTCATCTACCTTGGTCACAAGGATGCGTAATGCCTGATGCACTTGGAACAGCACTAACAAACACAGACCCGAATTCATCCGTGACAGTCCAATCGGATAGGCTCGGCAAACCGTGGCAAATTTCCGAACAGGGATTGCAATTTATAGCCATATGGGAAAGTGGAATTATGAACGGAAAATTTAAAGGTCGACGAGTAGTAGACGGTTTCGTCTTGACCGTCTACGACGATGGCTACGGCATTCCGACAGTAGGATTAGGCCACCGTGTCAATCCCGGCGACAATCTCAGGATTGGCGATACGGTATCTGTTGGGCGGTGTCAGGAGTACATGCGCCAAACATTGGCGGAATTCGAAGGGGTCATTAACCGGTAAATTAAGGTCACCCTATTTCAATATGAATATGACGCCATTGTTTCTGTTATATGGAATACTGGTCCATACCACGCAAAGCATGACCGATGGCCTGAAACTCGTGTTGCGCACGTTACAAAGGTTCTTAACAGTGGAGACTATCGCGGCATGCCCGATACAATACGCGGGTTTCTTGCGGGGCGAGTTGGTAATCGCCGGGAAAGCGAGGCGCGACTCTTTGCAACCGGAGTGTATGATGCGCGTCATTAGTTCATTTTTTATGCTTATATTTTTCGCGCCTGTAGTTTTTGCGGATTCAATCTATTCTGGTGAATTCGATTATTCAAAAGCTCATTCTTATAAAGCATATTTTTTGAACAAAACCGATTCGGAAATCGCAATTTATTGCAAGAGAGATTCAATGAGCACGGAGGATTTGTGGCAGTGCTCTCACTTCTACTTTGAGAAATCCGACGAAAGTCTAACCAGGCTTGTTTCGGAAATTTCCAGGAAACTTCAAAATAACGATATGGATTTAAAGGCGAACGGCGAACCACCTGCCCTACCTTATTTCGAAGCGGCCCAGCAACATTGGAAGGCGTTTCGCGATAACGAGTGTTACTCCGATACGTACTCGCTAGGTCAGGCGTCAATGCGTTATATGGTTTTTTGGGACTGCATGACCCGAATAACAAAAGACAGGTTCAATGAGCTCACCAGGCCTGACGCTGACGAATAACGGCAAAAAAAGAGCGAAGGTCTTTCGACCTTCGCTCAGTTGCGCCACACAAGGACTGATCAAACCCCTGGCTACCTTCGGATAAAAAGCACCGCTTTACCCCGTTGCCACCCCCTTCAGAATCCCCGCCACCCCATCCACATAGCTACGCGTACCAAACCGCTCCTGCGCGGTCCGATATCCGTTCGTAACTAGCTTGTCGCGCAAGCCGTCGTTCGAGCGCAATTCGGCGAGCGTATCGGCGAGCGCATGCGCATCGCCCGGCGTGCACAGCACGCCGTTTTCATAGTCGTCGATGATTTCGAGCACACCGCCCGCGCGCGACGCCACGACCGGCCGCTGCGCGAGCATCCCCTCGACGATCACGCGGCCGAACGGCTCCGGAGTGATCGACGTATGCACGACCGCATCAACCGCGCACATGCACGCGGGGATATCGTGCTGAAAGCCCAGAAAATGCACACGCGAACCAAGCTTGTGCGCGGCGACGAACGCACGCAGCTCGATCTCGTACTGATCTTCGCCAAACAACGGCGCGCCGACCAGCACCGCATGCATCTGCGGATTGAGCACCATCGCTTCGAGCAGCACATGCTGCCCCTTCCAACGCGCGAGCCGGCTGAACGAGCCGACGAGGAACGCGTCGCGCGGCAGATTCAGGCGCTCGCGCAGCACCGCTTGCGGCACCGTGCGCAATGCATCGAAAGGCTCCGCGGCAATCCCATTGAACACGACGTCGATGCGTCTGCTGTCGAACCGCGTGAGTTTCGCGAACGCTTGCGCCGATGCCGCAGAATTGGCGATCACATGCGTGAGGCCCAGCCGCGCGCACCACTTGATGATCGCGAGCTGCTTGCCGCCGAAATGCTCGGCGCTGACGATATCGCGCAGATGCCAGACCACCGGGCGTCTCGCGAGCTTGCCCGCCAGTGCGCCAATCACCATCGCGCGCTGCGTGTTCGCATAGATCACGTCCACCTTGCGCGCGCGTTTCGCGGTTTCGCGCACGAGCGATATCAGCCCTTTCAACGCCTGGCCTTTCGGCAGCGAACCGCCCTGCTTGCGCACGTTTTTCAGCGCGCCCGCATCGAGTACGGTGACTTCGACGCCGGTCTTCGCGAGCGCGGTGTTAAACGGCCCATCGTCGAACAGCACGACCTCGATGCGCGAGCGCAGCGCCTTGACGATTTCGAGCAATGACAGTTCGGCGCCGCCGAGCACGCCGCTCTGATCTACGGCGAGAATGCGCGGCACGTTCGTGGCGCTCTGGTCGGCCGACCGATACGGAACGTATGCCGGCAGCGTCGCCGTGCGCAGTGCGGGCACCGACGCCCGCACATGCGCGAAGAAGCGTTCGCGGAAATGCCCCGCCGAAAACTGCTCGGCGTTGGCGCGGCAATTCTCGGGCAGGAGCCGGTGCGCAAGCTCGTCGAAGCGATTGACCGCCCCGACGATCGAATCGGTGTTCTGTTCATCGAAGAACATGCCGGTTGGCTTCGGCTCGGACAGATCACGCACGGTTTCGAGCGCTCCGCCCTTGCCGTATGCAATGACCGGCGTACCGCAGGCCTGCGCCTCGACCACCGAAATGCCGAAGTCCTCCTCGGCCGCGAACACGAAAGCCTTCGCGCGGCTCATGCGGTCCTTCAGCACCTTGAACGGCTGATAGCCCATGATCTCGACGTTCGGTCCTGCCTTGGCGCGAATCTTCGCCATGTCGGGTCCGTCGCCGATCACGACGAGCTTGCGCCCGGGCATGCGCGCAAACGCCTCGACGATCAGATCGATCTTCTTGTACGGCACCATGCGCGACGCGGTCAGATAAAAGTCTTCCTTCTGCGTGCACAGCGAAAAAGCCTCGACGTCGACCGGTGGAAAGATCACCTGCGCGTCGCGCTGATACACCTTTTTTATCCGTCGCGCGATGAACGCCGAGTTCGCCACGAAGCCGTCGACCGAATTCGAGGTGCGGATATCCCAATTGCGCATGTAATGCAGAATCAGCCGCGCGAGCGCCGACTTCGGTCCGTTGGTCAGCTTCGACTGCTGCAGATACTGGTGCTGCAAATCCCACGCATAGCGGATCGGCGAATGCACGTAGCTGATATGCACCTGGTCAGGGCCCGTCAGAATGCCCTTCGCGACCGCATGGCTGCTCGAGATCACGACGTCGTACGCGGACACGTCGAGCTGCTCGATGGCGAGCGGCATCAGCGGCAGATACGAGCGGTACTTGCTGCGGGCGAGCGGCAGCCTCTGGATGAACGACGTCGTCACCGGCTTGCCGCGCAGGAAGCTGCGGTCGTCGAGAAAGTCCACGAGGCTGAACAGGTCCGCATCCGGAAAGCAGGCGATGATCTGCTCGAGCACTTTCTCCGCGCCCGCATAGGTGACGAGCCAGTCGTGCACGATCGCGATGCGCACGTCTTTGCTCGCGCGTAGCGCGGTGCGACGCGGTGCCGGCTGCACGCCGGGCACGCTCGTGAGTTCGTCGAGCGCGCTGCGCGTCGCGGGCCTCAACAGGGTTTTTTCAAGG
Organism: Paraburkholderia sp. HP33-1; assembly: GCF_021390595.1. NCBI lineage: Bacteria > Pseudomonadati > Pseudomonadota > Betaproteobacteria > Burkholderiales > Burkholderiaceae > Paraburkholderia > Paraburkholderia sp. HP33-1. The sequence continues at coordinate 1,692,626 of NZ_JAJEJR010000001.1, read as the reverse complement.
ACGTCGTGATTCATGCGCTTTTCCTCGGATTCAGTCGCAACAGCAGTGAACGCGCAAGATTGCGCAAGGCGGGCGTCATCGTGAGCGACCACGCGACGTTCGCACCGACCATCAACACGCCCGCGGCGATCGCAAGCGCGAGGCTCGGCAGGAAACTCGCGAGCCACAGGCTGGCGAGCAGAAAGGCGAGATGGGCGAGCATGTCGAGCACGATCTGGCGCGCGCGGATCGCGGCGAAATGCAGCAGCACCGCGTAGTCGAACAGTGCGCGAGCGGCGACCGCGACCGCCGCGCCCGTCAGCCCGAAATGCGTGATGCCGAGCCACAACGCGCCGGCGAAAAACGGCAACTCGACGAGGCCGACGCGCGCGGCGGTAGCGGGATTGACCTGCGACTGGATCAGGATGCGGGTCACGTTGGCCTGGCCTACGAGCCACACGGCGACGATCATGATGCGACCCACGGGCGCCGCGACCGTCGCGATCTCGCTGCCGACCCACAGATGCAGGAACGGTTCGAGCACCAGCATGGCGACGAGCGCGACCGGCGTGAACACACCGTTAAGGAATTCGAGCGACTGCTGCGTGATCGTGTCGGCATCCGCGCGGCCGACCGCGGACAAGCGCGGAAACAGCGTACGCACCATCGCGGTCGGCACGATGTTCAGGCGCGTGACGAGATTCTGCGGCACCGTGTAGTACGTGACGAAACGCGCGCCGAGCCGCGAGCCGAGCATCACGCGATCGAGCGAATCGGCGACCATCGTCGTCACGCTCGCAATCAGCATCCAGCCGCCAAAGTTGAACAACCCCTTCGCGACGCCGAGCTGCGGCGGCAGAATGCTGCGTATTTCAAGCACTTTCAGCGCCGAGCGGCCAAGCAGCGCCGCTGCGAGAATCCGCGCAATCACCGCCGCGGCGAGCACGTTCTGCAAGTTCGCGCCGAGCCACATCGCGGCACCGAGCGGCAGCAGCTGGAACAGGAACGTGCCGATCGTCTGGTTCGTGTTGTAGACGCCGAAGCGTTCCGCGCCGTTGATCGCGCCCGCGAATACCCACGACACATTCGCGAGCGGAATCGCGACCGCGAGCCACGGCAGCGCCATATAAACCTCGTGCTGCAGCTCGGGCGACACCTTCGTGAAATACGCGGTGTAGAGGAAGGCGCCGAAGTAGATGATCAGACCGCCGATCACGCCGGTTGTCAGATTGAGCCAGGTCGCGCTCCAGAACACGCGCGCGCTCTCGTGCTGATCGCCCGACGCGCGCGCTTTCGAAATATGGTTCTGCGCGGCCATGCTCATGCCGAGATCGAGAATCCCGAAGTAGCCGATCAGCGTCCACACGAGACTGATCACGCCGTAGCGCTCGACGCCGAGCAGCCGGATATACGACGGCACGGTCACGAGCGACACGAACGTCGGCAGCACGAGCCCGAAAAAATTGATCGCTACGTTCCTGAGAATGCCTTTGTCCATCGAATCCCTTGGGTTTTGCGGTTAGGTTGCGTGCGCGGCCGCCTCATTGACGTCGGCGGCCATCAGGGCTTCCAGCGGTACATCAGCACCTTGCCGCGCGCGTCTTCCTCGACGAACACCAGGTACTCGCCATCGGTGCGTTTTGCGGCGCTGATTCCGTTCGGCACGTCGACCCAGCCCGACGCGCGCCCTACTTCGGGGCCCGGCCGGATCACGCCGAGTTCCTTGCCGCTGTCCTTGTCCCACACGTGCACCGCGCCGACCGGCTCGACGCCGAACACGTATTGCCCCTCGACGGTGAGGCCGATGATCGTCGCGATGGGCTTGCTCTGGGTCTGCCACGGCAAGAGAATCGTGTAGCGCTGCACCGGCTTGCCGCTCGACCATTTGTCATAGCGCACCAGCACGCGCCCCACTTCTTTCCAGAAGCCCTGCGCGGTCGGCATGTCGGCCGTGTAGCCGCTCACGTACATCGTGTCGGTCTCGGGTTCGTAGATGGCGCGATGCAGCTCGGTGAACGGTGGCGGCACCGGGTACTGGGTCAGGCTCGAATACGAGTAGACCGGGTTGCCCTTCGCATCGAGTCCGCCGAAACGAAACCGGTAGATGCCCTTCGCATCGCGTGTGCGCCAGATGTCGCCTTCCGTATCGACCCACCAGCCCCAGCCGCCCGCGAGCTTCGTGCCGCTCGTGTTCAGCGTAAATTCGTCGCGATCGAAGCGGCCGTCGCCATTCGTATCGCGCCAGATCCAGTCACCGCCCGGCGGCGCATTGGGCACCTTCGCGACCGCGCGCTCGCGGCCTGCGATAAGGCCGGAAGGAATCGCGGTCTCGCCGTCGTGCTGCGGATCGAAGCGATAGATCTTCAGATGGTCCGCATACATGTCGGTCAGATAGAGGAACGTGCGCCCCTTGAGCCGCCGCGCGATCGGCAGGCCCGGATACTGGTCGGTGTGAAACACCGGATCGTCGGGGTATCTGAAGCGATTCGACAGAAATCCCGCATATTTCCAGTCCTGTCCCGGCGGCTTCGACAGATCGAGTTCGAAACGCTTGTTGCCGCTATAAACGCTGTCGGGCCTGGCCGGATCGATCCACGCGCCGTCGACGAACAGCAGCCCCTCGACCCCCCAGTTGCGCTTGCCGTTCGGCGCATAGCTTTCGAGCGTCGCGCCGAGACCCGCGCCGATCGGCTCGTAACGCGGACCGATGCCGTTGGTCGACACATAGACATTGCCGCGCGCATCGACACCGACGCCGGTCAACCCATTGAAGCGCAACGGCCCCGGCTTGCCCGCGACGCCGCTGAAAATGCCGCCGCGCTCGCCGAGCGTGCCCGACTCCGCGTAACGGCCGTCATGCTTCGTGAAGAACAGCACCTGCTGGCGCGGACCGTTGTCGGCGATCAGGATGCGGCCTTGTGCATCGACGGCGACGTCGACCGCGACCGTATCGGCCGGCAGCGTGAAGTTCTCGTCGAGGCGCTGGCCCGTCGCCGTGTAATGCTCGATGCCCGGCGCGCGTTCGCTGCGTGCGCCGCTCAGCACCCACAATGTGCCGTCGGGCGCGAGCGCGATACGTCCCGGCTCGTGCACGCTCCACGTCGCCTTCTGCTGCATCGACTCGGCATCGTAGACTTCGATGCGATTGCGCGCGGTATTGGCCGCGAACAGCGTCGTGTCGTTCGCGGCGAGCCCGCCGATCGCCGCGTCCGTGCCGGTCGGCACTTCGTTCATCATCAGAAAACCGGCCGCGAGCTGCGCCTGCGGATCCGCGCTTTTCGCGGCGGGCTGAAACGGCGCGACGCGTTTCGGATCGCTGATCAGGCGCCGCGATATGCCGAACCATTGCTGGCCCTTCTCGGGCCACACGCCCGGCTCGACCAGATGCCCCTTCTCATTGCCGACTGCGATCGCGACAAACGCGTACTTGTGATTGACCGCGACCGCATTGCCCCCGGCGTTGCCCCAGCCGTGCGTGCCGCCCGCGAAGCCGAGCATCTTGCCGTCCTGGTAGACGCTCGCTTCGGCGCCGCTTTCATCCCACGGCGCGTTCGTATATACCTTGCCATCGGGCGTGACCGCGATCGCGGTGATATTGATCTGTGTCCACGTACCATCGCCAAAGCCGAAGCTGTTGCCGATCCATGACGTCTTCGCGTTCAACGCGGTTTCGGCGCAAACCGGCCTCACGGCCGATGCCGCGATCAGTGCGGCACCGCACGCGGTTAGCGCGAACCAGGTTCTGAACGTGAAACGGGGCAAGGCGGATCCTCCAGTCGATGTCCGGTCAACGCGATGCGCGTGGACCTGCGCCCGCGCGGGGTGAAATTCGGTGATGTGGCAAAGCGAATCGAAGCGCAACTGATTGAAGTGCAGCGCCTGAAACCACCCGAGCGAGCAAGTGGACGTGCGGCCACGATGCGCGGCCCGGCTGGACAGCCTTCCACACGGCTACGTTACGCGGAAAAAATGCAACGACGAAAATCAAAAATAATTCAAAAATATTCGTCGACTTAAACGTCAATAAAGAAACGTTTTTGAAAATCGATAAAAACGCGATCCAGGCCGGCGTCCGCTTCTGGTGCATCCGTTCCGCCTTCTTTACCGATGCGATATCACGCAATCCGCATTTATTACGGCGCACCCGATTCCCCCAGCATAAGCATATAAATCCCGCGTGAATGGCTAAAGAAATACCCTGTTTCAATCTGATTCATTTAGCCAATTGATACTGGTTTTTTCGCGAATTTCTTTTCCCTAGAATCGATTGCACCTCCGTTGCGACGCGAAGCGCGCGCCTGTTCGTCAGTCATCGCTTGCGAACCGCGCGGCCCTTCGCCCGGCCCATCCGCTTTACACCATGGACGGTTCATGACAGCCAGCGCATTGCCCCTCGCGCCCTCCCATTCCCGCATCGTGCAACTCGATGGCCTGCGCGCGATCGCCGTGCTCGCCGTGTTCGCGCAACACGCGCTGAAAGCGCCGCTGTGGATGGGCGTCGATCTGTTTTTCGTACTGAGCGGATTTCTGATCAGCGGCATCCTGCTCGATCGCAAGTCGCGTCAGCAGTCGTATTTCCGCTATTTCTATGCACGCCGCGCGCGCCGGATTCTGCCGCCGTACCTGCTGTTGATGGTCGTGTCGTCGGTGCTGTTCGGCCTCGCGTGGGCGCAGCACTGGTACTGGTACGCGTTTTTCGCGACCAATATCGGCGATGCGCTCAATCAAAGCGGTCACGACAGCCTCAATGTGCTGTGGTCGCTCGCGGTCGAAGAGCAGTTCTATATCTTCTGGCCGTTCGTGATCCTGCTCGTGCCGGAGCGTCTGCTTGGGCTAGTAGCGGCGGCGCTGATCGTGCTGGTGCCGCTGCTGCGCGCGCTCGCGACGCCGTGGTTCGATTCGTTCTGGCCGATCTATTACCTGACGCCGTTCCGCATGGATCTGCTCGCGGCTGGCGCGTTGCTCGCGGTTGCCGTGCGGCGCGATCGCAATGCGCTCGAACCGTTCAAGGGACTCGCGGTGCTCGGCGCGCTGGCCGCGCTCGCGGTGCTGGCGTGGCTGCATCTGCACTTCCCGCGTTTTCGCGCGGCGAATACGCCGCTGTCGAATGCGGGACTTTATAGCGTGTCGTTGGTGCTGTGTACGTCGATCGTCGTGCTCGCGCTGCAAAGCAAGGGCATCGTGAAGCGCTTCCTGTGCAATCGCGTGCTCGTTTATATCGGCACCATCAGCTACACGATCTATCTGATCCACCTGAGCGTGCTGTACATGGTGTGGCCGCTGCATCTGAATCGCTATCTGAGCGCCGCGATCGCGCTCACGATCACGCTGGTGTACGCGAGCATCACGTGGTTCGCCTTCGAAAAGCGCCTGATTTTCGGCGCGCGCGGTGCGAGAACGACAGCCAGCGCCGGTGCGCACGTTGCGCGGCCAGCGCCGCAAAGCCGCGCATGAGCCGGCGGGCTGCTACTGCTGCCTGCGTGCTCGGCGTCGTGTCGGCGCTGACGCTGCTCGCGCCGGCAACGAGCGCGGCCACGGCTGAAACGCGAATGTCATCGCCCACGCAAGTGCTGATCGACGCCTACGGCGATTCGACCACGCTCGGCATCACCTGCGGCGACGGCCACTGCGCTCCTCAGACAGGCAACGCCGTGACGTATCTCCAGTTGGCTTTGCAGGCGCACGACGGCGAGCGCGTGCGCGTCACGAACTACGGTGTCGGCGGCACGATGGCCACGCAGTTGCGCGACGGCACCGGCAATCGGCGCGCGGGCCCGACGGCGGGCCTGCCGTGGCGCGAACGCCTCGCGGCGTCGCCCGCGCGGATCGTGCTGATCAACTACGGCATCAACGAAGTGATGCAGAACCAGACGCCCGAGCAGTTCTACACGGCCGAAACGACGCTCGTAGAAACCGCGCGCGCGCTTGGCAAGGAGCCGGTTTTGCAGACCTCGAACCCGATGCCCGACAACCGGCTCAATGCGAGGCTCGCCGCGATGGTCGCGATGACGCGGCGCGTCGCCGCCGAGCAGCAGGTGCCGCTCGTCGATCAGTACGCCTATGTGAGCAGCCTGCCGGACTGGAAGACGCTGATGTCGGACGGCGCGCATCCAAAGCCGGATCTGTACCGGCTGAAGGCCGAACAGGATTATCGGGTCGTCGAACCGCTGGTGCGGCGGCTGCTGGACAACCCGCATTGAGCGAATTTTTTAGACGCGTTCTGCTTTTTCCATTAACAAACTAGAAGGCAAGCTATGAGCCAACCACGCAAAGCGATCATCACCGGCGTATCCGGACAGGACGGCGCCTATCTGACCCGGCTGCTGCTCGACAAGGGCTATCACGTGACCGGCACCTATCGGCGCACCAGTTCGGTCAACTTCTGGCGCATGCGTGAGCTTGGTGTGCTCGATCATCCGAATCTGCGTCTGGTCGAACACGACCTGACCGACCTCGGCTCGACGCTGCGCCTGCTCGACGGCACCCAGGCCGACGAGTTGTACAACCTCGCCGCGCAGAGCTTCGTCGGCGTGTCGTTCGATCAGCCCGCGACCACCGCCGAAGTGACCGGCATCGGCGCGCTCAATCTGCTCGAAGGGCTGCGTATCCTGAGCCCGAAGACGCGCTTTTACCAGGCGTCGACCTCCGAGATGTTCGGCCTCGTGCAAGCGGTGCCGCAACGCGAGAGCACGCCGTTCTATCCGCGCAGCCCGTATGGCGTCGCCAAGCTGTTCGCGCACTGGTCGACGATCAACTATCGCGAGTCGTACAACCTGTTCGCGAGCAGCGGCATTCTGTTCAATCACGAATCACCGCTACGTGGCCGCGAATTCGTCACGCGCAAGATTACCGACACGGTCGCGAAGATCAAGCTCGGCAAGCAGGACGTGCTCGAACTCGGCAACCTGAGCGCGCAGCGCGACTGGGGCTTTGCGCTGGAATATGTCGAAGGCATGTGGCGCATGTTGCAGGCCGACGCGCCCGACACCTTCGTGCTCGCGACCGGCCGCACCGAAACCGTTCGCGATTTCGTGCGCATGGCGTTCACGGCGGCGGGCTTCCAGCTCGAATGGTCGGGCAAGGATGAGCGCGAGACCGGTATCGACGTCGCGACCGGCAAGACGCTCGTGCGCGTGAATCCGAAGTTCTATCGGCCGGCCGAAGTGGACCTGCTGATCGGCTGCTCGGACAAGGCGCGCGATACGCTCGGCTGGCAGCCGCAGACCTCGCTCGAACAGCTGTGCCAGATGATGGTGCAGGCGGACATCGCGCGCAACGATCATCACGAAACGTTCTGACGCGGCATCCGTGTGCGGCGGCGTTCGCCGCGCACGGCCCCGCCGAAGCATCGCCGGCGATCAGACCGCCAGTTTTCTGAACGTTTCGAGCACCGCGTCGCCTTTGAACGGCTTGACGATCCAGCCCTTCACGCCGGCTGCCTTGCCGCGCTCTTTCATCGCCGGGCTGCTTTCGGTCGTCAGCATGATCACGTTGACGGTCTTGTTCGCGAGTTCGCCGCGGATTTTTTCGACCATTGTCAGGCCGTCCATGTTCGGCATATTCACGTCGCTGACGATCAGGCGGATACCGGAATCCGTCTTCAGTTTGGCAAGGCCGTCCTTGCCATCGATGGCCGTTGCGACATCGAGACCGTTTCTCGCCAGGAAACCCGCGACTTCGTCGCGTACCGTGCTCGAATCGTCCACCACGAGAATCTTTGCCATACTCATTCCCCTGCGTCACTGACGCGTTCTATCAAAACATTTCCAGTTCACCGGACTCGACGAGATCGTCGAGATCCACCGTGTTTTCAGAAAAATCTTCAGGCGACCAGCTCAGGTTGAAAACGAAGCGCTGGTCGATCGACACCGACTGCCCGCTCGCCTCGTCGTTCAATCGATATTGAAACCGCAACTGCGGATTGTCCGAGCCGAACGAGATGTAGCGATGCTTGTGATTGACCAGCAGAGGCACCTGCACCTGGTTCGCTTCGCGAGCGTTCTGCTGAACGAGGAACCGGTCCTTGAACGCCCCCCAGATCAGATTGGTCAATTCGCCGAGCACGTTGTTGAGGTCGCGAAAGCCTGCTCGCGCCGCATCCATGCCGATCTGGCGTGCCGCGCGATCGCGTTCGATCATGCCGAGCAGCGGCTCCTCTTCGGCCTGCATCAACATATAACCGCGGCACCATGTGCCTTCGAGCGGAATCAGGCTGAATACCTCGCCGAAGATGATGCGATCCCGCACGACACTGGGCGTGTCCCGTTGCACCGTGACGCCGTCGAACAACGTGGCTAGCCGCGCTTGCGTGATCTCCGCGATACCGCGCACGAGCGCGTTCGGGAAGTCGAGGCTGAAGATGTATCGCTCGACGGCCGCGCGCAATGCCGTCATGTCCGCGGCACCGAAATTCGCGCACGCCGCGTTCGTCAACGTGCGCGGGAGCGAATCGGCCGGCGCGTTGCCGCTCGAGCGCAGGATCACCGGCAATTCGGGGCGCAAGGTGTTGATCCGCGCCGCGACCGTTGCGGCCTGCTCGACCGAGCCACCGTAGTCGTCCGCCAGCAGAACGCCGCCGAGATCGATATTGCTGGCCAGTACCGAGGCGAGGCGGCTGCTCTCGCGCACCTTCAGTGCAATCAGGTTGTGCTCGTCGAAAAAGAGCTTCAGCAATTGCGCGTGTGCTGGACAGTCGTCGAGCACGAGCAGCTTGCTAACGGGCTTGCTGGTATTCATGTATTTCAGTCTGCAAATGCAGTGTTGCTAGAAGAGTTCGAGTTCGCCTTCAGCCTCGTCTGCCGTGGCGAGATCAGCTTTGAAATCGAGCGGTGCCTGAGCGCACAGACATAAGGTGACGCCCAGGCGGACCGCCCCGCCGATCATCAGCTCGTACGCCCATACATGATCAGGCCGCAATTCGTCCAGATACTCGACACAGGTGCTATTCAACTCATACGGCGTCGACATGCCGAGATCGGGGAAATAATTCACCAGTTGCTGATTCATGTAGCCGCAGCACAGATTGCCGAGCTCCATCAGCGTTTCCGACAGCGAACGGGTCGTGTTGCCGCTCGCGTAGTACGCGTGCGTCGCATCGTCCTTGCTGAAGTGCAGCACGAACAGCAGACGGAAACCGATCGACGAGATCGTCAGTGCCACCGCGCAAGGTCCGGCCGGATGATCGTGATCCCATCTCGGCACCGCGGTGATATCGCATGGGTCGCCCTGCGTGGCGGGCAGTCGTGCGCGAGCCGCGTGACAGAAAATGTCCGCGATGCTTTGCTTCGCCTGATCGGTAATCACGCTGCGACCTGTTCGAGCCGGGATTGCAATTGCGTGGCCAGCACTTCGACGCCGCCGAGCGACGCGGTGATCATCTTGCCGCCGGCCTGAATATCCTGGAACGTAGCAGCCGTCGTCAGATCATTGCGATGCAGACTCTCTTGATAGCTCTTCGACAACTCCTGCGAGCGCGATGCCAGTGAGCGCACTTCGCCCGCGACGATCGAAAAGCCACGGCCCGCCGTGCCGGCGCGCGCCGCTTCGATCGACGCATTCAGCGAAACGATCAGGACGTGCTGCACAATCGACGACAGTTCCTGATTCTTCTTATGCATGTCGCGGTTCTGCGACATCAGCGAAATCATCTGCTCGTGCCAGCGCTCGAACGTGATGGTCAGCGTCTTCAGACGGGCCGCTTCCTGCGCGATCCGCGCGGCATGCTGCAACCATTCGTCGTTTCGCGCGGTCGTGGCATCGAGCGACGCCTGCAACGCGTCGCGATCTTGCGCGCACTGCCCGGCCTGCGCGCGTAGATCGGCGAGCATCGCTTCGAGGGTGGCGCGCTCGCTGTTTGCCTGCGCGAGAAGCCCGTTCGCTTCGTGCAGCTGCTTGTCGAGGGCCTGCCGCGCGAGCGCGCCGGCACGCTGCGCTTCTTCGCCAACGCGAACCTTCCGCCGATAATAAATTCCTGCGGTCAGTGCGGCGACGATGCCACCGACCCCTGCCGCCAGAAGATAACTTTCAAGCACGACCTGCTCCCATCGCTTTCATCAACTCACCGGGCCATTAGCCCGCGACCGCATCCGCGTCACGCTCCCGCGCTTCATTGGCCGACGCGTCCAGACTGTCCACAGCCCAATCCTCGGGGAACGACACGACGGTCTGAAAGCCGCGATAGTCGGCGCCGCGACGCTCGTCGGTGAAACGCAGTTCGATGCGGCCATGCTCGCGCCGCACGAAGTCCCGCACGGCGTCCATGCCCACTCCGCGGCCTGAAATTTCGCTGACGGTCTGCGCCGTCGAGAAGCCGGAACGGAAGATCAACTCGGCAATCGCTTCGTCGCTCAGCTCGGCATGGGCGTCGATCCAGCCGCGTTCGATCGCGGCAGCACGGATTTTCGCGAGCGCGAGACCGCGGCCGTCGTCGCTGAGGGTGATCTGCAGCGCGTGATTGTCGACGCCCACTTCCAGCTCGATGACGCCGGCTGCGGGCTTGCCCTTCGCGAGACGCTCGGCGGCAGGCTCGATGCCGTGGTCGACCGAATTGCGCAGCAGATGCGTGAACACGTGGCGCAATGTGCCGCTGACCTCGCTGCGCACGCGGTAGCCGTTGTTGTCGATGCTGACCACCGGCGCTTGCTTGCCGAGTTCGGCCGCCAGCGACGGCAGCGATTCGAGCACGCCCGCGAGCGCTTCGTAGATCGATTCGGTGCCGAGCAAACGCAACTCACGCTGCAACGAGTCGCGCATCGACACCAGTGCTTGCGGGTCGGCCGGATCGGCGCTGTCGAGCAGGTCCAGCTGCTTCTGGATCAACTCGCGATCGACCATCAGGTAGCCATCCACCGCGCCGCGCCGGCCCGGACCCTTGCGGCCAAGGCTCACTTCGTTGATCGTCGCGTAGGTCTCGAGCGCCGCCTTCACACGGTGCAGATCCTCGATCAGAAGCTGCTGGTCCCACGCTTCGCTGCTGTTCGCGCGGCGCAATGCCTCGTAGCGCTGTTCGGTTTCGTGCACGATGCCGGTCAGATGCTGCAGGCTGTACGTGCGCGCATTGCCCTTGACGGTGTGCATGTTGCGGAACAGCTCGGCGACGGCTTCGTGACTCGGCTCGTGATGCTGACGGATGATCCGCTCGTTCTCGCTGATAAAGCCGGTTGCGCTTTCGACGAAGTGATGGAACTTCTCCTGGCTCACCGCGAGGATCTCGCCGATCATTTCCAGACGGCGTTTCTGTTCGCCGGCCTCGGCGGCCAGCGCGCGAAGTTCGGTCACGTCACGCACGCACAGCATCAGGCGCAGCACGACGTCGTTTTCGTCGGTGATGGCCGACCAGCTCAGATCGAGCGTCTTCACGCGGCCATCGGCCATCGGCTTTGCAATCTCGTTGACGAGCAGGTGCTGATTGAACTCGAAGTTCATGCCGTCTTCGCCGATGCATGCCTGTAATGCCGCTTCGATCTGCGCGAGCGTATCGCTGCTGAGATCGGTGCCGCCAAACACGAGATCGAGCAACGGACGGCCCGCGATATCCCGCGTCTCGAAGATCGCCTCGAGATACGCCGAGTACTCCGGATGCACGACCACGCCTTCGACCACCGTCAGAATCCCCTGCTGCATGTTTTGCAGCATCGCCTGGATATCGGCGGTCTTCTGCTTCAGTTGCAGCGAGCTTTGCTGGATCTTCTCGATCATGCCGTTGAACGCGACGATCGAATGGCCGATCTCGTCCATGCGGCCGACCGGCACGCGGCGCGTGAAGTCCTGGCTCGTCGCGATCTCGCTCATCTCCACTTGCATACGGCTCAGCGGACGCGTGATCTGGCGATACAGCAGCGCGCTGATCAACACGAGCACGACGATGGCCGCGCCGGTGGCGGCGCCGATCGCCGTCGTCGTGGTGGCGAGCGCGCTGTTCAGCGTGTCGATCGCGGCGTCCTTCTGACGGTTCTTCTCGATGCGCAGCGTCTCGACGATGCCTTCGAGTTCATCACGGTATTGCGCGACGTTCGCGAACAGATAGGCTTGCGCCAGTTCGTTCTTGCCGTCGGCCTTCATCTTCGCGGTGTCGTTGACCGCGTTGAAATAGTTCGCGAGGCTCTCGCGTGCCTGGCTCACGAGTCCGGTTTGCGCCTGACCTTGCGCGGCCTTCGCCTGCACGTCGAGCGCCGCCTGTAGTGCGGTTTCCTTGCTCTTCAGAAGATCCTGGGCCTGCGAGACCATGTTCGCGTCAGGCGCATAGACGAGCGTCATCATCGCGAGCTGGACGTCCTTGACCTGCGACACGAGGTCGGCCGACGCGAGCGCGCTCGGCACGACGCCCTGGGTAACCTGCCTGACGTTGACGGCGCTGCTGCGGGTCTGAAGCACAGCGTATCCCCCAATGGCGGATAGCGCGACCAGCATCAGAATGACGAGAAGCGTAATGCGGTGACGGATGGTCATCTGAGAATCCCCGGGAACTGGAACTACAAGGTCTCCCGCATTCAGCGGGACGCCCGTGTGTATTTGTGCTTTCGGGCGCGGGGATTATCGTCGCGGATGTGTGACGCGAACGTGACGAAATGGACGCAAAACGCCACGTTCCAAGGATTTACAAAATAACGCCGGAATATCGCGCCTAAGGGCTGATCCGGTCTCAAGTTCGAAGTGAAAGTGCCGTTATTAATGGCGCATTTTTTTCGCGGGCCTGCGGCGACATCAACGCGAGGCCCGCGACGCTTCAATGCAGCGCGTCCCCCGCAATCGCCTCGGCATAGACTGCGGCGACCCGCTTCGCGATCACCGCATTATCGAAGTGCTCGCGCGCATAGCGGCGGCACGCATCCGCATCGGGCAGCTTCAGCGTGCCGTTCAGCGCGCCGGTTAGACCCGCGGCGATCGCCTGCGCGCCGGTCTGCGGCAACACCAGATCCGGCGACAATCCGGCTACCGCCTCCGGCAACCCGCCGACCGGCGTCACCAGCACCGGCGTGCCCGATGCCAGCGATTCGACCGTGATCAGCCCGAAGCCTTCCAGCGCGACGGTCGGCACGACGCTGATATTGGCCGCGCGATACAGTGCCGCCAGATGCTGATCGGGCACGAAACCGAGCAGCCTCACGTTGTGCCCGAGCCCCGCGTCGTCGATACGCGCCTGTAGCTCGCCTTCGAGCCGGCCCTTGCCCGCGATCAGCAGCAGCACGTCGGGCGCGCTGCGTTTCATCAGCTTCACCGCGTCGATCAGGTCTTCGAGGCCCATGCGCCGCACGAGGCGCCGCACTGCGAGCACGATCGGCCGATCCTGCGGCAATTGCAACCGCAAACGCGCCTCGGCCTGCGTGAGCGGCAGATTGAACTGCTCGACGTCGACGCAGCCCGGCACCACGCGCACGCGTTCCGGCGAGATGCCGTAACGCGTCGTGAGGATCTTGCCGAACGCGTCGGACAGCACGATCAGCCGCGACGAGCGCGCGTACACCGACTGCTCCAGATATCGCTTCGCGCGCTGGCCGAGCGAATCGGCGCCTTCGACGTGGCTCTCGTCGGCCCACGGCCCCTGAAAATGCGAGACCTGCGGAATGCCGCGCGTCACGTCGAGACCCGGAAACGTATAGAGCGCGAAGTGCGACGAAATCACGTCGGGCCGCGACGTGCGAATTTCATGACGCAACGCGCGGCGTGCCGCCATCAGCCGCAACGGCAGCGATTGGGCGGCGGGGCCGAAGCCGTTGATCGCGCCGTTGGTATCGGCCGCGACTTTTGGCGAGCCGGCGACGACGCCGCGCACCGCGACGCCCGCGCCCGGCAGCGCGCCCACCAGCGAGTAGTACATGCGGTCGAGGCCGCCCGCGCGTTCGGGAAACCAGTGCATCCCGATCTGCAGTGATTTGATTGAGCCAGTCGTCATGAAGGTGTGCCCCTGTGCGTTGCTTGCGGATTGTTGTGATGGCGATGCGTGGATTGCGCGGTCCGCGCGGTCATTCCGCGCTCTTCTGTCCGGCGAGATGGTTCAGCGTCAGCGCGTCGTTCTGCGCGACGGCCTGCGTTTCCGTCTGACTGCGCCGGCGGTTTTCCTGCTGCCCGGCCAGCTGCCGGTACAGCGCGATGTATTGCGCGGCCATGCGCGCCCAGCCGAAGCCGGTCGCGAGCTCGCTCGCGGCCTCGCCCATCGCGCGGCGCGCGGTGTCGTCGCCGGCCAGTTGCGCGACCGCTTGAGCGAGAGCTTGCGGGTCGTCGGGATCGTCGAGCACGATGCCGCACTCGGGCGTGATGATCTCGGCGCCGCCCGCCGTGCGCGCGGTCACGACGGGCAGCCCCGCCGCCATCGCTTCGAGCAGCGACAGGCTCATCGCTTCGTAGCGCGACGGGAACACGAAGGCATCGACCGAATGCATCAGCACCGGCATCTCCTTCACGAGTCCGAGAAAATGCACGCGATGCGCGATGCCGAGCGCTTTCGCCTCGTCCGGATACGGGCTGCCCGGCAGAAAACCGGCCACCGCAATCTGCACGTGCTCGGGCAGATGCTTCAAAGCGGCGAGCACGGTGCCCAGATTCTTGCGCGGTGTGCGCAAATCGCCGACGAACAGCAGCAGGAACGCATCGGCCGGCAAGCCGAACTTTGCGCGGTCCCCGCTCGCCACGGCGAAGCCCTGCGTGTCGACGCCGTTGTAGATCACGTCCACGCGGTTGCGCGGCGTGAGGCCGATCGCGCGGATTTCGTCGGCGACCTTCTGCGACACGGCGGTAATCACCTTCGAGCGCCGGTACGCCCAGCGCTCGAGCAACGCGTTGCAGCGCGTATAGACCGACTGGTACGCGGACCACGCGCCCTTGGTGAGGCCGAACGGGTAGTACTTGCTCGCGAACCAGCCGCTATGCACGAAGTGCGAGGTATTGACGTCCGCGTGCATCCACGTGATGAAGCCGTTCACGTGCAGCACGTCGTAGTCGCGGCGATGCGCACGCAGCCACAGCGCGCTCTTGAGCGCGAAGACCTGCTGGCGCAGCAGATTGGTCGGCCACCAGCGGCCGATCTTCACCGGCGCCCAGCGCACGTTCGGATGCGCGAGCAGCTCGGGCGCCACGTGCGACGCGACCAGCGTCACGCGGATGTTCTCGTCGAGCGCCGCGCGCGCGATCTCGTGGTTGACGCGCCCCTGGCCGTCGTTATGGCGCACTACGTGCGTGACAATGGCAACTCTCAATGCGTGCCTCCGTGGAGAAATAGCGTGCGTGCGCGGTTCATTTTTTCGTAGTGGACCGCGGAAAGAATCGAAAAAGCGCTCATGAAAAGTAGCAGGCCGCCGGTGCCGACCAGCGAGTTCGTGAACACGAGCATCGCGAAGATCGCGAGACACAGGCTCATGCACGCGGAGACGAACTTGTCGTCGCGCAGCCTGAACGAGGCGAGCACCGCGCGCGTCAGCAGCCACACGATGCCGGACATGTAGAGCAGCGTGCCGGGCCAGCCGAGCACGAACGGAATGTTCATCACGCCGCTGTCGAAGTTGCCGTACTGGCCGAGCTGGCCGCCGTCGTTGGAGAGTTTCGTCGACGTGCCGGTCGCGCCCATGCCTTCGCCGGAGACGTCGGTAAACGCGGTCTTCGCGAAGGTCGCATAGAACTCGTTACGCGCGGCATAGCTCTGATCGTCGTGCAGATTGACGATCGTGTTGAGCCGCGCCTGCATCCGTTCGGCCACCGGGCCGACCGCGAGCAGCGGCACGCACAAGCCCGCGAGCAGCACCGCGCTCGCGACGATGCGCACGCGCACCTTGTTGTTCGACTTGACGAGCTGGATCAGGAGCGCGATGACCCAGCCGCCCCACGTCGAGCGCACGAGGCTCAGCGCGAACGAGAAGAAGCCGAGCGCCGCGGCGATCCAGCGCACGCGGTGCTGCGCGGCCATCACGAAGACCATCGCGCCCATCATCGCGAACGCGAACGGTCCCGACGAATTCATCGTGCTGAACACGCGTACCCCCATCGGCACCGGGTCGCCCTGCGAGTTCATCTGCGAGCCGAGCATCCATAGCACGTCCCACGGCGGCATGATGAAAAACTGGATCAGCCCGTAGCCGCCCATTACCAGCATGCCCCAGATGAACGTGCTCACGATCGCGTCGCGATACTGCGGATAATGGCGCGTGTGCGCCATGATGTGAAAGCCGATCAGGATCGGATAGAGCCAGTTGCAGAGGTCGTAGGTGGCCGCGAGCGGCCCGCTCGACATCACGCCGATCAGGAACGCGTAGACGAGGCCGAGCAGGATCAGCAGCACGGGCAAACCGCGGCGCTGCGCGAGCAGCCGGTAATAGCGCAGCAGCGACAGGCCGCTGATCATGGTGACCGCGAGCGGGGCAACCTGAATGAGGCTCGTCGGCGTGAATCCGCCCTTCGACCAGTCGGCGAGACGCCGCACTTCGGGGCTCAGGAACCACAGCCACCACATGAAGCCGATGTAGCGCGCGGGGCTCTTGAAGTAGAGCCACAAGCCCGTCAGGATCGCGAGCGCCGGAAACCCGAACGTGAGCACCGTGCCCTGATGCGCGACGATCAGCACCGCGGTGATCAGCCACAGCAATAGCGGCGGCAGCCATTCCTGCGGGCCGCCGGACAGCAGTCCGCCCGCGGACTTTTTTGCGCGGCCGGCGTCGGCGGCGCCGCTCGGCGGCAGCGGGCTCGCGCGCGGAATCGTCGACATCGCTTACAGCCCTCCGCCGGATTCGCGCGCCCGAGCCTGCGCGGCTGGTTGCTGGTGCGTGGCCGCGTCGGCGTTCACGCTCGCCTGCCCCCGCGCACTGAGCATTTCGCGCGTGATGCGCACATGCTGCATCGCGTAGTGCTGCGTGGTCAGATCGCGCGCGAGCAAGCCAGCCGCGGCCGCCTGCGCCTGGCGCAGCGCCTCGTGCGGCTCGGCAGCGAACCGGTCGACCGCAGCGCGCAACGCCTGCGGATCGAACGGCGGCACGTAGGCGGCTTCCCCGCCGGGAAAATAATCCCGCAGCGCGCCGACGTCGGTCGCGACCATCGGCTTGCCGACCGCCGCCGCTTCGAGCATCACCGTGATGCCCGACGCGTGCGAGTTCGGCCGCAACGGCACGACGATCACGTCGGCCCAGTCGTACAGCTCGTGCTGCTTTTTGATGCCCGAGAACAGCGCGATCTCGACGTTCGACGCGCGCAGCGACGCCGGGATGCGCCGCCGCGTCGCGAGCTTCACCGTATAGCGCGGATCGTTGCCGAATGCCTTGATCAGCGTTTCCCAGTCGCGGTCGCGATCGTTGCCGATCGCCGCGATGCGCAACGGCGTGCGCGGCGTCCATTGGGTCGGCGGGTTGACCGGGAAATCGCGCGTGTTCAGGCCGTACAGCAGCGGCGTCGCGTCGCGCTGAAAATAGTCCTGGCACAGCACGGCGTTTTCGCTCGCGAGCGTCGTCAGACGATCCGCGCGCTTCATCAGCTGGCGATACAGCCATCTGCGCGCCATGCCGTACGACGGCCACTTGTCGAGCAGCCACACGCTTTGCGCGAGCAGCAGCGGCGACGCGCCCGGTCCCGCCTTGCGGCCGCACAGCAGCAGCATCAGCGCAGCGGACAGCCACTCCTGCTCGGTATGCGTCCAGATCACGTCCGAGCGCAGCATCTCCGCGCGATTGCGCCAGCTATGAATGAAATCGAAGCCGAGCGCGGCCTTCAGCGCGCGACGCACGAGTCGCACGGGCCGGCTTTCGCGCGCGTCCTGCGAATAGGTCAGCGCGAATGCTTCGGACTGCGCATGGTGATAGCCGTACAGACAGCCGATGTCGTCGCCCTTGCGATAAAAGCGCGGATCGGCGCCATAAAACAGATGAACATGAACCTTCGTACTCATGCGGACACTCCGCTGTGCCGGTGGAAAAAGGCCTCGTGGCTCATACGCGTCACGACAACGCGCGACGCGCCTCGTGCGCGCCGTCGCGCACCGCGCGCCAGCGCGACAGCTGCAGCGGCGCCCGGCGCGACAGCAGCGCGAGCGCCGCATGCGTGAGACCCGGATACAGCCGCGTGCCGACGAGGGTCCACCACCACCACGCGGTTTCGCGGCGCAGCGGCGGCAACTGGTCGCGCAGGATAAGGTGGAAGTTGAACGCGGCGTTGCGCAGCGCGGCCATCGTCTGCGCGTCGCGTTTGTCGTCGTCGAAACGTTCGGCCGGGAAATGATCGACCGCGAC
Source organism: Paraburkholderia sp. HP33-1 (assembly GCF_021390595.1). Classification (NCBI taxonomy): domain Bacteria; kingdom Pseudomonadati; phylum Pseudomonadota; class Betaproteobacteria; order Burkholderiales; family Burkholderiaceae; genus Paraburkholderia; species Paraburkholderia sp. HP33-1. The sequence continues at coordinate 1,674,447 of NZ_JAJEJR010000001.1, read as the reverse complement.
TTCCGGGTCGTACACGAGCTTCCAGCCCGCGTTCTTTACCGCGAGGCTGAACGCCATGTCGTTGTGCACCTGCGCGCCCGCGCCGCGCAGACGCGCGTCGAAGCGGATCGTGCGCACCGCGTCGTGCCGGTAGCTCATGTTGGCGCCCTTCAGGATGTCGACCTCGCGCGCGGCACCGACGCCCAGATGATGATTGCCGATGATCTTGCCGTGCGCGGTCACCTTGCCGACCAGCGGCCGTTCGCCGTTGAGCACGCGGCCTTTTTCGTGCACCCAGTCGCGCCCGCCCAGCGCGCCGAGGCGCGCGTCGGCTTCGAACGCGGCGGCGATGCGCTCGACCCAGTCGCGGTGCGGTGCGGCGTCGTCGTCGGTGATGGCGATTACGTCGCCGCTCGCGGCATCGAGCCCGCGATTCAGGGCCGCGACCTGGCCGGGCACGTCGACCGGCGCGATCACGAGCGGCAGGCTGCCGCGGGTAGACGGATCGCGCAGGCACGCATGGGTCGCGTCGTCGTCGACGCGTGCGACCACGATCACTTCGTCGGGCGCGCGCGATTGCCGCGCGAGCGCCGCGAGGCAGCGCGCGAGATCGGCCGGGCGGCGATAAGTCGGTACCAGTACCGTGACTTTCATCGTGATGTCCTCTCTATGGTCCCGCGCTCGCGTCACGCGCTCAGGTATGCCTGCGTCGCCGCGTAGCCGCGGTCGTAGCCGACGCGCGAGCGCGGCGGCATGCCGTTGAAGATGCCGCCCTGGACATGCACGCCCGCCGCGCGCAGCCGCTTCAGCGCATCGGCAATCTCGATCTCGCTGTGCATGCCCGAGCGCATCACGAAGAACGTCGAACCCGCATATGCGCCGATGATCGATGCATCGGTCACCGCGAGCACCGGCGGCGTATCGATCAGGATCACGTCGTAGCGTTTCGCGAGGCCGTCGAGGTACTGCGGCAAACGCGGCGACATCAGCAGCTCGGACGGATTCGGCGGACGACGGCCGCACGAGATGAAGCTCAGGTTCTCGATGCTCGAAGCGCGAATCGCTTCCTCCAGCGAGATCTGGCCGCTCAGCAGTTCGGACAGGCCGTTTTCCTGCACACCGCCCACCTGCCGTTCGAGCGCGCCGCGCCGCAGGTCGCCGTCGATCAACAGCACGCGCTTGCCCGAATGCGCGAGCAGCATCGCGAGGTTCACGCTGAGGAAGCTCTTGCCGACGCCGGCCATCGGGCCCGTCAGCATCACGATGCGGTTGCGCGCGTCCATCAGCGTGAACTGCATCGCGGTGCGCAGGCTGCGCATACTTTCGATCGTCACGTCCTTCGGCCGCGCATTCGCGAGCACCGGACGCAGCCGTTCGCCGCCGCGCACGTAGCTGTTTTCGAGCTGCACCTGCTCGGCGCTGTGCGGCACGAGACCGAACACCGGCAGATGGAACGCGCGCTCGACGTGATCGGGGTCGTCGATCCCCTTGAACAGATTGCGACGCACGAACACGAAGCCGGTACCCGCGATCAGCCCGAGAATCACGGCTGCAGAGATGATCAGCAGCTTCTTCGGCTTGACCGGCGCGCCGGGGCGCAGCGCGGCGTCGACGATATGCACGTTGCCGCCCGTGCCGGCCTTCTGCACCGACAGTTCCTGCACGCGATTGAGCAGCAGCACGTAGATGTCTTCGGCGACCTTCGCGTCGCGCTGCAACTGCACGGCCTTCACTTCGGTGGCCGGCAGATCGCGGAAACGGTCGGCGTATTTGGCGCGCTCCGCCTGCAGCTCGGCCATCTGCTGACGCGCGGCGACGAGCGTCGGATGGTCGTCGCCATAGCGCTCGACGAGCTGCGTCATCTGCAGGCGCAAGGCGGCGATCTGCTGCTCGTACTGCACGCTGCCTTCGAGGTAGACCTTCGCCTCGTCGCTCGCGTTGATCGAACCGGACTGACGCTGATACGCGGTCAGCGCCGCTTCCGCGCGTTCGAGGTCGGCCTTCAGGCGCGGCTCCTCGCTCTTCAGGAAGTCGAGCATCTTGCTCGCGTCGGCCTGCTTGTTCGACACGTGCTGCCGCAGATACGACTGTGCAAGCGCATTGGCGACGAGCGCCGCATGCTCGGGACTCTTGTCCTCCAGCGAGATCTGGATCACGCCGGTCTGCTTGCCCTGCTCCTGAACCGTGATCGCCGACTGGAACGCGGTGATCGCGTCGAGGTCGTTCGCGCGCACGACGGTGAACTCCTGGCCCGGCCGCGCGACCAGCGTATTGACCAGCATCGTCACGCCGCCGCCCTGCGCCTGCTGGCCGACCTGGCCGCGCAGCAGCAGCGAGCCGTTCGGCGCGAACAGTTCATAGTGCTGCGCGTCGATCACCCGCAGCAGCAGTTTCTCGCCTTCGAGCGACGGCGTCACGTCGATCGAATCGACGTCGACGTTTTCGCCGCCCCATGCGTACGACGTGAGCCCAAGCCATGGTCGCGCGGGCTGGCCCGGGGTCGCCAGGCGCGCGGCGATGTTGCCGAGCAGCGGAATCGTCTTCGGCGTGACGCTGATATTGAGCTTCAGCTGCTGCACGACCGGGCCGACCACGCCGCGGCTCTTGATGATTTCGATTTCGGCGTCGGTCGGCAGCGACGTCGAGCCGCTCGTGATCGTGGCGCCCGTCTGCGTCTGTGTGAGTGCCTGCGACGTGTTGTCGGACTGCTCGACGCGTACGTGCGCATCGGCCGAATAGATCGGCTTGGCGAGGTAGCAGTACGCGACCGCCATCGTGATGATGATCGCGGCGATGGCGAGCAGCCACCAGATGTCGTCGAGAATCACCTGCACCAGTTGTCCGAGGACGACGTCTTCTTCTTCGGTCTTGATCGGACCAGCCATGTGTGGAGAGAGTTGATTGCTCACAGTTCGATCCCGTGTCGTTGGCTTCGGCTTTCGCGTCAGCGGTACTTCTGCTTTCGTTGCACATCCCGCGCCGCCCGCATGCCAGCGGCGCGGAACGCGCTTTCAGCCCGGACGCTCAGCGCGTGAGCTGCTTCAGATAGAACAGCGTCTGCACGCTAGGCAGTATCTGATTCAACACGCGGTTGAACGTGGTCGACGCGGCGGTGCCCACATACACGACGTCAAGCGGCTGCAACTGGAACTGCGAGGACAGCATGATCGAGTCCGGCTGCGTCATGTCGAGGCGGAACACCTCGGGTGTGGTCGGATGCTCGCGCATGCCGCGCATCACGTAGATCTGCCGTGGATTGGCGTCGGTGTTCAGAATCCCGCCACCCTGCGTGAGCGCGTCGGCGATCGTCATGCGGCCACGGATGATCGGCACCTGGATCGGCGTCTTCACTTCACCCATCACGAAGATGCGGCTGTCGGTGCGGTCCGGCACGTTGACCACGTCGCCGTTCTGCAGCATCACGTCCTGCCTGGTGTCGCCCTGATCGAGCATGCGATCGGCGTCGAGTACATAGAGCTTGTGGTTGCGCGTGAGGCGCACGCGCTGGATGTCGGCGTCCGCGTTGGTGCCGCCCGAGCGCGTGATCGCGTCGACCAGCGTGAGCGGCACGTCGCTGACCGCGAGCGGTCCCGGCTGCTTCACTTCGCCCGTGACCTGCACCTTCTGGCTGCGATACGAGAGCACGCGCACGTCGACCTGCGGATTGCGGATGTAGCGCACAAGACCTGCGGCGAGTTGATCGCGCAACTCGGTCGTTGTCTTGCCCGCGGCCTTGATGCGGCCGACGAACGGGAAAAAGATCGTGCCGTCGGCGGCGATGGTCTGGCCGTACGGATCGGCCTGGCCCGGCAAGGCAGCCGTGTACGGCTGCTGCAATGCGCCTGCGATCGTCTGCGTGGTGTTGCCGCCCGAGGACAACGTACTGCCCTGCGGTGTGGTCAGCTCGGGGTGATCCCACACGGTGATGCCGAGAATGTCCTGCGGCGCGAGGTGGTACACGTACTGCGACCGGTCGGGCAGCGCCGACGGCGGCAGCGGCTGCGGTTGTTCGGCGGCGGCCTTCGCCTGCGCCATGATCAGGTTGCCGTCGATCAGATGAACCGGATAGGTTTCGCTCGGCGCCTGATCGTTGTCTTTGAGCCGCGACGTGTCGAGATAATTGCCCGGTGCGGTCGCGCAGGCCGACAGAAAAGACGTCAGCAGAAGCGAGGCGGCGAGCTTCGCGCGCAAGCTCGCGGATGAGTGTGCAACGAGGGTTTTCTTCAGCATATTTTCTTCAGCCATCCCATGACCAGATGTTCGATGAGCACGAGACTCTCCCTGTAATCGTCTTCCGCGCCGCCGTGCGGATCGGCGACGTCCGAATCGGCTTCCCACTTGCCGAGCGGATAAACCTTGCCGCGCGCGGCCGGATCGAGTGCTTCGACCTCGCCCACCTGCGCTCGCTCGCTTACCAGCACGAGATCGGCCCCGCGCACGAGCGAGCGGTCGAGACGGCGCGCGTGGTGGGTGCCGGCGGCGACGCCGCGCTCCGCGAGCAGGCGCCGCATCACCGGGTCCATGCCGTTGCCGTTCACCGCGCGAATGCCCGCCGAATGAAACGCGATCGGCGCGGCGCGTCCACGCGGCGCGCGCGCCTGGCTCGCCTTGAACAGCATCTCGGCGGCGGGCGAGCGGCACACGTTGGCGTGGCACACGATCAGAACGTTGTCGAACATGGCAGGCTCCTTCGTGGCGCGGTGCTCGGCTTGCATCGTTCGGGCGGTCGGTTCTGCGGCAATCGCGGCGGCCTCAGCGGCCGGCCATTTCCGCCGCCGGCAGCAAACCGTGCGCACCGACCCGAGCCGGTGCATTGCGCAGCGCGTGCCGCCGGCCGATCGCGTGATACTCGATGCCGAGTTCGAGCAGCACGTCCGGCTCGTACAGATTGCGGCCGTCGAAGATCAACGGCGTCTTCAGCATGCGCTTGAGCGCATCGAAGTCCGGGCTCTTGAAAACTTTCCATTCGGTGAGGATCACGAGCGAATCGACGCCGCTTACCGCTTCCATTTCGTCGTTGACGAACGAAAGGCGCGCATGCTGCTGCGGCACGTCCTTCAGATCGAGCGCGAACACGCGCTTCGCTTCGTCGATCGAGACCGGGTCGTAGGCCTTCACGCGCGCGCCACGGCGCAGCAGCCCCGCGATCAGCTCGCGGCTCGGCGCCGCGCGCATGTCGTCGGTGTTCGGCTTGAACGCGAGGCCCCACACGCCGAATGTGCGGCCCGACAGATCCTCGCCGAGACGCGCGACGATCTTCTGCGCGAGGATCTGCTTCTGCGCGTCGTTGACCGCTTCCACCGCTTCGAGAATGCGCAGGTTCGCACCCTGATCGGCCGCGGTGCGGATCAGCGCCTGCACGTCTTTCGGAAAGCACGAGCCGCCATAGCCGCAACCCGCGTAGAGGAAGTCATAGCCGATGCGCGGATCGGAGCCGATGCCACGGCGCACCGCCTCGATGTCGGCGCCGACACGATCGGCCAGATTCGCGAGTTCGTTCATGTACGAGATGCGCGTCGCGAGCATCGCGTTGGCCGCGTACTTGGTGAATTCGGCGGAACGCACGTCCATATACAGCGTGCGCTCGCGATTGCGGTTGAACGGCGCATACAGGCGCTTCATCAGCTCGCGTGCCTTTTCGCCGGGCACGTCTTCGTCGCAGCCGAGCACGATGCGATCGGGCCGCGTGAAGTCCTCGACAGCCGCGCCCTCCTTCAGGAACTCCGGATTCGACACGACCGAGAACATATGCTCCGCCCCGCGCTCGGCCAGCTCGGCGGCGACCACTTCGCGCACGCGCGAGGCGGTGCCGACCGGCACCGTCGATTTGTCGACGATCACCTTGAAGCCGTTCATGTGGCGGCCGATGTTGCGCGCGGCCGCGAGCACGTATTGCAGATCGGCGGAGCCGTCCTCGTCGGACGGCGTGCCGACCGCGATGAACTGGATGTCGCCGTGCGCAACCGCGGCCTCGACGTCGGTGGAAAACGTCAGGCGCTTTGCGCGGCGATTGCGCGCGATGATCTCCTGCAGACCCGGTTCGTGGATCGGCACGCCGCCGTTGTTGAGCACGTCGATCTTGCGCTCGTCGACGTCGAGACAGAACACGTCATGGCCGATGTCGGCCAGACACGCGCCGGTCACGAGGCCGACATAGCCGCTACCGATGATCGTCAGGTTCATGGATTGCACCTCGATAAATGAAGTTGATTCAGGAATGCGCTCGCGCGATGCGTGGCATCAGCGCGGCCCGGCGCGCCACGTTCAATAGGCATTGCTGCCCGCGAAGCCCTTCCACATCGTCAGCACGACGATCTTGATGTCGAGCCAGAAGGTCCAGTGCTGCATGTAGTACAGATCGAGCTTCACGCGGCCCATCATCTTTTCGATGCGATCGGTTTCGCCGCGATAACCGTTGATCTGTGCCCAGCCGGTGATGCCCGGCTTGATCCGGTAGCGGTGCATGTAGCCCTTCACCAGATCCTTGTAGATGTCGTCGTGTTCGAGCGCATGCGGACGGGGACCTACCACCGACATCTCGCCGCGCAGCACGTTGATGAACTGCGGCAGCTCGTCGAGGCTCGTGCGGCGCAGAAACGCGCCGACCGCGGTGATGCGCGGATCGCGCCGCGTCGCCTGGGTGATCTTGCCGGCCGCTTCGGTGTGGACCTTCATCGAGCGGAACTTGAAGATTTCGAACTCGTGGCCGTCGATGCCCTTGCGTCGCTGGCGAAAAAATATCGGTCCCGGCGAACTGAGCTTCACCATCAGCGCGATCACGAGCATCAGCGGCGCGAGCGCGGTCAGCGCGCCCAGCGCGAACACACTGTCGAAAACGCGCTTGGGCAGCACCCGCAGATCGGTGATCGGCGAGGCGGCCAGATTGATCGCAGGCACGCCGAGCAACTCGACCATCGGCTGATTGAACAGCGTCAGGCTGCCGACGTCCGGGATGAAGCGGATGTTCACGAAGTCGTTGCGCAGATCCATCACGTAGCGATGGATCGCCTTCTCCTTCGAGATCGGCAGCGCAAGCCACAACTCGCGGATCGCGCGCTGCCGCACGAGCTGGATCATGCGCTGATAGTCGCGCTCGACCGGCACGCCCGCGATCGCGGGCGGCGCGTTTTCGTCGTGGTTGATCGTGCTGTCCTCGTCGAACACGACCACGGGCGTGAAACCCGCTTCGGGACGGCCGCGCATCTGCTCGATCAGGAAGCGTCCGTACGGCGCGCCGCCAACGATCGCGACCGCGCGCTGATTGAAGCCCTCGCGGCGCAGCCCGCGCAGGATCGAATAGACGACCACCTTCGTGACGACCAGCAGCGCGATCGACGCGAGCGCCCAGTACACGAGCCAAAGCCGCGACAGGCTGTCCGAGCGATGCACGCTGAAGCTGATCAGCACGCCGATCACTTCGACCATCAGCCAGCCGCCCGTCACACGCGAGAGCAGATCGTAGAGCGGCTTGCCGCGCCACGACTGATAGATGCCGAGCGCAGGGAAGAACACCACCACGAGCAGGCAGCCGAACGCGAGCGACATGCTTTGCATCTCGTCGAGCCAGACCACTCTGCCGCTATGCACAGCCGCGGCCAGCAGCGCGCCGAGCGCGACCATGGCGATATCGATGATTCTCGCTAGAACGCTCAGCATGCGCAGCCTCTCTGTTCGCCAGTCAAGTGCGATCCGTCGGTTGGTTGAAATGGGTGCTGCACCGGTGTTCCGTCATTGCGCTTTTTATTTCCCATCTGCCTGTTGCCTGAATGAGACCGAATGCCCAGACCGGAAAAATCTGATTCCGAATGAGTGAATACCCTTGTACATGCCTCAATAAAGCGGGATTAAAATTCACGCGACAAGGCCGCAAAATATCTCAAATTGTATCGGTCAAAATTTCGCTATTTTTTCGGCATTTTGTCCGGTAATTGTTGCCGCGACCTCGATCAACAGAGCCTTCCGGATGCTCAATTTGAGCCCTTCTTCAACGCAGCTTCCGCTTTCATGCAAGCTTCGTCTGCGAGACATGCGCGGCTTGCGTGCTGCCATTCTTGCCGATCATTAAGCGGAAAAAAATGCCTGCCTATTTTTTTGAAGTAATTTTTATTTTTGAATAAGTTGGCCGGTCATTTTTTCGTGCCTTTCGAATAAATTCGATGCGCTTTTTATTCGGATTGTATTTAACGCGCTTTTATTGATTCTGAACTTCGTGATAAAACTCGACGCACTCATCCAGTCCCGAGGAGATCACCATGTCAGCTACGGCTCCGGTCACGCCCAACGGCACCCGGCCCACCCCCGCGCAATCGCCCATGTCCTCAACCGCGACCAGCGTCAAACTCAAGGTTCATCCCGTGATTCTCGCGGGCGGCTCAGGCACCCGTCTGTGGCCGATGTCGCGCGAGCAGCATCCGAAGCAGCTGATCGGCCTGCTCGGCGAAGAGTCGCTGCTGCAAGCGACGACCCGCCGTCTCGACCTGCTCGAAGCCGGTTACCCGCTCGCCGGCCAGCTCGTGGTCGTGGCCAATGAAGAACAACGCTTCACGACGGCCGAACAGTTGCGCACAAGTGGCAAGCCAAGCCGGCTGATACTCGAACCCGTGGGCCGTGACACCGGACCCGCGTTGACGGTGGCTGCCTTGTCCGTCGCCGCGGAAGACCAGGACGGCATTATGGTCGTGATGCCCGCCGATCACGCGGTCGCCGACACTGAAGGTTTTCACGCGGCGGTCGCCGCCGGCGTGCAGCATGCGGAGGCCGGCCATATCGTCACGATGGGTATCGTGCCGACGCGTCCGGAAACCGGCTACGGCTATATCCGCATCGGCGCGCCGCTCGGCCTTGCCGACACACCGGGTGTTACGGATGCCGAATCAACGGCTCGCCTCGTCGCTCACCGGCTCGACCGCTTCGTCGAAAAGCCGCATCTGGAACTCGCGCAACGCTATGTCGAATCGCGCGAGTACTGGTGGAACAGCGGTATCTTCATCATGCGCGCCTCGACGTGGCTCAAAGCGATCCGCCATTTCCAGCCGGCCATTTACGAAGCGTGCGAGGCGGCCTTCACAGGCGGCAAGTCGGACGGCGACTTCTTCCGGCTGCAACGTGATGCGTTCAGCGCCTCGCCGTCGAATTCGATCGACTACGCGGTGATGGAGCAGCTCGGCAGCGATCAGAGCATCGCGCCCGGCGTGGTCGTGCCGCTAGAGGCCGGCTGGTCCGACGTCGGCTCGTGGGACGCGATCTGGGACATCTCCGAGAAGGACGCTGATCGCAACGTGAGCCGCGGACGCGTGATGTTCGAAGGCGCGAACTCGACCTTTGCGCATTCCGATGGACGCCTGATCGCCTGCGTCGGTACGCAGGATCTCGTCGTCGTCGAGACCGCCGATGCGATTCTCGTCGCCGACAGGTCGCGCGTGCAGGACGTCAAAAAGATCGTCAACCGGATTCGCGAAGACGGCGGGCTCGAAGCGGCCAACCATCGCAAGGTGCATCGCCCGTGGGGCAACTACGATTCCGTCGATACCGGCGAGCGCTTTCAGGTCAAGCGCATCGTCGTGAAACCGGGCGCCCGGCTCTCGCTGCAGATGCATCATCACCGCGCGGAGCACTGGATCGTCGTGCGCGGCACCGCGCTCGTCACGCGCGGCGACGAACGCCTTCTCGTCTCCGAAAACGAATCGGCCTATATTCCGCTCGGCGTCACGCACCGCCTCGAAAACCCGGGCAAGATGCCGCTCGAAATGATCGAGGTGCAGTCGGGCTCGTACCTCGGCGAAGACGATATCGTGCGCTTCGACGATACGTACGGACGGCAGTGACGCACGATCGATCGCAACCTGGGGCCGCGTGAAGCGGCCGCGGGAACTGCCGGGCGCTCATCCCACGTACGAGATGAGCTCCTTGTAGGCGGGCGAAAAGCGCTCCGTGGCGCTGCTTTCGGTCGTCACCGCGGGTGTGCCTGCGCCCCCCGTGCTCGCGGAGTCGGACGGATAGCGGCGCACCGGTGCGCGCAGTGCATGCAATGACGGATTCAGCGGCGCGTGCAACGGCGCGCCGTGATTTCCCCCGTGATTCGCCATGCTATTGATCGACGTGGGTTCCGACACATGATGCAAGCCAGGCAACGGACGGCCCGCCGATCGCTGCGCAGGGTTGGCCGACATGGGTTCGGCGCTTGCATGGGTCTGCGTCGCGGCCGCCGCATCGGTTGCGCTCTCGCGATCGATCCACTGACGCCCCCAGTCAAGCGCGAACTGCTGCGCGTGCTGAGCATCCGCGAAGCGCGGACCGACGAGGCCGGAGCGCTCGACGCGCTTGCCGTCCCTGATGATCTCCGCCGACGCGCGATACATCGCGCCCGGCACTTCCTCGACCAACACGTAGATCACATAACCGCGCGAATCGGCGACTTCCATGCCGCGCGGCGCGAGGCTCATCGATAGCGACGGGCGCGGTTCGTCGGCTGCGGCCTGTGCATCAGGCGCGGGCAGCGTGACATTCGTCACGCTCATCGTATCCACCTGCTCCGCGGCCGCTGCGGCGTGCGTCACCGCCCCCGCCGCGGACGCCGCCTGCGCGGGTGCCGTCTGGGCGGACCCCGCATGGGCGGTCCCCGCATGGGCGGACCCCGCCTGCTGAAGCCCGGACAACTGGCGCGTGATGTCGGCGATCGGATCGGCCGTGCGCCATTGGCTCAGCGCGCTGGCGACGCCCGGCGCCTGCCACGACTCGGGACTCTTCCATGACACGCCGCGCAGACCGTTGTCGTCGCGCGGGCTCGGGGTTTGCGCAACCGGTGCCACGGGTCTGGCCGTAACGGGCGGCGCCGGTTGGGGAATGTACGCGAACGTGCGGCCGCGCTGCGACAACAGGCGGACCATCTCGAGCAGCGTGCCGTTCAATTGCCATTCTTCAAAGCGGCGGCGGCACGTTGGACCGGACGGATAGCGGCCCGGCAGCTTCGACCACGGCTCGCCGGTGGTCAGAATCCACAGCACGGCATTCGTCACGATGCGCGGTTCGGCGCGCGGCCGGCCACGCCGGTTCAGACGGACGGCCGGTTCGTCGGAGACAAGCGGCGCGAGCAACGCCCATTCGTCGTTGTTCAGTTCATCGAAAAACATTGGATTTTCTCCACGCGGCCTGGCCTGGCAGCGGCGTTGAGCCTGCCACGGATTCTCACGATCCGCGTGCGGCCCTCGGTTGCACAAATTTGTTTTGTCCGTTCGCCTTGTCGGAACAGTCCGCCCACACGTGGTGCGGCTCATCCCTATTGCGAAGCACAAAACGAGGTCTCACTCGTGCATGGGAAAATTTGTGCACGAAGCATACCATCCCAACCTTTGCATGAATACACTTTAGACATCTGTTACGGAATGAAACAATCTTGTCCGTTTCGCTGCGTCGATTCACGTATTGCTGTAACAGAAGCTGCCGCTTATCCGGCGTCGGATCGGTCTATTGCAAAGCACAACACCGCGTAACCTGACGGAATAGCGTTTCGAAATGCGATTTCCGAATCAGCATGCATTTCAATGCGTTTTGATAGTTGGCCGATCATCGATATCGAGCGTCGGCGCAAAGACGGCGATGCGCATGTGCGGTCGCATGGAAGCAACGGCCGGCGCGCATGCGAGCGCCGCGCATGCGCCAAGTTCGAGGCGTTACAGGTACGACGAAGTCGCTTCGAGCGATGTTATACGCGCACCGGTTTCGATGCGTGCTCGCCGACCACCGTGATCCATTCGCGCACGCGCCAACGCGTGACGAGTCCGGAGAGCACGTACGGATCCGCCCTGGCAAAGGCTTCCGCGACCGCCGGCGACGCACCGCAAAAGAGCAGCACCGCACCGTCCGTTGGCTCCGCGAGCGCGCCGGCCAGCAGGAGTTCGCCGCGCCCGGCGGCGGCCCATGCAAGCTTCAGATGTGCGTCGCGGTACTCGCCGCGTCGCTCCAGATAGTCGGGTACCAGCTCGTACATCAACAGGTAATGCATGCCAACTCTCCTCGCGAGGATGAAGATTGACCCGCAGCGGCATCCGTCTGATCGCGCATTCGCATAACGGAATCCACCGAATTTACTGACTATTTTTTATTCACTTGCATTCGCAGCAATGCAAGAATTATCAATTCATTTAAGTCACATATCCAAATAGCGTAAACTGGAATTTCGTTTCGTTACGTTTGAAATAGCCGAGCCAATTAATCTGCATTGCATAAGAAAATTCGCGCGCCCGTTCATTCGACTGTTTCAAACGCCGCGTCGGCGGGGCCGCCGCCCGGTTCGGGGAAAACGAGCGCAGACCGCTGTCAACCAGAATGCATTTTCGCCCGTTCTCGCAGACGGCGTTTGCCATAATGGATGCGCAGAGGGGTCACTGAATGCCGTCGTCACCCGCGCGCATGAGCGACCAGACAACGTTTTCATCACTACCGATGGAGTGTCCCATGAAGATTCAATCCGCTATCGCTACGCTGGTGTTGGGCGCGGTACTCGTATCGCCGGCCTTCGCGGAGAACAGTCAGCAGACCAAAATGGCCGACTGCAACAAGCAGGCCGGCGACAAGAAAGGCGACGAGCGCAAGGCGTTCATGCAGACCTGTCTGTCCGCGAAACCGGCCGCCGCAGCGCCGATGAGCCAGCAGGACAAGATGAAGATGTGCAACAAGCAGGCGGGCGACAAGAAGGGCGACGAGCGCAAGGCATTCATGAAGACCTGTCTGTCGTCGGCGCCGGCCAACTGAGCGCGGGCCTCGCCATCCCCCTCGCCGGCGCCCTCTGATCAACGCGGCGCCGGCGCATCGTTTCACCCGCAATGCGCATCGATCGAGCCCCCCTCCTTCGCAGTCCACCCGCCGGAACGCACCGTTTTCTTCTATGATGGCTGCGGAGACGGCCCACCCTCATATATAGAATTAATCAACTACGCGGGCCGCCATCTTGTCGTTGATGCTACTGAGCATCGATTGGAGGCAAGGATGGTATCGAAGCATAAAAACCGCTGGTTAAGGCGGTGGTTGCTTGTCATCGTCTTCTGGGCCGTGCCCGTGGCGATCGTCGCGGTCAACGAGATCCGCGAGGAAATGTCGTACAACGCCGTCGATCTCGACCGCGCGCTGACCACCTGGAATTTCACCACCACGCAGCGCGCGGCCGGCGCGCCCGCGCATTGCCACGGCAAGCCCGACGAGGCGAAAGCCGCCGGCTGCCCGGCCGATGTGCTGGCCGCCAACGCGCCGCGCCAGCAGGACGCGATCAATGAATACAGCGTGCGCCGCTCGACGCTGTTCGCTTATCTGTGGCACGCGTTCGTCGGCTATTGGGTCGTGCCGGCGGCGATCCTGTTCGCGATCGGCGCGATCATCGGCATGGTGCGCCGCGCGCTGCGGCGCCCGCCCGCGGTTAAAAGTCCGGCGAATCACGGGTGAGAGGCGGCCGTGCCGCATGCACTCTTTTGCAAATCGCTGCATCGAAACAACACTTTCATTTTCATGTCGATGGCCCGCCGCGCGACGCGAAAATCAGCCTCAAAGCCTTGTTCCATAAGGCTTTTCGCGTGATTGCACGGCGCTCCTTATGAACCGGCCTGTGTTATAACTCAAAGGCAACCGGGCGACACCACGACGGTTGCGCCCCGGATCCATGACGGAGAACAACGATGCAAAGACGACACTTCATCTTGAAGACGACCGCTGCGCTTGCTTTCGGAGGCCTTGCACTCGCCGGGTGCACGACGACGGGCAGCACGCCGGACAATCCCCACATCGACGCCTCGAAACGACAGTCGATCGACGCGAGCGTCGACGGCACGTTGTCCAAGCTGTTCACGACCGTGCCGGGCTCGCGCGAGCTGGTGTCGAAGGCGCGCGGCGTGCTGGTGTTCCCGTCGGTGCTGCAGGCGGGCTTCATCGTCGGCGGACAGTACGGCGAGGGTGCATTGCGCGTGGGCGGCACGACAGTCGGTTACTACAGCACCGCGACGGGTTCGCTCGGCCTGCAGGCGGGTGCGCAGTCGAAGGCGATCATCTTCCTGTTCATGACGCAGGATTCGCTCGACAAATTCCGCAACGCGGACGGCTGGGCGGTCGGCGCCGATGCGTCCGTCGCGCTCGTGAAGGTCGGCGCGAACGGTGCGATCGACACGACCACGGCCACCGCGCCGGTGCAGGTGTTCGTGCTGACCAACACGGGCTTGATGGCCGACCTGTCGCTGCAAGGCACCAAGGTCACGCGGCTGAAGATCTGAGCACGCTGCTCGCGTGCATCCCGATGCGCGCAGGCGTGGCTCCGTAGCTCAGGCTCCAATAAAAAAACGGCGGTGCGCATCGCGCACCGCCGTCCTTCTTCGCCACTCTGCAACGATCAGGCGTCAGCCGCCCGACGAATCGATCACCTTGAACCTCGAGCGCTTCTGCGCGCGAATCACCGACTGATACACCTCCACATATTCCCGCGCCATCCGGTGCGATGTGAAGCGCTCCTCGAAGCGCCGCCGCACGCCCGCGCGCGGCACCAGGTGCAGGCGGTTGACGGCCGCCACCGCGCCGATCTCGTCCTCGACGATAAACCCGGTCAAGCCCTCTTCGATCACTTCGGGCACCGAGCCGCGATTGAACGCGATCACCGGCGTGCCGCATGCCATCGCCTCGATCATCACGAGACCGAACGGCTCCGGCCAGTCGATCGGAAACAGCAGCGCATGCGCGCCCGACAGAAACTCGGCTTTCTGATGATCGGCAATCTCGCCGATGTACTCGACGTACGGCAGGTCGAGCAACGGCCGGATATCGCGCTCGAAGTATTCGCGGTCGGCCGCATCGACCTTGGCGGCGATGCGGATCGGCAAGCCGCAGCGGCCCGCGATGCGGATCGCCGTATCGACGCGTTTTTCCGGCGAAATCCGGCCGAGAAACGCGAGGTACTTCTGCTCGACCGGTCGCGGCGTATAGAGCTGCTCCGGCAAGCCGTGATAGACGGTGGTGAGCCAGCGCGCCTGCGGCAGCGGGTGACGCTGCGCATTTGAAATCGAAATCACGGGCGCGGTGTTGAACGTGTCGAATACCGGTTGCTGCTCGGGCAGGTCGAGCCGGCCGTGCATCGTCGTGACGAACGGCGTGTCCTGCCGCTTGAACACCGAGAACGAGTAGTAGTCGAGGTGAAAATGCAGCACGTCGAAATCTTCGGCCTGGCGGCGCACGAGTTCCATCAGCAGCATATGCGGCGCGATGCGGTCGCGAATGCCCGGATCGAGGCGCAGCGCGCGCGGCCACACCGCTTCGAGCTTCGCGCTCGTGACCGAGTCGCCGCTCGCGAATAGCGTCACGTCATGGCCCTGCTCGACCAGCGCTTCAGTGATGTACGACACGACGCGCTCAGTGCCGCCGTAAAGCTTCGGCGGCACCGATTCGGTCAGCGGGGCGATCTGCGCAATCTTCATATTGTGTCTCCGTAAGCCGACGGCTGGCGCGCGAACCGCAGCGCCGTCGGCGATGCCGAGTATGACAGCGCCATGACGTTGGATCAATGCACGTCGCGCTTGAGCGTCGGGTGCATCGTCGCTAGGGGCAGTATTGCCTGGTATCTGCGCAAAAGCCGCAGGTCTTGCAATTGCTCGGTACTGTTACATGCGGCTTACGTCCGGTGACAGACGGCGGCGCCATCACTTGTGGCCGCCGCCCTCGCCCGAGGTGCGCTCGGGCACGCTGCGCAAATCGTGGAGGAAAGTATCACGCCACACGCCGAGATCGTTCTTGCGCAGCGTGGCCATGTCGATCTCGTGGCGCCGCTGGCGCGCATCGAGCGGCATCTGCAGCGCGCGTTGCAGGGCCTCGCACATGCCGATCGCGTCGTGCGGATTGACGAGCAGCGCGCCTGAGAGCTCGGCGGCCGCGCCCGCGAAAATCGACAGCACGAGCACGCCGGGATCGTCGGGATTCTGCGCGGCGACGTACTCCTTCGCGACGAGGTTCATGCCGTCGTGCAACGGCGTGACGAAGCCGATCTGCGACTCGCGAAACAGCGACATCAGCTTCCAGCGGTCGTACTGCTGGTTCAGATAGCGGATCGGCGTGTAGTCGAGCCCCGAGTAGCGGCCGTTGATGCGCCCTGCTTCGTATTCGAGATCCTGGCGGATCTTCTGATAGGTCGCGACGTCCGAGCGCGTCGGCGGCGCGATCTGCACGAGCGTGACGTTGCCGCGCCATTCGGGCGAGCGTTCGAGCAGCAGCTCGAACGCGCGAAAACGCTCGACTAGCCCCTTCGAATAATCGAGCCGGTCGACGCTCATGATCAGCTTCCGCCCTTCGAGGCTCTGCTTCAGGTCGAGCACGTGCTGACGGCTTTCGTAGCGTTTCGCCTGCTCGGCGATTTCGTCGGGGAACACGCCGATGCGGTAGACGCCGGTGCGCAGCTGACGGCCGAACGCCTCGACGATACCGTGCGCGCTCACCGTGCCGCGGGCGTGACGCGTCACGTAGTCGTGAAACGCCTGCTGGTCGGTGACGGTCTGGAACCCGAGCAGGTCGTAGCACGACAGCGACTTCACGAGCTCTTCGTGCGGCGGAATATTGAGCAGAAGCTGCGGCGCGGGAAACGGAATATGCAGGAAGAAACCGATCCGGTTCGTCACGCCCTCACTGCGCAGCGCCTCGGCGAACGGGATCAGATGGTAGTCGTGAATCCAGATGACGTCGTCGGGTTCTAGCAGCTTCACCAGCTTGTGCGCGAGCCATGCGTTGACGCGCCGGTAGCCCGCGTATTCCGCGCGCTCGTAGCGCGCGAGGTCGTTGCGGTAGTGGAACACCGGCCACAGGGTCGCGTTCGAGAAGCCGCGGTAGTACTGGTCGTAGTCCTTGCGTGTGAGGCCGACGGTCGCGAAGGTCACCGCGCCGTCCTGTTCCAGCATCGGCCCCGCGTTGGCGACTGTTTCACTGACCACGTCGCCGCTCCAGCCGAACCAGACGCCGCCGGTATCCTTCAGCGCGCTGAATACGCCAACAGCGAGTCCGCCCGCCGATCCCCTGGTCTCCGTCGGCGTCGCGACGCGATTCGACACGACGATCAGTCGGCCCATATTGCATGTCCTCCGTAGTTCCTGGCGCGCACCCAACGACAGCAATCTGCATGCCCGCACATCGATTCGCGACGCGCGACGCGCAACTAAGCCTGCTCTTTCGTCTTCTGCTCGGCCTCGGCCGTCCCAGGCCGGCCGATGCGGCTCGCCACCGGATCGGCTTCGGTATGCGCGGCGGTGCTGCCGGCCGGCGCCTGCCGGCTGCGCGGCACCCAGTCGATCGGACCTTCGCCGCCAGTCTCCGGCTCCGCCGACACCTCGGCGCGCGCACGCGGCAGGTATTCGGGGTAATGCCTGTGAATGAAATCGAGCAATCCTTCTCGCACGCGGCAGCGCAGGTCCCACGCGAGGCCGGAATCGGGCGCGCTCACGAGCGCGCGCAGTTGCATCGCGCGCTCGGTGCAGTCCGTCACCTGCAGCACCTGCACGCGGCGGTCCCACTCGGGCGCGCTCTCGACGATGCGCGCGAGCTCCTCGCGCAGCGGCGCGAGCGGCATCCGGTAATCGACGAACAGGAACACGGTGCCGATGATCTGCGAGCTGCTGCGCGTCCAGTTCGAGAACGGGTTTTCGATAAACCATTGCAGCGGCACGATCAGCCGGCGTTGATCCCACAACCGCACCGACACATAAGTGCCGGTAATTTCTTCGATACGCCCCCACTCGTTCTGGATCACGACGACGTCGTCGAGGCGGATCGGTTGCGACAGCGCGATCTGCAAACCGGCGATCAGATTGCCGAGCACCGGCCGCGCCGCGATACCGGCAACCAGACCAGCGACACCAGCTGACGCCAGCAGGCTTGCGCCGATCTGACGCACGTTCGGCAAGGTCATCAGCGCGCCGCCCACACCGATGAAGACGATCACGATCATCACTGAGCGCGCGAGCACGCGCGCCTGCGTATGGATGCGGCGCGCATGCAGGTTGTCGACGGTATCGAGCGGATGGGCGCGGACGATCGCTTCGCCGATCCCGGCGGCGACGCGCACCGACAGCCACGTGAGCGCAGCGATCAGCGCGATGCCGGTGACGTCGCGCACCTGTTCGATGAAGTTGAGGGTATCGGGCGCCTCGGACCAGACCCACGCGAACACGAGGTTCACGAGCGCGAACAGCGACGGTTTGTCGATGTAGCGCAGTACGACGCTCGTCAGCGGATGCGGCTGCGCGAGGCGCATCACGATCCGCGCGCCGAAGCGGTGAATGCCGATGGCCACGATCGTCACGATTGCCGTCACGATCAGCGCGCCGATCCATGTATGCAGCGGCGCGGCCGCCACACGGTAGAAGTCGTCGATAGTAGGCATAACGGGCATCTTCCTCCGGGCTCGATGAGCGGCGGCGCGCCTGCGGGACTACTGACAACCGGGGTCATCGCCCCCGACGGAAGCGATGACCCCGACACCCGGCGCACACGATGGCGCGAGAGCGTTACAACGGGTTCTTCGATGCCCGGCGGTTATCGATCAGTCACCGCTCTTGCAGGGAAACGCCTTGCCGAGTCCCAGCGAAATCGCCGTGCTCGCGTTGTAGCCTGCGGCATTCGGGTTCTCGGCGATGTACTTGCGCACCGCATCGGTCAGTTGCGCCGAGCGTGCATCCGGCGGCAGGCAGAAGTACTGGCCGACGCGCGGGCCGGTGGTGCCGCCGATCGCATCGATCGTGTTGAAAATACCGTCGGCCGCGCCTTCGATGTAGGCCGCGCAGGCGCTACGCGAAGCCACGTCCGTCTTGGTGCACAGCTTGTTGAGGTCGCCCCCCGTAAACGCGGCTGCCGAAAGCGGCAAGGCAAGCGCGCCGGCGAAAATCAAAGCCCGCAGCATGGTGTTCCTTTCCAGGGTTGTTTATCAAGCGGTCTTTTTGCCGCATCCGGACGGCGCGCCGCGCGGCGCGCCAAAGTCGTCATTCTGCACTGTTTTACGCGGCAGCAGGCCGGCTGCCGACAGCGTTACTGCTTCTGTTGTTGGGTCTGCTGCATGCGCGCCGTGAGCCCTTCGACGACGTCCGGCTCCTTGTAGGTCTTCGCGAAATCGAGCGCGGTCATGCCGATCTGGTTTTTCACCGTCAGGTCCGCGCCGTTGTCGAGCAGCAGCTTGACGGTCGACACGTGGCCGCCGCGCGCGGCCATCATCAGCGGCGTGGTGCCGTTGGGTGAGCCCGCGTCGACGTAGGCCGAGTGGTCGAGCAGCACCTTGACGATGTCGTCGTGGCCGTTCGCGGCCGCATAGTGCAGCGGCGCCCAGCCCTTCTTGTTGACCTCGGCGTCCTTCGCGATCAGCAGGTTCACGAAGTCCAGGTCGCCCATCAGCGACGCCATCATCAGCGCGTTTTCGCCGGCCTTGTCCTGAATCTCGATATCGGTCTTCGGATTGGCCAGCAGCGCGGCGGCGACCTTGTCCGATTTCTCGCGCGCGGCGATCACGAGCAGCGGCATGCCCTGATTGTCGACGCTGTTCGGATCCATGCCCTTCGCGAGCAGCTTGTTGACGCCGGACACGTCGTCGAACTTGACCGCCTTGATCAGCGAGTCGATCGGAGCCGCATGGGCGGGCAGCGCGACGAGCGCGGCGCATGCGAGCGCGGCGGCGCACGCAAGGCGGCGTGCAGGTGCCAGCGCGCGGGCGGCCGGACCAGTGCAAGCCGGTTGGAAAGCAGCGTTCGACGTCGAAAGTTGTCTCATATAGTACTTTAGGAAACGTCCCTATCCATTTGATGTTACTAAGTTTTCTAAATCAGGCATCGGCTGGCGCGGCAATCCCGAACAGCCTGAAGAAGTTTTGCGTGGTCGCGGCGGCGAGCGCCTCGTCCGGCATCTCGCGCTGCTGCGCGATGAAGCGTCCGACATAACTGACGTACGCGGGTTCATTCGATTTGCCGCGGTACGGCACCGGCGCCAGATACGGCGAGTCGGTTTCGATCAGCAAGCGGTCGAGCGGCACCCGACGCGCGACGTCCTGCACGTCGGTCGCGTTCTTGAACGTGACGATACCCGACAGCGAAATGTAAAAATTCTGCGCGAGCGCCTGCTCGGCGATGGCCCAAGGCTCGGTGAAGCAATGCATCACGCCCCCTGGCACGCCCGCGCGCTCCTCCGCCATGATGCGCAAGGTGTCTTCCGACGACGAGCGCGTGTGGATGATCAGCGGCTTGTTCGTCGCGTGCGCGGCGCGGATGTGGGTGCGAAAGCGCTCGCGCTGCCACTCCATGTCGGCGATCGAGCGGCCTTCGAGGCGGTAGTAGTCGAGCCCGGTCTCGCCGATCGCGACGACCTTCGGGTGCCCAGCCAGCTCGACCAGCTCGGCCACGCTCGGCTCGCGCATGTGCTCATGATCGGGATGCACGCCGACCGACGCATACACGTTGTCATAGCGGCTGGCGATGTCCAGCACCGACGGCAGTGTTTCGAGATCCACCGACACGCACAGCGCGTGCGAGACCGAATGGCTGCGCATGTTTTCGAGCACTTGCGGCAGACGGTCCGCGAGTCCTTCGAAGTTGATATGGCAGTGCGAATCGACAAACATGATCAGGTCCTGCGAAAAGTGGGCCGGCGCTCGGGCCGTTCCGTGCCCGAGGCCGCTTGGGACAGCTTGCTCAACTGGCGTGCGCGAGGCGCTTGCCGAGAATCACCAGATCGCGCTCGACGCCGTCCAGCACCGCGACGCGCGGCAACGTGCCCCATGCATCGAAGCCGAAGCCGCGGAACAGTCGCACGCTCGGTTCATTGTGACCGAACACGAAGCCGAGCACCGTGTCGATGCCAAGGCCGGGTGCCGCCGCGAGCGCCTCGGCCAGCAGTTGCTTGCCGAGGCCCTGGCCACGCGCGCTTTCGTCCAGATAGATGCTGACTTCGGCGGTGCGCTGATAGGCCGGACGGCCATAAAAATCGGAAAAGCTGACCCATGCGATGACGCGACCCGCCTGCTGCGGATCCTCGACGACCCACAGCGGCCGCTTCTGCGGGCCGTGCGCATGAAACCACGCATGCCGGCTCTCGACGCTGACCGGCTCGAGGTCAGCGGTGACCTGGCGCGACGCAACGGTCGAATTGTAGATGGCGACGATCGCGGGCAGATCGTCGAGCGTGGCGTCGCGGTAGGAAAGGCTCATGGTGGCTTCGCTTGAATGAAAAAAGACGGAATTCGTTACGGCCGGCTCACGCAAACAGCGAGCGATAGCCGATAAACAGTTCCTCGAACACGAGCCGCGCGTTCAACGGATGGTTCTCGACGGCGCGCTGACGGGTGACGGTGCGCAGAAAGCGCGCGAAAGCATTGGCGTCGGCCTGCGCGGCGCAGCGCGTGAGCGCGGCCGACGCCTGCGGGAAATATCGCGGCGAGCCTGCGGTGCGCTGTGCGAGCAGATCGTACATCCAGCGCTGCAGCCAGCCGAGCACGAGCGGCACCGGCAGCTTCTGCAGCGCCTCGCCGCACGCGAATGCGTCGCACCCGGCACCGGCCGCGAGCTGCTTGAGCGTCCAGTCGCGCAGCGTGCGGTTTTCGTCGCTGGCGAGCGCGAGCGCGGCGAGCGGCGCGCCGCCCGCTTCGGCGAGCAGCGCGGGCGCGTCTTTGACGCCTTGCGCGGTGAGCCATTGCGCGGCGGCGTCCGACGCGGGCACGCTCATCGGCCACTGACGGCAGCGGCTGATGATGGTCGGCAGCAAACGGTCGATACGCGCCGACACCATCAGGAACACGACGCCCGCGGGCGGTTCTTCGAGCGTCTTCAGTAGCGCATTGGCGGCCGCGACGTTGAGCGCCTCGGCCGGATACAGCACGACCACGCGTGCGCCACCGCGATGCGAACCGACGCCGACGAAGTCGAGTAGACCGCGAACCTGTTCGATCTTGATTTCCTTGCTCGGCGTGCGGGTCTTCTTGCCTTCGTCGCCATCGGCCTTGTCGGTTTTTTCGGCCTTGTCGTCGGCGCCGTTCGTGGCGTTCGCGGGACCGACTTCGGCAGCGAGCACCTCCGGCACGACGACGCGGTAGTCGGGATGATTGCCCTGCATGAACCAGTTGCAGGCCACGCACGCACCGCACGGCTCGCCGTTCGGCTGCGACGCCTCGCACAGAAGACCCTGCGCGAGGTGCTGCGCGAAGCGCAGCTTGCCGATGCCCGCCTGGCCATGCAGCAACAACGCGTGCGGCCAGTGGCCGCGCAGTTGCTGCAGGCGGTTCCAGTCATCGGCTTGCCACGGATAGATCATCGTTTATCTTTTTTGAATCAATAAGTTGTAAGCACTACTTCACGTGTTCTGTGAATATCGCGCACCACCATAATGAAAAATTATATTGCCTTAAAATCAAAGCATTGCAATCAATTCTTCAAGTTTCTTCTGGATTCGAGCTATGCTTTGCGAAGAGTCGATGATAGCGAATCGATGCGGCGCTTCTTCCGCGCGGCGCATGTATTCGGCGCGCGTGCGCTCGAAAAACGCCGCCGACTCGCTCTCGAAGCGATCCGGATTGCGCGCGGCGCTGCGCCGCTCGTTCGCGACGGCGGGCGGCAGATCGAACAACACCGTCAAATCCGGCTGGAAGCCGCCCTGCACCCAGCGCTCGAGCGCCTCCAGCTTGTCGCGCGGCAAGCCGCGGCCGCCGCCCTGGTACGCAAAGGTCGCGTCGGTGAATCGGTCCGACAGCACCCAGTCGCCGCGCGCGAGCGCCGGCTCGATCACCTCGGCCAGATGCTGGCGGCGCAGCGCGAACATCAGCAACGCCTCGGTTTCGAGGTCCATCTTCTGATGCAACACGATCTCGCGGATCTGCTCACCGAGCGGCGTGCCGCCCGGCTCGCGCGTCATCACCACCGCGCGGCCGCTCGGCGCGAGCTTCGCCTCGAGCCGTTCGCGGAACCAGCCCAGATGGGTGGTCTTGCCCGCGCCGTCGATGCCTTCAAACGTGATGAACTTGCCGCGCGCCATCATTGCCCTCGAATGTATTTGTCCACGGCCTTGTTGTGTTCGCCGAGGGTGTCAGAAAAGATGCTGCTGCCGTCGCCGCGCGACACGAAGTACAGCGCGCTGCTTTGCGCCGGGTTCATCGCCGCCTGCAGCGACGCGACGCCAGGCAGCGAGATCGGCGTCGGCGGCAGGCCCGTCCGGGTGTAGGTATTGTAGGGAGTGTCGGTCTGGAGATCTTTCTTCCTGATGCGGCCAGCGTAGTCGTCACCCATCCCGTAGATCACGGTCGGGTCGGTCTGCAGCGGCATGCCCGCGCGCAGACGGTTGGCGAACACCGCGGCGACGAGCGGCCGGTCGGACGGCTTGCCGGTTTCCTTTTCGATGATCGACGCCATCGTCAGCGCGTCGTACGGCGTTTTGTACGGCAGGTTCGGCGCGCGCGCGAGCCACGCCTCGTCCAGACGCACGCGCATCAGATGGTACGCGCGGCGGTAGATGTCGAGGTCGCTCGTGTCCTTGTCGAACAGATAGGTATCCGGGAAGAACAGCCCCTCGCCGTTGCCGATCGACGCCTCCGGCGCGCCGATCGCGCTCATCAGATCGGCGTCGCTCATGCCGAGCGTGTCGTGCTTCAGCGCGGGATTCGCGTCGAGTTCGGCGCGCATATGCTTGAAGGTCCAGCCCTCGATGACCGTCGCCACGTATTCGTTGACGTCGCCGCGCGCGATTTTCTGCAGCACCTCGTACGGCGTAATGCCGCTTTTAAACTCGTAGTTGCCGGATTTCAGCTCGCTTTGCAGGCCCAGTAGCCGCGTCATCGCGATGAACAGCTCGAGCTCGACCGGCACGCCGCCGCGATTGAGCTGCTGCGCGACGCTGCGCAGGCTGCTGTGCGGTTTGACGGTGACGTCGAGTTGCGCCGGGGTCAATTCGAGCGGACGGGTGGCCCAGTAATATCCGGCGGCGATGGCCGCCGCGGCCAGCACAACGACAAGTGCGCCGGCGACGAAACATTTCTTCAGGAGGGTCACGACGGGAAAGAATTAGCGTTTAGATTGCAACAGACTGATTTTTAACGGAAAAGTCTCGCACCGATCAGCTTTGGGGCTTTGCCCATTTGCAGGTTTTTAGACCCTTTCCGCCCCGTATTGTATAGATGTGGGCACGCTTTGGTCACAAGCCCTCCGCCCGCTCGCGCAGATCGCCGCCCTTGGCATCGGGATCCGCCAGCTGACCACCGAAATCGCCCTTGGCTTCGACATCGAGCCGCTCGACCTCATGCGCGGCGAGGTAGGCGTCCACAGCCGGCACAAGCGGCACAGGAAGCAATGGGCCTACCAGATCAGACCCTCACGAGCATCAAAGCCGACAGACCGGCCTCGATTCGGCGTGTGAGTGTCGGCGTTAGGTGCCAGGTGCTTTCGGCGACCGCACCATCTTTGACATCGGAATCATCCACCGCCCATTTCCCATACCGTCGCTGCCTGCTAGCCTTGCGACCGGTCTAATAGCTAATGGCGTGGAGTCGGGATGCGGTTCAGCCGGAATTTCATGGACATAAAGGAGGCGTGGGGATTCCGCATTGCCTCATGGTGGCGCGGGGTGGGTGGGCAGCTTTCGCGCGAGGAGCACGACGAATTGCAGGAGGCCTTGCAGGCCGCTCGCGATGACTTCCTGAGGTGGGCGAGACCGGAGTCGTGGACCTCGGACGCCGTGGAAATGGATAACCTGCGTAGACTGCTTGGGAGGACGAATGATGCAGGGCGTCCCCCCATCTACAGGATGAACAACCTGCAGGTTGCTCGGGCAATCTGCCGCGAGATCGAAAGGGGTAGTCTGATTTTCGTGCCTTCGCGGAAGGACGTCGAGCGCTATATCGAGGAAGAGCGGAAACGGCGCAGGTACACTGCGCGAGCGAATGACTCTCCGAGGCCGGACACACTGGCAAGCGCGGTGACGTCGCCTCAATCCGCGTCGTCAGTGCCTGCTTCTCCTGCAACGCCGCTGAACAATGCGCAGCCGTTCAACTATCAGCCCGATATGCCGGACGGCGACGCGGAGGAACTGGCGGCCAGTACGAACAAGGAAAACTATGCGGCCAGGATGCTCGGCTACGACCGGAAAACATTCGGTGACATGATTCACGCGATGAAGTACTTCTACAGGTTGCGCGGCGACGATAACGTCATTTGGCACGACGGAGGAGACGTTGAGTTCAATGGCGAGATTATCGACAACATGCACAATTGGGCTCCGTGAGGAACAAAATGAAATCTCCCTATCAATGTGCGCACGCGTCGTTTTCTATCTATCAAGACGTGGAGCCGCCCGAATTCTGGACAAACTATTTTGGCGTCGAGCCGGATACGCAGACCGTGAAAGGGCAATTTCGCGTCACGCCGTCTGGTCAGACTAGCGAGTTTCCGGCTCGTGTTGGGCTGTGGGGAATCCAAAGTAAGGAGCACATCCAGAGCGACCTTCTAAGCCCTCATCTTCGCTATCTGGTCGAGCGCTTGGCGCTGCCTCGATCGGATTTGCCGGAATTGCTCAAGCGTACCGGCGCGCAGATGCGCTTCTTCTGCTATTGGGACAACGAAGCTGGGGACCGCGTGCCCGACGTGCCGGACGATATCCGCGCCATGATGGAAGCGATGGGTGGCACGGTCGAGATTGACGAGTACCGCTAGGATCGACATCCAAACGAAAAAGCCGACCCTCGCAAGTCGGCTTTTTCATGTCGTCCATTTACTTTTCGTCCGCGGCAGCAGGGTCATCGGTCACAGCCCCGGGCGACACTGCGAACTGCGTAATCGCACGCGTCTGCGACAAGCCAGCGGCCGTCATGCCAAACCAGAAGGCCAGCGTCTGCTTCAGCTCACTAGACACGTAGTCGATCAGCGTGCCTCTCGTCAGGCTCGCCGCCGCATCTTTCAGTCAGATGCGGCAAGCCGATCCCGACGACCAGTTGGTGCAGCGCGCAGTGGGACCGGCAGTGTGCTCGCGCGGGGACGGAGGACTTCCGGTTTCACGACGTGCGCCATACTTGGGCAAGTTGGTACGTTCTCCGGCATGCCCATCTTGCGCCTGACCATCTGGTACAGCACGCCAACATGGCCACAATATGGGCGCAACCGAAGGGTGACAACGTGCAAACCTTGCTGCATAAGGCTCTCCGAAAGCCTTATTTCAGCAGGGACATGCAAAACGTGGCCGGGTTGGACTGAATATAATGACTGTTTGCCCTAGCCAAAGTCAGAATTGACTGTTCCCGGAATCCATGAACACACCGCTCGTTAGTGCACCTGGCAACGCCTCAGCTCACGCTCCCGCCGCCGCGCCCGCCGCATTGCCGGTGCTGCCGCGCCCGTCGGCCGAAGAGTTCGCCGCCGTGCTAGAACATGGCGCCTACATGCCGCTACCGCAGTTCGGCGTGATCGACACGACCGGCGACGACGCGGCGAGCTTCCTGCACGCCCAGTTGACCAACGACGTCCAGCATCTCGACGCCGCGAACGCACGCCTTGCCGGCTACTGCTCGGCCAAGGGCCGGCTGCTCGCGTCGTTCCTGTGCTGGCGCAGCGGCGACACGATCCGCCTGCTGGTGTCGAAAGACGTGCAGGCCGCGGTGCAAAAGCGCCTGTCCATGTTCGTGCTGCGCGCCAAGGCGAAGCTCGCCGATACGAGCGGCGAACTCACGGTGATCGGCCTCGCGGGCGACGTGCGCCGCGCGCTGTCCGGCGTGTTCGACGCGCTGCCCGACGGTGTGCACGTGCAGGTCGACGGCACGGCGGGCACGCTGATCCGCGTGCCGGATGCGTTGGAGCGGCTGCGCTATCTGTGGATCGGGCCGAAGGCGCAGGTCGAAGCGCTGCTGCCGTCGCTCGACGGCAAGCTCAAGCGCGTATCGCCGGCGGTGTGGGACTGGCTCGACATCCGCGCGGGCGAACCGCGCATCACGCAGCCGGTCGTCGAGCAATTCGTGCCTCAAATGGTCAACTTCGACGTGCTCGGCGCGGTCAATTTTCGCAAGGGCTGCTATCCAGGTCAGGAAGTGGTCGCGCGCAGTCAGTATCGCGGCACGATCAAACGGCGCACGTCGCTCGCCAACGTCGCGGGCGAGCTCGATACGGTCCGCCCCGGCACCGAGCTGTTCCACTCGGACGATCCGGGCCAGCCGTGCGGAATGATCGTCAACGCGGCGTCGGCGCAGGCGGGCGGCGTCGATCTGCTGGTCGAGATCAAGCTCATGGCGCTCGAGAGCGGCGGCGTGCATCTCGGCGCGGCCGACGGCCCCGCGCTGCGCTTCCTGACGCTGCCCTACGGCTTGCCGGCCGAGGTCTGATCGTCAGGCACGGTAAAAGGCGGCGCAACCGAGCGCCGTTTTTTTATTGGCTGCTTTATTCTCGTCCGATTTTTGCCGCACAAGGCGGCAGCCCCACGCTCTGAGCGGGAGACGCTCCCGATGTGCCTGATCGTATTCGACTGGCGACCTGATGCGCTCGACGGTCCGCTGTTCACGCTCGCCGCGAATCGCGACGAGTTCTTCCGCCGCACGGCCGAGCCGATCGGCTGGTGGCGCGACGCGCCGGACGTGCTGGCGGGTCGCGACCTCGTCGGCGGCGGCACGTGGCTTGGGCTGTCGCGCGACGGCCGCTTCGCCGCGCTAACCAACTACCGCGCGCCCGGCGAAATGCGCGCCGATGCGCCGACCCGCGGCACGCTCGTCAGCGACTGGCTGACCAGCGCCGCGCGCGACGCCGACGGCCATCCGCACGAGACGCCGCTCGCGTATCTGCAACACGTCGCGCAAACCGGCGACATCTATAACGGCTTCAATCTGCTGGTCGGCGACTGGACGCGTCGCGAGCTTGCCTGGTACTGCAATCGCGGCGGCGTCAACGCCAGCGGCGGCCCTGCGCTGCTCGCGCCGGGCACGCACGGCATCTCGAACGCAGTGCTCGATACCGCATGGCCGAAGCTCGTCAGAAAGCGTGCGGAGCTCGGCACCTTGCTCGCGCGCGATGCGATGCCGCCGCTCGAACGGCTGATCGATCTGATGCGCGATCCGCGCCTCGCGCGCGATGACGAATTGCCATCGACCGGCATTTCGCTGGAGCGCGAACGCGTGCTGTCAGCGGCATTCATCGAATCGCCGGATTACGGCACGCGCAGCACCACCGCTTTGCGCGTCGCCGCGTATGGCGAGGTGATCGGCGTCGCGATCGCCGAGCGCAGCGACGACAACGGCTCGCACCGGATCGTGCGACCCGGCGATTTCGAGCGCAGCTTCGCGTTCAATGTCGAGCGCGACCGGATGAGCGTGGCGTGATCGTCCGGCCACAGGCCAGCCGCTCACCGCGTCGCGAGAAGCGCCCTCACCCGATGCCGAATGCCGAGCGCAACGCGGCCGCCGCATCCGCATGCGCTTGCGCGACTTCGGGCACGAAGCCGCCCATCTTGAAGAATTCGTGGATCATGCCTGGGTAGCGCTTGAGCGTGACCGAATTGCCGAGCGCGCGCAGCTTTTCCCCATACGCATCGCCCTCGTCGCTCAACGGATCGTATTCGGCGGTCGCGATCCACGCGGGCGCGACGCCGCGAAAATCGGGCGCGCCGCGCTCGCCGTCGAGCGGCGCGAAACGCCAATCGTCGCGATCGCCGCTGTCGCGGATGTATTGCTCGAAAAACCACTGGATCGTGTCGCCCGACAGCAGGAAGCCGTCGGCGAGGCGCGAATGCGAGTCGGTCTGCTGATGGCCGGTCGTGCCCGGATAGATCAGCAATTGCAGCGCGAGCGCTATGCCGGCATCACGCGCGAGCACCGCGCAAACCGTCGCGAGCGTGCCGCCCGCGCTATCACCGCCCACCGCGAGCCGCGCTCCGTCGATGCCGAATTCGGCCGCGTGCTCGTGCAGCCAGCCTAGCGCGTCAAAAGCATCGTCGACCGCGGTCGGAAACTTGTGCTCGGGCGCGAGCCGGTAATCGACCGACAGCACCGCGCATTGGCCGTCGCGCGCGAACATCCGGCACAGCGCATCGTGCGTATCGACGCTGCCGACCGTGAAGCCGCCGCCGTGGTAGTACACGAACGCCGGCATCGGTTCGGTCCAGTTCGGCTCGACCGGGAAGTAGAGGCGCGCGCGGATCGTCGCGCCGTCGCGCGTCGGCACGCGCAGGTCTTCGACGGAGAACATCGGCGCGCTCGCGATCTCGAGAATCGGCGCGCTTTTCTCGTACGACGCGCGCGCCGCTTGCGGGCTCATCTGGTGATATTGCGGGCGTTTCGCCCGCGCGATCATGTCGAGCACCTGCTCGATCGTGGGATTCAGCGGCATGGTTTCGGCAACGTGACGCGCGTCGCGCATCGGGCGGCGCGGCTGCGCCAAAAGTGAGCAGGAGCCGGCGCACCGGCCTCGCCGGCCGCGCCGCTACTGTGCGTTCTTCACCTCGGGCTTCAGCGACATCGGATCGGACGGCTCGCGCAACTGTTCGATATCCTCGTGGCGCAGCTTCACGGTCGCTATGATGCCCGGATGCGTGATGATATAGAAACGCCGCGCGGCGATCGCCTCGAACGCGATGTCGGCGACATCGGCGGCGGTGAGCTTGCCCGACTGCACCGCGCGCTGCAACTGCTTGCCGGCGGCGATCTGCGAGCGCGTCGGCCGGCTCGCGTTGCGCAACCCGTCGGGACGCGCGCGCTCGGCATCCGCGATGCCGGTCGGCACGAAAGCCGGACACAGCAGCGAACAGCCGACCTCGCCGTCCGTGCCAGCCTGCGCGAGCTTCAGGTCGTGATAAAGCGTCTCGGTCAGCGCCACCACCGCATGCTTCGACGCGTTGTAGATGCCCATCGCCGGCGGCGCCAGCAGCCCCGCCACCGACGCCGTGTTGACGATATGCGCGGGCTCGTTCTGAGCGAGCATGATCGGCGCGAACACGCGCACGCCGTGCGCGACACCCATCACGTTGACGCCGAACACCCACGACCAGTCGTTCGCCGTGCTTTCCCACAGGAAGCCGCCGGTGCCGACGCCCGCGTTGTTGAACAGCACGTGCACCTTGCCGAACGCGGCGAGCGCTGCCTGCGCGAGCGCCTCGACCTGCGCGGCGCTCGACACGTCGGTCGGCACGCCGATCGCGTCGGCGCCGGCTTCGCGCAATGCATCGACGGTCTGCGCGAGCTGGTCGGCGTTGACGTCGGCGAGCACGAGCTTCATGCCGAGCGCCGCGCCCTTGTGCGCGAACGCGCGGCCGAAGCCGCCGCCCGCGCCGGTGATCACCGCCACCTTGCCTGCGAATTCGAACATCCTCTGACTCCCTAGCGTCATGCTCAGATCAGCTTGACCAGTTGCTTGCCGAAGTTGCGGCCCTTCAGCAAACCGATGAAGGCATCGGGCGCGGCTTCGAGCCCTTGCGCGATCGTCTCGCGATATTGCAGCTTTTTCTGCGCGACGAGCGCGCCGAGCTGCTTGAGCGCCTCGGGCCACACGTCCATATGCTCGGTGACGATAAAACCCTGCACCAGCAGCCGCTGCGTGAGCATCAGCGACGGATGCTTCAGCGGCAGCGGCTGGCCGTCATAGCCCGCGATGAAGCCGCACAACGCGATGCGCCCGAACGCGTTCATGCGCGCGAGCGTGGCGTCGAGCACCTCGCCGCCGACGTTCTCGAAGTAGCCATCGACACCATCGGGCGTGACGGCCTTCAGGTCCTTGTACAGATTGCCGGCCTTGTAGTCGACGCACGCGTCGAAGCCGAGCGTCTCAACCACATAGCGGCACTTGTCCGCGCCGCCCGCGATGCCGACCGCGCGCGCCCCCGCCGCCTTCGCGAGCTGGCCGACCACGCTGCCCACCGCGCCGCTCGCCGCGCTGACGACCACCGTCTCGCCCGCCTTCGGCGCGATGATGCGGTTCAGCCCGTACCACGCGGTGACGCCCGGCATGCCGACCGGGCCGAGATACGCCGACAGCGGCACGTGCGTGTCGTCGACCTTCTGCATGCCCGCGCCGTTCGACGTGCCGTACTCCTGCCAGCCGAACATCGCGACGACCTTGTCGCCGACCGTGAACTTCGGATTCCTCGTCTCGACGACCTCGCCGACCGTGCCGCCGATCATCACTTCGTTCAACGGCTGCGGCGCCGCGTACGACTTGCTGTCGTTCATGCGTCCGCGCATATACGGATCGAGCGACAGGTAATGGTTGCGCACCCGCACTTCGCCGTCGGCGAGCGGCGCGAGCGGCGTTTCGACGAGCTTGAAGTTATCGGGCGTGGCTTCGCCTTGCGGGCGCGAAACCAGCAGCAACTGGCGGTTGATCTGGGCCATGAGGTCGTCTCCTTGGATTAATGGGCTGACCTGCATCCGGTGGATCCAGGTCTTTCCTTGAATGGTTGAATGCGATGGGTGCTCAGTCGCTCGGACCGGGCTTCGCCGACGGATCGCTGCGCAGACGCTGTTGCGCGATGTCGCGGCCCACCGCGAGGCGGCGCATGTACTTGAAAGTGCCAAGCGCTTTCGCGACGAAGTGGCCAGCGCTATCGCGGATCTCGCCTTCGCAATAGGCCATCGTCGTCGAGCGATGCAGCACGCGGCCGGTCGCGCGCAACTCGCCGCGGCCCGGCTGCATGAAGTTGACCTTCATCTCGACGGTAACGACGCCGACGCCGTCGGCGGCGAGACTGCGCGCGGCCGTCGCGAGCGCGACGTCGGCGAGCGTCATCGTGACGCCGCCGTGCGCGACGTCCCACGTGTTCATATGATCGGGCTGCAACGGCAGTACGACTTCGCTGACGCCGTCGGCGGCCGACAACAACTGTGCGCCGAGACGCTCGACGAACGGGCTTTCGAGCAACGATGCATGGCCCGTTCTGGATGGGGTGGATGGATCGGTCATTACCTGGGTATCAGATTGGGTAGCCGACGGCGCGTGTGGAGCCTTCGGCAGGTTCGGCGAGCTTGCGCATCACGCCATTTCGTCAACTCGGTGGCTGCTCGCAACCGGAAATGATACCCGCTATCGCGTTGGCGCATGGGCCGCCATCCGTGCCGCCAGGCGCCCCAGTCTGCGCACTGCTTCGTCGGTCAGATCCAGATCCGCACTCGGACAGCTGAGCCGGATGAAGTGATCGAAACGCCCCGCGTTCGAAAACACCGTGCCCGGCATGATGCGAATACCGTCAGCCAACGCGGCATCGAAAAAAGCCGACGACGATACTTCACGCGGCAATTCGATCCAGAAAAACATCCCGCCGCGCGGCGGCGTGAAGCGCGTGCCGTCGGGAAACGATGCCGCCACTGCCGCGGCCATCCGCTCACGCTGCAGTTGCAAGCTCTCGCGCAAACGCCGCAAATGGCGCTCGTACGCGCTCGTCTCCAGGAACCCGGCGAGCACGACTTGCGACAACTGTTCGTTGTGGCGCGACTGCGCGAACTTCAGCATGCCGATGCGCCGATGCCATCGGCCGCCGTTGATCCAGCCGACGCGCATGCCAGGGGCCAGCGTCTTGTTGAACGAGGTGCACTGGATCACGGTGCCATCGGTGTCCCAGGCTTTCAGCGAGCGAAGCGGCTGCGCGGCATCGACGAGCTCGCGGTAGGGATCGTCCTCGATCAGCGCGATGCCGGCGCGCGCGCACAGTTCGACGAGGCTCGCCTTGTGCGCATCCGGCATCACGCTGCCGAGCGGGTTTTGCAGGTTCGGCACCACCACGACCGCCTTGATGTCCGGATGCGTGTCCAGCGCGAACGACAGCGCCTCGATCGCGAGGCCGGTACTCGGGCTGGTCGGAATTTCGAGCGCGCGCAGTCCGAGACTTTCGAGCGCCTGCAGCAATCCGAAGAAGCACGGCGATTCGACCGCGACCGTGTCGCCCGGCTGCGTCACCGCGCGCAACGCGAGGTTCATCGCTTCGACGCCGCCGTGCGTCATGATGATGGCGTCCGCGCCGAGCTGGCTGCCGGCCTCCAGTGCGCGCCGGGCGATGATGGCGCGCAGCGCCGGATCACCCTGATCGGGCCCGACGGCGGTCAGCAAGGTAGGCCGCCGGCGCAACGCGCGCACGGCGGCTTTTTGCAGCGCATCGGTCGGATAGAGATCGGGCGACGCGGTCGCGCCGCCGAGATTGAGCGCGTGCGGATGGCGCTGGAATTTCGACACGAGCGCCGAAATTTCCGAGTGAATGCCGACGAACTGCGCGGCGGCGCCGGGCTGCATCGCGAGATCGGGCTCGGCGGCGCGGGGCAACACAGCCGTCGGCGGCACGCGCACGAAATAGCCGGCGCGCGGCCGGGCGTCGATCAGCGCGGCGCGTTCGAGCTCGCGATAGCTCTCGGTCGCTGTCGCGAGGCTCACGCCGTGGCGCTGCATGAATGCGCGCATCGACGGCATGCGCTCGCCCGGGCGCAGCACACCGTTGCCGATCGCGCGGCGGTATTGGTCGGCCAGTTGCCGGTAAAGCGGCTGGCGCTCGGCTGGCCGGTCCGTCGAGAGATCTTGCGGTGTGAAGAGGGGTTCGCTCATGAGCCGATGGTGCGGATAGATCGCTCGCCGCGACAGATACACATCGACGTGATTCGGACCGATACAGCGTGACAAAACCCACCACTGTACCGGTTCAGATTGCCGGCCGCTGCGGCTGTTTTCATCTGGACGGACTCCCTAAGCTGTGTGACACGAAAACGGTTTAAAGGAATCGGCCATGCCTTTGCGTCCATCCCGCCATCAACCTCGCTCTTTACCCGATGCAGATCTGCATCGCCCCGCGGCGTCGCGTCTTGCCGCCGGTCAGATGGTCCTGCACGACTTGCGCGCCCGCAGTTCGATCATCGCGCTCGAAGGTGCATTGCAACTCGTCTTCCGCGATCATTCGCTCGCGTGGCTCGGCAACGACTCCCCGCTCATGTCGTTCACGTTGCAAGAAGGCGAGCGGTTTGTGACGTCGCAACGTGGCGTCGTGTCGATCCGCGCGACGCAGGGCAATCGCGCCGCGTTCATCGTGCTGCCTGCGCGCGCTGAACACAGCGCGCGCGGTTTCATTCTGCAAGCCGTTCGGCGTCTCGCTTGCGTCGTGCGCATACGGTGGCGGCGTGCCGCCTGAAACGTCACTGCGCGCGCCACGCGGCCCGTTACAATGCATGACCAACCCGCTTCGTTCGAGGTGCAGGCCATGTCATTCTTTCGCGCGCTGCTGCCAGGCAAGGTCTCAGATGTGTGGCGTCTGTTCGCCGTCGTTGTCGTTGTCACGCTGACACTCGCTGGCTGCGCGGGGATGTTCGGCGCCGACCCGTTGCGCGTCAATGTGGCGGGCATCGAGCCGATCGCTGGCCAGGGCATGGAGATGCGCTTCAACTTCAAGCTGCGCGTGCAGAATCCCAACGACTCCCCGATCAGCTTCAACGGCGTGTCGCTCGATCTCGAACTGAACGGCAAGCCGTTCGCGAGCGGAGTCAGCGACGAGAGCGGCACCGTGCCGCGCTTCGGCGAAACCGTCGTCACCGTGCCGCTGACCGTGCCGGCTTTCGCCGCGGTTCGTCAAGCCTTCGCGTTAGCCGGCGCCGCGCAGTCCGGACAGGTTCCGTACGTTCTGCGCGGCAAGCTCGCGGGTGGCATGACCGGTACCACGCGATTCACCGATCAGGGGACGCTAAGCCTGCCGTCATCGGACGCGGGCTGGCAATGACCCCGGCCCACGTCCGCTCAAACCACTTCGAACAAACCTGCCGCGCCCTGCCCGCCGCCGATGCACATCGTGACGACGACGAACCTGGCGCCGCGCCGCTTGCCTTCGATGAGCGCATGACCCGTCAGCCGCGCGCCCGAGACGCCATACGGATGGCCGACCGCGATCGCGCCGCCGTTCACGTTCAGTCGGTCGTGCGGAATGCCGAGCTTGTCCGCGCAATACAGCACCTGCACCGCGAACGCTTCGTTGAGTTCCCACAAGTCGATGTCCTCGACCTTCAGGCCGGCCTGTTTGAGCAGCTTCGGCACCGCGAACACCGGGCCGATGCCCATTTCGTCAGGCTCGCAACCGGCCACCGCGAAGCCGCGGTAAATACCAAGCGGCTGCAGCCCTTCGCGTTCCGCGACTTTCGCGTTCATCACCACGCAGGCCGATGCGCCGTCCGAGAACTGACTCGCATTGCCCGCCGTGATCACGCCGCCCGGCATCGCGGTGCGAATCTTCGACACCCCTTCGAGCGTCGTGTCGGCGCGAATGCCTTCGTCGCCGCTGACGGTCACTTCCTTCGTGAAGAGGCGGCCGCTCGCCTTGTCGGCGACGCCGGCGAGAACCGTCAGCGGCACGATCTCGTCCCTGAACTTGCCCGCTTCGAGCGCGGCCGCCGCGCGCTGCTGCGAGCGCACGCCGTACTCGTCCTGACGTTCCTTCGAGATCGAGTAGCGCTTCGCGACGTTCTCGGCGGTCTGCAGCATCGACCAGTAGATCTCCGGCTTGTGCTCGGTGAGCCAGCCTTCGGTCAGCATGTGGCGGTTCATCTCGTTCTGCACGCACGAGATCGATTCGACGCCACCCGCGACGAACACGTCGCCTTCACCGGCAATGACGCGTTGCGACGCGAGCGCGATCGTCTGCAATCCCGACGAGCAGAAACGATTCACGGTCATGCCCGGCACGCTGACCGGCAGGCCCGCGCGCAACGCGATCTGCCGCGCGATATTGCCGCCCGTCGCGCCTTCCGGATTCGCGCAACCCATGATCACGTCCTCGACGCGCGCCGGGTCGAGCTTCGCGCGCTCGACCGCGGCCTGCGTCACGTGGCCGCCGAGCGTCGCGCCGTGCGTCATGTTGAAACCGCCGCGCCACGATTTGGCGAGGCCCGTGCGGGCGGTGGATACGATTACGGCATCAGTCATGCGTTTCTCCAATTGCTATGTCGAAAGCGGCGCGCCGGCTCACTGCCGTGCGCTCAAAAGCGCATCACCGCGCCGCCTCTGTCGTTTCATGCGAGCGATGCAAGCCGAACCCGCATCGCTCAATCCGTGCGTTCGACTCAGCCGTTGAAGCCGCGCCCTTCGGCGGCCAGCTTCGAGATACTCGGCGCGAGCTTCCACGCGTCGCCGTTCGGCCGCGCCGCATAGCGGCGAATCGCGCGCTCGACGTTGTAGAGCCCGACCGTGTCGGCGTACAGCATCGGGCCGCCGCGATAGAGCGGGAAGCCGTAGCCGGTCAGATAGACCATGTCGATATCCGACGCCTTCGACGCGATGCCTTCCTCGAGAATCTTCGCGCCTTCGTTGACGAGCGCGAACACCAGACGCTCGACGATTTCCTCGTCGCTGATCTTGCGGCGCTCCGCGCTGGTTTCCTTCGAGTACTCGCCGATCATGTCGTTGACCACGCTCGACGGATACGCGGTGCGATCGCCCGCCTTGTAGTCGTACCAGCCGCCGCCGGTCTTCTGGCCGAAGCGGCCCATCTCGCACAGACGGTCGGCGACCTTCGAGTAATGCATGTCCGGGTGTTCCAGATAGCGACGCTTGCGGATCGCCCAGCCGATGTCATTACCGGCGAGGTCGCTCATGCGGAACGGACCCATCGCGAAGCCGAACTTCTCGATGGCGCGGTCGACCTGTGCGGGCAGCGCGCCCTCTTCGAGCATGAAGAGCGCCTGGCGAATGTATTGCTCGATCATGCGATTGCCGATAAAGCCGTCGCACACGCCCGACACGACCGCGGTCTTCCTGATCTTCTTCGCGAGCTTCATCACGGTGGCGAGCACGTCTTTGGCGGTCTCCTTACCGCGCACGACTTCGAGCAGCTTCATCACGTTGGCCGGGCTGAAGAAGTGCATGCCGACCACATCCTGCGGACGCTTCGTGAACGCGGCGATCCTGTCGACGTCGAGTGTCGACGTATTCGACGCGAGAATCGCACCGGGCTTCGCGACTTCGTCGAGCCGGCGGAATACCTGCTCCTTCACGCCCAGTTCTTCGAACACGGCTTCGACGATCAGGTCGGCCTGCTTCAGGTCGTCGTAGGAGAGCGTTGGGCTCAGGAGCGCGAGGCGCTGCTCCATCACCTCGGGCTTCAGCTTGCCTTTCGCGACGGACGCCTCGTAGTTCTTGCGGATCGTCGCGAGACCGCGCTCGAGCGCTTCCTGCTTCGTTTCCAGCAGCGTGACCGGAATGCCCGCGTTGATGAAGTTCATCGCGATGCCGCCACCCATCGTGCCCGCGCCGATCACGGCCACCTGAGTGATGTCGCGCACCGGCGTATCGGACGGCACATCGGGAATCTTGCTCGCCGCGCGCTCGCCGAAGAACGCGTGACGCAGCGCGCGGCTCTCCGGCGTCTGCACGAGCGCGGTGAAGCATTCGCGCTCGAATGCGAGGCCCTTGTCGAAGCCGTCGTTTACACCGGCTTCGACCGCGTCGATGCATTTATGCGGCGCCGGGAAATTCTTCGCGATTGCCGCGACGCTGTTGCGCGCGAACTGGATGAAACCAGCCGCGTTCGGATGCTCGATCTTGCGGTCGCGCACCTTCGGATGCGGACCTGCCTGCGCGCCGACCTTGCGCGCGAAAGCGAGCGCGGTGTCGGCCAACTCGGCGGCGTTCGCGACGACTTCGTCGAACAGGCCCGAATCGGCGAGCTTCTCGGAGAGCACCGGCGCGCCGGACACGATCATGTTCAGCGACGCTTCGAGACCAATCGCGCGCGGCAGACGCTGCGTGCCGCCCGCGCCTGGCAGGATGCCGAGCTTCACCTCGGGCAGCGCGATCTGCGCGCCGGCCGCCGCGACGCGGTAATGAGCACCGAGCGCAAGCTCGAGGCCACCGCCCATAGCGACGCTGTGGATTGCAGCGACGACCGGCTTCGCGCTGCCTTCGACGGCTTCAATGACCGTCGGGAGCGTCGGCTCCTGGGTCGCCTTCGGCGTATTGAATTCAGTGATGTCGGCGCCGCCCGAAAAGGCCTTGCCCGCGCCGGTCAGCACGATGGCCTTGACGGCCGGATCGTTCTGCGCGCGCTCGAGCCCTTCGACGATACCCGTTCGCGTCGACAGCCCAAGCCCGTTGACGGGAGGATTGTTCAGCGTGAGGACGGCGACGCCGTCACGAGTTGTGTAGTCCACTGCCATCTGCGTGCCTCCGTGCGATCCATGCATTGAGGCGGCGCCTGATGCGCCGCCTGTCCGGTCCGTCGAGCCTGCTCATTGTCAGGCTTTTTCAAGCGACGGCTCCGGGGTCAGCAGGCAGAATACACTAAAAAAGCACGAGCGTTCAATTTGTTGGCGAGCGGGGTTTCCCCTAGGCGGAGGGTGTCAGCGGACAGTTGCGGCTGTCTTCAAGCGCAGATGGCAGCACGTGGGCGCGGAACAGTTCGCGCAGCTTCAGCTTCTGCAGCTTGCCGGTCGCCGTGTGGGGCAGCTCGTCGACGAACACGACGTCGTCGGGAATCCACCACTTCGCGACCTTGCCTTCGTAGAACGCGAGCAGCTCGTCGCGCGTGAGCTCGTGCTCCGCGCGCTTGACGACGACGAGCAGCGGCCGCTCGGTCCACTTCGGATGCGCACACGCGATGCACGCGGCTTCCGCGACCGCCGGATGTGCGATCGCGACGTTCTCGATGTCGATCGAACTGATCCATTCGCCACCCGACTTGATCACGTCCTTCGAGCGGTCGGTGATGTGCAGGAAGCTGTCGGGGTCGATCGTCGCGACATCGCCGGTCGGGAACCAGCCATCGACGAGCGGTGACTCGTCCGTGCGGAAGTACCGGTCGATCACCCACGCTCCGCGCACGTGCAGATCGCCGAACGCAACGCCATCCCAGGGCAGCTCGCGGCCATCCTCGCCGACGATCTTCATATCGACACCATAGATCGCATGGCCCTGCTTTTCGAGCAGCTTGCGCTGCTCCGCGATGGGCCGCTGGCTCTGCTCCCACGTCAGTTTCGACAAGGTGCCAAGCGGCGACATCTCCGTCATGCCCCATGCATGGATCACCTGCACGCCGTAGTCGTCCTCCAGGATGCGCAGCATCGCGGGCGGACACGCTGAGCCGCCGATCACCGTGCGTTCGAGCGACGAAAACTTCGCGCCCGTCTCGCGCAGGTAGTTCAGCAGACCGAGCCATACGGTCGGCACGCCCGCCGAATACGTGACGCGCTCGCTTTCCATCAGTTCGTACAACGACTTGCCGTCGAGATCCTTGCCGGGAAATACGAGCTTCGCGCCGGTCAACGGGCCCGCATGAGGCAGGCCCCATGCGTTCACATGGAACATCGGCACGACGGGCAGCGCCGAGTCGTGCGCGGACAGGCTCATCGCGTCGGGCAGCGCCGCGCCGAACGCGTGCAGGACCGTCGAGCGATGCGAATACAGCGCGCCTTTCGGATTGCCGGTCGTGCCCGACGTATAGCAGAGGTAGGACGCCTGGCGCTCGTCGAGCGCCGGCCAGTCGAAGCGGCCGTCCTGCCCGTCCATCAGCGTTTCGTAGCACAGCACGGGGGGCCGGCCATCCGGCGTTTGCATGGCCGGCCGATGCGCTTCGTCGCACATTGCGATCCAGCCGCGCACGCGCGGGCACTGCGGCGCGAGCGTGTCGACGAGCGCGGCGAAGGTCGTGTCGAACAACACGTACGCGTCGTCGGCGTGATTGATGATGTACGCGATCTGCTCGGCGAAAAGCCGCGGGTTGATCGTGTGGCACACGGCGCCGAAGCCGGTGATGCCGTAATACGCTTCGAGATGCCGGTAGCCGTTCCACGCGAGCGTCCCGATCCGTTCGCCCGGTTCGACGCCGAGCGCGAGCAGCGCCTGTGCGAGCTGTTTCGCGCGCTTCTCGCAATCGCGGTACGTGTAGCGATGCAGATCGCCTTCGATGCGCCGCGACACGATCTCGGTACTGCCGAAATGCCGCGCGGCATGCGCGAGCAGCGATGACACGTTGAGCGGCACGTCCATCATCTGGCCCAGCAGCGGCGTCGTCATAAGGCGGGGTCTCCTCGGCTTGTGCTTGTGCTTGTGGGTGTCGGCGGGCATGGTCCGAGCGACGAAGGCGGCCGGCCAGCGTCGCCGCAGGCGCGGACTTACAATATCGGTTAATCCAGAGGCGCTCAACATGTCGTTTTCCCCAAGCATTGCAGGGCTATCCGCGGCTTTGACGGATCTTTCCAACACACTTGCCACTCCCCCAGCCAACGCGTTCGCGCGGCTCGGCGGCACGTTTCACACGCGCCTGCCCGCCGCGCCGCTCGACGCACCCTACCTCGTCGGTTTCTCGGCCGAAGCCGCCGCGCAGCTCGGCTTGCCTGAGGGCATCGAGCGCGAGCCGGGCTTCATCGATCTGTTCTGCGGTAACGCGACGCGCGACTGGCCGGCCGACTCGCTGCCTTATGCGTCGGTGTACTCCGGACATCAGTTCGGCGTGTGGGCCGGCCAGCTCGGCGACGGTCGCGCGCTCGTTCTTGGCGAGCTCGAACACGACGGCGAGCGCTTCGAACTGCAGCTCAAAGGCGCGGGCCGCACGCCGTATTCGCGCATGGGCGACGGCCGCGCGGTACTGCGCTCGTCGATTCGTGAATTTCTGTGTTCGGAGGCGATGCATCATCTCGGCATTCCGACCACGCGCGCGTTATGCGTGATCGGCTCCGACCAGCCGGTGCGGCGCGAGACGATCGAAACCGCCGCGGTGGTCACGCGCGTCGCGCCGAGCTTCGTGCGCTTCGGCCACTTCGAGCACTTCTATGCGAACGATCGCGTCGACGCATTGCGCGCGCTGGCCGATCACGTGATCGAGCGCTTCTATCCGCATTGCAAGGAGGCCGACGATCCGTATCTGGCACTGCTCGCCGAAGCGGTGCGCTCCAGCGCGGATCTGATGGTCGACTGGCAGGCGGTCGGTTTCTGTCACGGCGTGATGAATACCGACAACATGTCGATCCTCGGCCTGACCATCGACTACGGCCCGTTCGGCTTCATGGATGGCTTCGACGCCGGCCACATCTGCAATCACTCCGATACGCAAGGCCGTTATGCGTACCGGCTGCAGCCGCAGATCGCGTACTGGAACCTCTTCTGCCTCGCGCAGGGACTGCTGCCGCTCTTCGGCGCGCGGCACGACGAAAGCGTGCGCGCCGACAAGGCGGTCGAAGATGCGCAGCACGTGCTCGCCGGCTTCAAGGAGCGCTTCGCGCCGGCGCTCGAAAACCGCATGCGCGCGAAGCTCGGCCTCGAACAGACGCGCGAAGGCGACGACGCGCTGGTCAACCGGCTGTTCGAAGTGATGCACGCGAACCGCGCCGATTTCACGCTGACGTTCCGCAACCTTGCGCGCCTGTCGAAACACGACGCGAGCGGCGATGCGCCGGCGCGCGACCTGTTCCTCGATCTCGCCGCCTTCGACGCGTGGGCGAACGACTACCGCGCGCGGCTCGCCGAAGAGTCGCGCGACGATGCCGCGCGCGCCATTGCAATGAATCGCGTGAACCCCAAATTCGTACTTCGCAACCATCTGGCGGAAACCGCGATCCAGCGTGCAAAAGAGAAGGATTTCTCCGAAGTGGAACGGCTCGCGGCTGTGCTGCGTCGGCCATTCGACGAGCAACCCGAATACGCGGCCTATGCCGGCCTGCCGCCCGACTGGGCGAGTTCGCTGGAAGTGAGCTGTTCGTCATGACGCGTCCGCGCAGCTGAATCGCCACGACTGCCCCGCCAGAAAACACCCGACACACACCAAGACAAACCCGAGACAGGAACCCGACCATGAGCAACCCCGACGATCTCAAGCGCGACACCCCCGCCGTGCAGAAAACCGACGCCGAGTGGCGCCAGCAGCTGTCCGACATCGAATACCAGGTGACGCGTCACGCGGCGACCGAGCGCCCATTTACGGGCCGCTATAGCGATCACTGGGAACGCGGCGTCTACGACTGCGTGTGCTGCGGCACGCCGCTGTTCGAATCGGACACCAAGTTCGACGCCGGCTGCGGCTGGCCCAGCTATTTCCGGCCGATCAACGGCGAAGTGATCGCCGAGAAGACCGACCGCTCGCATGGCATGCTGCGCATCGAGGTGCAATGCAAGAACTGCGGCGCGCATCTCGGCCACGTGTTCGAGGACGGGCCGGCGCCGACCGGTCTGCGTTACTGCATCAATTCCGCTGCGTTACAATTCGAGCCCAAGTAATGCGGCGCGGCAGTGAACCTGCCCGCTTCAGGCGCTGCGACGCGTACCGCGCGCGGCGCCTTTCCTATGCGGCGGTCCCGCTCGCCAGCGGCAATCGCGCACCTTGCACGCCAACCGGGCGCCCGTCACCGTTCGACTCACTCTCCGACTTCCCGACCAGATAATGAAATTCCTGTTCGATCTGTTCCCGATCATCCTGTTCTTCGTCGCCTTCAAGATCTGGGGCATTTTCACGGCGACGGCAGTGGCGATCGTCGCCACGCTGGTGCAGATCGCGTGGGTGGCGTTCCGCCACCGCAAGGTCGACCCGATGCTGTGGGTGAGCCTCGGCGTCGTCGTGGTATTCGGCGGCGCGACGCTCGTGCTGCACAACGACACCTTCATCAAATGGAAACCGACCGTGCTGTACTGGGCGTTTTCCGTCGCGCTGATCGTCTCGCAACTCGGCTTCAACAAGAACCTGATCGAAGCGATGATGGGCAAGCAGATCACGCTGCCGCACGCGATCTGGGGCAAGCTGAACCTGATCTGGGCGGTGTTTTTCGTGCTGCTCGGCCTCCTGAACCTGTTCGTCGCGTATCACTACACGACCGATCAGTGGGTCAATTTCAAGCTGTTCGGCGCGACCGGCTGCCTGCTCGTGTTCATCGTCGGACAGAGCCTGTGGCTGTCGAAGTACCTGAAGGAGGAATGACATGAGCGACCTGTTCATGCACGCCACCACGGCCGAGCGCGCCGCGCTGATCGAAGCGCGCCTCACGGCTGCGCTCGCGCCCATCGAGTCGATCCACATCACCGACGACAGCGCGCAGCACGCGGGTCACGCAGGCGCCTCAGCCGGCGGTCATTTCAGCGTCACGATCGTGGCGGTCGCGTTTGCCGGCAAGCCCCGCGTGGCGCGGCATCGCATGGTGTATGATGCGCTGGCCGATGCCATGCAGCGCGGCATTCATGCCCTTGCCATCACGGCGTATACGCCCGAAGAATTTGCTTTGTTGCCCCGCTAGGAACCTTTCGATGACATTGAAGAAAACCCGCCTCTGGGTATTGCTGGCTGCGTTCGCGGCCGCACCTGCATTCGCACAGAACATCGCCGTCGTGAACGGTACGCCGATTCCGAAGTCGCGCGCCGATGCATTGATCGAGCAACTCGTTCACCAGGGCCAGCAGGACACGCCGCAGCTGCAGCAGGCCGTGCGCGAAGAGCTCGTGAATCGTGAAATCCTGATGCAGGAAGCGCTGCGCCGCGGTCTGCCGACCCGTCCGGACGTCAAGGCGCAAGTCGCGGTCGCGCAACAAACCGTGGTGCTGCGCGCGCTGATCGAAGACTTCGTGAAGAACAACCAGCCGACCGACGCCGAGATCACCGCGCGCTACAACGCACTCGTCAAGCAAACGGCCGGCAATGAATATCACCTGCACCATATCCTCGTCGACAACGAGCAGCAGGCGAAGGACCTGATCGCAAAGATCAAGGCCGGCGCCAGCTTCGAGGATCTGGCGAAGCAGTACTCGAAGGATCCGGGATCGGGCAAGAACGGCGGCGACCTCGACTGGTCGGACCCGAAGGCCTACGTGCCTGAATTCGCGGACGCGGCCACGCACCTGCAGAAAGGCCAGATGACCGCTACACCGGTGCATACGCAATTCGGCTGGCACATCATCCGTGTCGACGACATCCGCGCCGTCACGCCGCCGCCGCTCGAGCAAGTGCGCGCGCAGATCGTGCAGCAAATGCAGCAGGAAAAGCTGCAGGCGTTCGAAGAGAATTTGCGCAAGAACGCAAAGATTCAGTAAGACTCAGCAGGCGGATTGTTTTCGGGTAGTCCGCCTGACGCTGCTGAACTCCGAATGCAAAAAAGCCGCCTGTGGGCGGCTTTTTTATTGCTGCGAGGTT
Organism: Paraburkholderia sp. HP33-1; assembly: GCF_021390595.1. NCBI lineage: Bacteria > Pseudomonadati > Pseudomonadota > Betaproteobacteria > Burkholderiales > Burkholderiaceae > Paraburkholderia > Paraburkholderia sp. HP33-1. Next base: position 1,630,425 of record NZ_JAJEJR010000001.1, on the reverse strand, counting down.
GGCGGCGACAGCGTGCTGCCGCCGCACAGAGACCGCCGCAAGCGGGCGGCCCCTCGGCCCATCAACCGAGCCAGCGGCGCGCGTTCTGGAACACGCGCAGCCACGGGCTCGCGTCGGTGCCGATCTCGCCCCAGCCCTGCGGATGCCAACTCATCTGCACCGCGCGATGCACGCGCTCGGTGTGCGGCATCAGCACCGTGAAGCGGCCGTCAGCCGTCGTGACCGACGTGATGCCCTCGGGCGAGCCGTTCGGGTTGAACGGATACTGCTCGGTCGCCTGGCCACGGTGATCGACATAGCGCATCGCGACCGCAACCTTTGACTTGTCACCCTGCTGCGAGAAGTCCGCAAAGCCTTCGCCGTGCGCGACCGCGACCGGGATGCGCGAGCCTTCCATGCCGGCGAAGAACAGAGACGGCGATGCCTGCACCTCGACGAGCGAGAAACGCGCCTCGAATTTCTCCGACTTGTTGCGCGTGAACTTCGGCCATGCTTCGGCACCGGGGATCATCGATGCGAGGCTGCTCATCATCTGGCAGCCGTTGCAGATGCCGAGTGCGAACGTGTCGTCACGACCGAAGAACGCAGCGAACATGTCGGCCAGTTGCGCATTGAAGCGGATCGTCTTCGCCCAGCCTTCGCCGGCACCCAGCGTGTCGCCGTACGAGAAGCCGCCGCACGCGACCGCGCCCGCGAAATCGGCGAGATTCGCGCGGCCCGCAAGCAGGTCGCTCATGTGCACGTCGTGCGCATCGAAGCCGGCGCGATCGAATGCATAGGCCGTCTCCAGATGCGAATTCACGCCCTGCTCGCGCAGGATCGCGACACGCGGACGCGCGCCCTTGGCGATGAACGGCACGGCGACGTCCTCAGCCGGATCGAAGCTCAGCACCGGCGTGATGCCGGGATCGGCCGCGTCGAGCAGCACTTCGTATTCGGCATCGGCGCAAGCGGGGTTGTCGCGCAGACGCGCGATGCGCCAGCTCACCTCGCTCCACGTGCGATGCAACTCGGCGCGCGGTGCTTCGTAGACCTTCTTCGCGTCGCGATAGATCTCGATCACGTCGCGCTCGTTGGTCTTGCCGATCACGTGTGAGCACGCCGACAGACCGTGCTCGCGCAGCGCAGCGAGCACCACGTCGCGATCGGCCGCGCGCACCTGCACGACGGCGCCGAGCTCTTCGTTGAAGAGCGCGCGCAGCGTGCGGTCTTCGCGACGGCCGCTGGTCTGCTTCGCCCAGTCCTTTGCGTCGCCGTAATCGGATTCGTGGTGCGCGTCGAGCACGAGCATGTCGACGTTCAGCGACACGCCCGCATGGCCCGCGAACGCCATTTCGCAAACGGTCGCCCACAGGCCGCCGTCCGAGCGGTCGTGGTACGCGAGCAGCTTGCCGTCGCGATTGAGCGCCTGGATCGCGTTGAAAAAGCGCTTCAGATCTTCCGGATCGTCGACGTCCGGCACCGTATCGCCGACCTGCTGCGTGACCTGCGCGAGGATGCTGCCGCCCAGACGATGCTTGCCGCGGCCGAGATCGATCGCGATCAGCACCGACTCGCCGACTTCGCTCGCACGGCGCAGTTGCGGCGTCAGATGGCGGCGCACGTCTTCGACCGGCGCGAATGCCGAGATGATCAGCGACACCGGCGCGACCACTTCCTTGGCGACGCCGCTTTCTTCCCAGCGCGTGCGCATCGACAGCGAGTCCTTGCCGACCGGAATGCCGATGCCGAGCGCCGGGCACAGCTCCATGCCGATCGCCTTGACCGTGTCGTAGAGCGCCGCGTCTTCGCCCGGTGCGCCGCACGCGGCCATCCAGTTGGCCGACAGCTTCAGCTTGTCGAGCGACGCGATCGGCGCCGCCGCGATGTTCGTGATCGCCTCGCCGACCGCCATGCGGCCCGACGCCGCCGCGTTGATGACGGCGAGCGGCGTGCGCTCGGACATCGTCATCGCTTCGCCGCTAAAGCCCGCGTAATCCATCGTCGTGATCGCGACGTCGGCGACCGGCACCTGCCACGGGCCGACCATCTGGTCGCGCGCGGTCGTGCCGCCGACCGAGCGGTCGCCGATCGTGATCAGGAACGACTTGCTCGCGACCGTCGGATGACGCAGCACGCTCTGCGCGACGTCTTGCAGCGCGAGGCCGGTCACGTCGACCGGTTCGAGCTTGCGTTCGACACGCTTCACGTCGCGATGCATGCGCGGCGGCTTGCCGAGCAGCACTTCCATCGGCATGTCGACCGGCTGATGCGCGGCTTCGTTCTGCTCCGAATCAATCAGCTTCAGCTGACGCTCGGCGGCGGCCGTGCCGATCACCGCGAACGGGCAGCGCTCGCGCTTGCACATCGCTTCGAACGCCGGCAGATCGGCCGGTGCGATCGCGAGCACGTAGCGCTCCTGCGCTTCGTTCGACCAGATTTCGCGCGGCGACAGGCCGCTTTCTTCGAGCTGGATTTTGCGCAATTCGAACAGCGCGCCCTTGCCCGCGCCGTCGACGACTTCCGGGAACGCGTTCGACAGACCGCCCGCGCCGACGTCGTGAATGCTGAGGATCGGGTTCTTGTCGCCGAGCTGCCAGCACGCGTTGATCACTTCCTGCGCGCGCCGCTCGATTTCCGGGTTGCCGCGCTGCACCGAGTCGAAGTCGAGCTCGGCGGTGTTGGTGCCGGTTGCCATCGAACTCGCGGCGCCGCCGCCCATGCCGATGCGCATGCCCGGGCCGCCGATCTGGATCAGCAACGAGCCCTCCGGCAGATCGTGCTTGTGCGTGTGCTGGTCGGAGATATTGCCGATGCCGCCCGCGATCATGATCGGCTTGTGATAGCCGCGCACGAGACCCGCGACGTTCTGCTCGTAGGCACGGAAATAGCCGCCGAGGTTCGGACGGCCGAATTCGTTGTTGAACGCGGCGCCGCCGAGCGGGCCGTCGATCATGATCTGCAGCGGCGACGCGATGCGGTCCGGGCGGCCGTACGCTTCGTGCTGGTCGGCTGGGTTGCGCTGCGCGAGCGGCTGGGCGGTGTCGCGTGCGTTTTCCCACGTCTCGACGGCGGCAGGCAGTTCGAGGTTCGACACGGTGAAGCCCGCCAGACCCGCCTTCGGACGTGCGCCGCGGCCGGTCGCGCCTTCATCGCGGATTTCGCCGCCCGCGCCGGTCGCGGCGCCCGGGAACGGCGAGATCGCGGTCGGGTGATTGTGCGTTTCGACCTTCATCAGCGTGTGCGTGAGCTCGACGCCGCGGCGGTACTGTTCGGGCAGTTCGCCCGCGCCGAGGTCGGCCGGCGTGCGCGGGAACCAGCGCTCGGCCATGCCGCCGACCATGATCGCCGAGTTGTCCGAATACGCGACGATCGTGCCCTGCGGGTTCAACTTCTCGGTGTTGCGGATCATGTTGAACAGCGACATGTCCTGCCTCTCGCCGTCGATCGTCCAGTCCGCGTTGAAGATCTTGTGGCGGCAGTGTTCGCTGTTGGCCTGCGCGAACATCATCAGTTCGACGTCGGTCGGGTTGCGGCCGAGCTTCGTGAATGCGTCGACCAGATAGTCGATTTCGTCGTCGGCAAGCGCGAGGCCGAGTTCTGCGTTGGCGGTTTCGAGTGCGGCGCGGCCGCTCGCGAGCACGTCGACGGTTTGCAGCGGCTTGGCCGGCAGTTCGTCGAACAGATGCAGCGCATGGTCGCGCGACGGTGCGACGCTCTCGGTCATGCGATCGTGCAGCGCCGCGGCGACGGCCGCGCGGGCTTCGTCGGACAGCGTCTTCTTGCCGCCTAGCAGGCCGCTTTTCAACGTAACCGTGTACTCGACGCCGCGCTCGATGCGGCGCACCTGGGTGAGACCGCACAGATGCGCGATGTCGGTTGCCTTGCTGGCCCACGGCGACACGGTGCCAAAGCGCGGTACGACGAGGAAGGTCTCGACGGCGCCGCGTTCCTTGCCTGCTTCGAACGGATCGCCGTAGTGCATCAGCGCCTCGACCTTCGCGCTGTCTTCAGCGGACAGTTCGGTCTGGGCGTTGACGAAGTGCAGATATTGCCCGCGCACGCCGGTGATATTCGGGTCGATGCGCGTGAGCGTGTCGAGCAGGCGGGTTTGACGGAAATCGGAAAGGGCCGAAGCGCCGGGGAAACACGAGAAGTGGGCCATGGGACTTGACGTTGCGTCGCTCAATGATGCCGGAGAGTCGCGCATGCAGGCGACGTGAGGCGGAAAGGAAGTCCGGGATTATACCCCGGGAACGGGTGTCCGACGGGCTGCGGGGTGCGTGGGCAGTAGCCCGCGCCGGGCTGCGCGAGCCGTCGCCGCGCCACCTGTCACGTCGCCGCGCGGGTACTTTGACTGCTATCATTCGCGTTTCATCAGATCGGCGCGTATGACCCGGGCAACACCCGGCAGCGCGCCGCATGTCACACCCAACGGGAACGTGCGCGAGCCGCCCGTCGGCATATCGAATCAGAGCATGGATGTCATCGTCATTGGCGGCGGGATAGCGGGCGTCGCCACCGCTTATCACCTGCGCGCGGCCGGCCACCGGGTATGCGTCGTCGAGCGTCACGCGACTGTCGCGCAAGGCGCCACGTACGGGCAAGGCGGCAACGTGCTGCCGACGCCGCTCGACGTCTGGTTCGGCCCGACCTTCATGGCGAGCCGCCACAACGCAAAAAATGGCGTAATCAGCAAGACCGGATTCAACGGCGCCGCGCGGCAGTTCGTCAAGCAGCTCGGACAATTGCAGGAACCCGAGGCGTTCGCGCGGCAGTACGGGTTGCTGCGGCCGCTGATCGAGTCTTCGCGCGACGCAATGGCCGACGTCGAAGCCCGCTTCGGTCTCGAATTCGAACAGGCGAGCGGGTTGCTGTACCTCGTGCGCGCCGCTCAAGAATGGGAGCTCAGCGCGTCCGCACTCGATCTGCTGGGCCAGTTCGAGGTGCCACATCACGTGCTGAGCCCGGCCGAATGCGCGGCGTTCGAGCATGCGGTGCCCACCGATCCGGAATTCGCCGGCGGCGTGCTGTTCGAACACGAGCGCACCGCGAACTGCCCGCTCTTCACGAAGCTCGTCAAGCAGGTGCTCGATACGCTCGGTGGCGTGCAGTTCATGCAGAACTCCGAGGTGAGCGGCATTCGTCTCGAAAGCCAGCGCGCGGCGGTCGAACTGGCGCCACGCGACAACGCACCGCGCTCGCGCGAAATCGACGTGGTCCAGGCTGACGCGGTCGTGGTCGCCGCCGGTCACGGCAGCCTCGCGCTGCTCGAGCGCGTGGGGCTCAGGCTGCCGCTGCATCCGCTGCGGTTGCATACGCTGGTCGCGCCGATCGCGCACGAGGAATGCGCGCCGCACGTCGCAATCGTCGATGCGGTCAAGCGCATCGGCATCAGCCGTATGAACCATCGGCTGCGGATCGCGGGCGGCGCGGTGCTGCAAAGCGCCAGCCAGATCGACAAGCCGCTCGGTGAAGCGCTGACCAAAGAGGCGCTCGCGCTGCTGGGCCAGGCGACGCATGACTGGATTCCCGGCGCCGCGCGCATCTCGGCGGCGCTGCCGTGGGAAGGCGTGAAGTTGCTGTCGCCCGATGGCTTGCCGGTGATCGGCAACGCGCTGCATCCGCGGCTGTTCGTCAATGTTGGGCACGGCCCGGCCGGCTGGGGTCTCGCGTGCGGCGCGGGCAAGCTCGTTGCCGAGCTGATGTCGGGACAGACGCCGACGCTGCCGCAGGACACGCTCGCAGCCTTGCGGCCGGAGCGGTTTCAGTAAGGTTTCGCGTTCTTTCTGGCGGGTCCGGCGGGCTGACAGCACGCTCCCGGCACCCCTGCGCTCCACGCGCCCCGCCCGCTGCACGCGGCGAAACAGCCGCACGCCGCGCGGCTATCGGCACTACCATAGCGATTCCCAAGTCTGCCCGCCGAGCCGCGGGCGCACCGCCAGGTTTCGCCATGACAGACGCAGACAACTCGCTGCCCATCCTTTTCGATCCGCTGACCGACTCGCCGCCGCGCGCGCTGCCGCTGCTGACGCTGACGGACTTGCGGATCGCCGAATCCCAGGCCGCCGCGGCCCTGCCCGAGCACACGCTGATGGCGCGCGCCGGCCACGCGGCCGCGCGCTGGCTGCTCCAACGAATTGCCGCAGATACGTCGGTGCCGAATTCGCAGCAGCGCGTATGGCTGATCGCCGGTCCGGGCAACAACGGCGGCGACGCGCTGGTCGTCGCGACGGAACTGCACAAGGCCGGCATTGCCGTCGCAGTCTGCATGCCGGTTGAAGTGAAGCCCGCCGACGCGCGCTGGGCGCTCGACGCCGCGCGCGCCGCGGGCGTGCCGATCGACACGGCACCGCCCGCCTCGCTCGACGGCTACGGCTGGCTCGTGGACGGCATGTTCGGCATCGGCCTCGCGCGGCCGCTCGATGGCGTGTTCGCGGCGCTCGCGCGGGAGCTGTCGCAGCGCACGCAAGTACGCCCGGCCCAAGGCGCCGTGCTCGCGCTCGATGTGCCGAGCGGGCTCGACAGCGACACTGGCGCGGTGATCGGCGGCAACGGCGCGGCGGCGGTCCACGCAACGCACACGGTCACATTCATCGGCGCAAAGCCGGGGCTTTTCACCGCGCAGGGCCGCGACCTCGCCGGCCGGGTGACGGTCGCACCGATCGGGCTCGCGGCAGGGATCAACGGCGACGGCGGCCGGGATGCCGCCACGAGCACCGGCGCCAACGTGATCCAGCTCAGCGCCCCCGATCTGTTCGGCCCCTTCATGCCTCCACGCGACTTCGCGACCAACAAGGGCACCTTCGGCAGCCTCGCGGTGGTCGGCGGCGACACCGGCATGTGCGGGGCGCCGATCCTCGCGGCGCGCGCGGCGCTCTACACGGGCGCGGGCAAGGTCCACGTCGCGCTGCTTGGCGAAGGCGCCCCGCCCTACGATCCACCGCACCCCGAACTGATGCTGCATCCCATTGACACGCTGCCGCTCCACGCGATGGACGCACTTGCGATCGGCTGCGGCATGGGGCATGGTGAACGCGCGGCGCACGTGCTGCACGACGTGCTGCAACTCGACGTGCCGAAGCTGTTCGACGCCGACGCGCTGAACCTGATCGCGAAAGATCCCGCGCTCGCTGCAGAGGTCGCCGCGCGCGGCGTGCAAGGCGATCCGTGCATCCTGACGCCGCATCCGCTCGAAGCAGCGCGTCTGCTCGGCAGCGATGCGGCGAGCGTGCAGCGCGACCGGCTCGCGGCCGCGCGCGCGCTCGCGGCGCGCTTTGCGTGCGTCGTCGTGCTGAAGGGCGTCGGCACGATCATTGCCGCGCCCGATGGCCGCCTCGCACTGAACCCGACCGGCAACGCCGCGCTCGCGACAGGCGGGACCGGCGACGTGCTCGGCGGCATCATCGGCGCGCTGCTCGCGCAGCATTTGCCGCGCTTTGAGGCTGCGCTCGCGGGCGTCTACCTGCACGGCCTCGCCGCCGATACGTTGAGCGCGCAAGGCCACGGCCCTGCGGGTCTGACGGCGGGCGAGCTGGCGCCGATGGTGCGGACCTTGTTGAACCGGCTGTTCTATCCGACGACGGTTGCCTGAGGGACGCATCGCGCGCCGCGCGTTCGCCTCGCTCGTTCACATCGATGAAACATCGCCAACTCCATCATTGCGTGCGGGCGCAAGGCACTGCTGCCCGTCACGCATCCCCGCTATACTGACTGTCTGCGCCGCATCATTCTCGGCCGCGCTTCATGCGCGCGCCTTCCTTCGTGCCCCCTGGTTAGACGGACGCTATGACCCAGAACTCGCTCCCCTCCTGGTCCTCGCTGCAGACGCATTACGACACGATTCGCGATGCGCATCTGCGCGACTGGTTCGCCCCCGAGAACGATCCCGCTCCCACGCGCGCTGAACGCTTCACGTTCGCGGGCGGCGGTCTCGCCGCTGATTTCTCGAAGCACCGCATCACCGACGAAACCTTGCAGCTGCTCGTGCAACTCGCGCGCGAAGCCGGCGTCGAGAAACGCCGCGACGCGATGTTCGCGGGCGAGGTCGTCAATCCGACCGAAGGCCGCGCCGCGTTGCACACCGCATTGCGCGCAACTGACCCTAACGCGCCCTTCTTCGCGCAAGTGCAGGCCGAGCGCAAGAAAATGGCCGCGTTCGCCGAGCAGGTCCGCAGCGGCGCGTGGACCGGCTACACCGGCAAACGGATTCGTCATGTCGTGAACATCGGCATCGGCGGCTCGGATCTCGGGCCAAAGATGGTCGTGCACGCCCTGCATCATCTCGCGACGCCGGAGATCTCGTCGCATTTCGTGTCGAACGTCGACGGCGCCGATCTGTACAACGTGATGCAGCAGATCGATCCCGAAGAAACGCTCGCGATCATCGTGTCGAAGACCTTCACGACGCTGGAAACGATGACCAACGCGCGCTCGTTGCGCGACTGGTTCATCCAGAAGGGCTGCCCCGAAAACGCGCTGGCGAAGCACTTCGTGGGTGTGTCTGCGAATCCGGTCGAAGTCGTAAAGTTCGGGATCGCGAAGGAGAACGTGTTCGAGATGTGGGACTGGGTCGGCGGCCGCTATTCGCTGTGGTCGGCAGTCGGTCTATCGATCATGCTCGCGGTCGGCCCGCAGCAGTTCAACGAACTGCTCGCCGGCGCCAACGAGATGGACCAGCATTTCCGCACCGCGCCGCTCGAAAAGAACCTGCCGGTGCTGCTCGGCATGATCGGCATCTGGTATCGCAACTTCTTCGGCTCGCAGAGCTACCTGGTCGCGCCGTACTCGCAGGCGTTGCATTTTCTGCCGTCGTATCTGCAGCAGCTCGAAATGGAGAGCAACGGTAAATCCGCGCGTCTCGACGGCGTGATGGTCGACTATGCGACTTCCGCGGTCACGTGGGGCGAACCGGGCACGAACGGCCAGCACGCGTTCTTCCAGATGCTGCACCAGGGCCCGACGATCGTGCCGATCGATTTCATCGCGGTGCTGACGCCCGAGCATCCGCTAGCGAGCCATCACCCGAAGCTGCTCGCGAACTGCTTCGCGCAAAGCGAAGCGCTGATGCTGGGTCGCACGCTTGAAGAAGCGAAGAAAGTGGCCGGCCCCGACAAACCGGAGCTCGCGCCGCACCTCACGTTCCCCGGCAACCGGCCGACCGCGACGCTGCTGCTCGACGCGCTGACCGCGCGTACGCTCGGCGCGCTGATCGCGCTTTACGAGCATAAGGTGCTGGTGCAGGCGTCGGTGTGGAGCATCAACCCGTTCGATCAGTGGGGCGTCGAGCTCGGCAAGATCCTCGGCAAGGTCGTCGAAGCTGATCTGGGTGCGCAGAGTGCCGACGTGAAGAAGCACGACTCGTCGACGTCGACGCTGATCGCACGGGCACGGGCTGCGCTGAAGCGCTGATAGGCCAGGCGGGCTACGGCCCCGACGACACGCTTGCGCTACGCGAGCGCAAGCGTCGTCAAGCGAGCCGCCCCGCTTCGATCGTGACCGTCGTATCGCAACGGCGCGCGAGTTCGATGTCGTGCGTAACGAGCACGAGCGTCGCGCCATGCGCGCGATTCATCTCGAACATCAGATCGATCACCGCATGGCCGGTGGCCGCGTCGAGACTGCCGGTAGGTTCGTCGGCGAACAGGATCGCCGGGCGCGTGACGAACGCGCGCGCGAGCGCGACGCGCTGCTGCTCGCCGCCCGACAACAGTTTCGGATAGTGACCGGTGCGCTTGCCGAGCCCGACCTCTTCGAGCAGCTCGCGCGCACGCGCGGCGGCTTCGCGGGTGCCGATGCCGCCTTGCAGCTCGAGCGGCAACGAGACGTTTTCGAGTGCGGTCAGATGCGGCATCAATTGAAACGACTGGAACACGAAACCGACCGCCCCGCTGCGCAACGCGGCGCGCCCGTCTTCGTCGAGCTCGCCGAGTTCGCGGCCGAGCAGCCGAACCGAGCCCGCGCTCGCGCTGTCCAATCCCGCGAGCAAGCCGAGCAGCGTAGACTTGCCCGACCCGGATGCACCGACGATCGCCACGCTGCTGCCCGCATCGATGGCAAGATCGATGTCGTCGAGGATCGTCAGTTCGCCCGTCGCATCCTTAACCCTCTTGCACAAGCCCCGCACTTCAATGACTGGATCAGTTCTGTTTGGCATGGTGAAGCGTAGGTTGAAAGTGCGCGCCACCATGATGGCCGCCGCGCTGGTTTTCTTACCGTTGCAGGCTCACGCTGCGAATGCGCCAGAACCCGCGAAGCCGGTAATCGTCGTGCTAGGCGACAGCATTTCCGCCGAGTACGGCCTGCCCCGCGATACGGGCTGGGTCGCGTTGATGCGTCAGCGTCTGGCCGAAGAGCGCATCGATTATAGCGTCGCCAATGCAAGCATCAGCGGCGACACAACGAGCGGCGGACGCGCGCGCCTGCCTGCGCTGATGGAACGGCTCAAGCCGAGCATCGTGATCGTCGAGCTTGGCGCCAACGACGCATTGCGCGGCGTGCCGCTCTCCACGACCGAGGACAACCTGCGCACGATCATCGAACAGGCGCAGCAGGGTCACGCGAAGGTCGTGCTCGTCGGCATGTATGTGCCGCCTAATTACGGCCCTGACTACACGCAAAAGTTCCATGGCCTGTACGGCGAGCTATCGAAGGAGTTCCATCTGCCGCTCGTGCCGTTTTTGCTCGCCGGCATCGTGGATAAGCCTGACATGTTCCAGGCCGATCAGCTCCACCCTACCCAGCAGGCACAGCCCGCGCTGCTGAACAACGTATGGCCCGCGGTCAAACCACTCCTTCGCACAAGTTCTCCGCACTGAAACACCTGCTAAACAACTTCCCTGCGGAAGTTGGGGAGAAATGAAAAAGCCCCGCATTGGCGGGGCTTTTTTGAGGCAGGCAGGTAATGCTTACGACGGCTTACTGGTCGGCCGCCTGCGCAGCGCTATCGAGCGAACCGTAGAACTTCACGCTCGAGCGCTCGCGCAGCGCCTTCAGATAGGCTTCGGCCTGCGACTGCGCGTCCACCTGCGCAATCTGCTGCTGCGCGGCGGCGAGATGCTGCGCATCGGTGGCCGCGGGCGGCACGATCTGGTTCACGCGATAGATTGCGTAGCCGTCGTCGCCGAGATCGACACCGACGTACGCCGGCAGTTTTTGCGCATCGACCTTGTAGATTGCACTCAGTGCGGCAGGCGGCACGCCTTGCGCATCATTGCGCGACACTTTCAGCGGCGACGAGAAACCCGTGATCGACCTCGACTTCTCGAACTCGGCCAGCTTCGCGATGCCGTCCTTGTGCGCGGCCTCGTTCGACTGCTCGGCGATCACCTTCTGACGCACCGCGTCTTTCACCGCCTCGAATGTGGGCACGGCAGCGGGCTTGTAGTCGCTGACGCGTGCGGCGATCAGCGTGTTGTTGCCGACGTCGATGGCCTGCGTATTGTTATGCGCCGACACCGAGTCGTTCGCGAATACGGCCGCGAGAAACTTCGGGTTGTTCAGCGGGCTGTCGGGTGCCAGCTTCGGATCCGGCTGCGGCGTGACCGTCGCGGTCTGGATCTGCAGCTTGAACTTGTCCGCGGCCGGCTGCAGGCTCTTGGCCTTTTCATAGACGATCGACGTGAAGCCTTCCGAGCTGTCGGTAAACGCCTTGGCCGCCAGTTGCGTCTTCAGCTCCCTGGCGATCTGGTCTTTGACTTCGTCGAACGACTTCGTGACCGCCGGCTTCACGTCCGTGACCTTGACGATGTGGAAACCGAAGTCGGTCTGCACGATGCCGCTGATTTCGCCCTTCTTCAGCTCGAATACCGCGTCGTCAAACGCCGGGCCGCCCGCGATCATGCCGCGGCCGAAGTAGCCGAGATCGCCCCCCTTCGGTGCGGAACCCGGATCCTGCGAGTTCTGCTGCGCGATCTGCGCGAACTGGTCCGGATGCGCCTTGACCTGCGCGAGCAACTCCTCGGCCTTCTGCTTCGCCTTGGCCTTGTCAGCCGCGCTCGCGTCCTTCGGTGCCGCGATCAGGATGTGGCTCGCGCGCACTTCGGCTTCGGTGCGGAAGTGCGCGATGTTGTCGTCGTAGTACTTCTTCTGGTCTGCGTCGGTCGGCTGCACCGAGGCGCTCAACGTGGCCTGCGACATCACCAGGTACTGGATCGTCGCGGTCGCGGGCGTCGCGAAATCGTTGCGATGCGCGTCGTAGTACGCTTGCAGTTGCGCGTCGGTCGGCTGGACCTTCGCCGCGTAGTCGTGCGGATGGAACGCGATGCCCTGCACTTCACGCTGCTGCTGGGCGAGCTCGGTGAGGTGTTGCGCGAGCGTCTTCGACGTGAACGCACTCGCTTCGATGCTCGCGGGCAGCTGTTGCATCGCGAGGTTGTAGCGCACCCGCTCGTCGTACTGATCGGGTGTCATGCCTTGCATCGCGAGCAACTGCTTGTAGCGGTCGAGGTCGATCGAACCGTCGGGATTTTTCAGCGACGAGATCACCGGATCGGACATCAGCGTGCGGCGCACCGCGTCGTCCGATGCGGTCAGATGCTGACGCTGCGTTTCGTCCGCGAGCACACGCTGCTCGATCATGCCGTCGAGCATCTGCTGACGGCGCTCCGGTGTGTCGAACGACTTCATGTCGAACTGCGCGCCGAGCATCTGACGGCCGCGATCGATCTGCTGACGCACCGCGTCGTCGTACTCGACGCGGGTGATCTTGTGACCGTTGACACTCGCGACGTTTGCGCTTTCGTCAAAGAAGCCGCGGAAGCCCTGAATACCCACGAAACCCAACCCCGGCAAAATGACGAGGATGAGCATGAACATCATCAGGCGTTGGTGATTGCGGAAAAAATCGAGCATGCGTGAGGGATGCCAAAAACAGAACGCCCGATCTTACAACAGCGGGCAACAAAAAAGGCGAACCGGAGTTCGCCTTTCGTGGATATTGGCGGAGTGGACGGGACTCGAACCCGCGACCCCCGGCGTGACAGGCCGGTATTCTAACCGACTGAACTACCACTCCTTATACTGCGCGTACTGCTGAAAACACTGTCACAGAATCTGAAACTGGTGGGTGCTGAGAGGCTCGAACTCCCGACCTACGCCTTGTAAGGGCGCCGCTCTACCAACTGAGCTAAGCACCCGTTTCGTGATTCAGTGCTTGATGTGTTTCCTATCTTGCCGCTACTTTCTCCGCGGACCGCTCAAGCATCCTGCTTCAGCAATTCCTCAAGCAGCAAGCCTATTAGTTTAGCGCATCCTTCAGCGCTTTGCCAGGCCTAAATTTAGGAACTTTCGCCGCCTTGATCTTGATTTCGGCGCCCGTGCGCGGATTGCGTCCGGTGCGCGCCGTGCGCTTGCCGACCGCGAACGTACCGAACCCGACCAACGTAACCGACCCGCCCTTCTTCAACGTGCTTTTGACACCGGCGATCACTGCATCGAGCGCACGGCCGGCCGCGGCCTTGGAAATGTCGGCTTGCTGTGCGATGTGATCGATCAATTCCGTCTTGTTCATTCCAACCCCCGTGAATGTTTATTGGCAATCGTGGCAGTGCTTTCCAGCACCTCCGCCACGCGGCCGGCGGTTACGCCAGGCCGCCCCATTAGAAGCGGCCGAAACCCTTGTGTCAAGCGGGGTTGAGCCTGATCGGCGCAGTTTTAGAGGGGCGCTTTGCATGTTGCAGCAGAAAGACTGCCGATGCGGAGCAGCGACGCGCGCGTTTTGCGCCGCCCGGAATGTGGGATTTCGTCGAAGAGCGGAACCTGCTCAGCGCATGACGAGGTCGTGCGGGCAATAAAAAACCCGCGGCCATGACCGCGGGTTCTTTGATTTAGCGAGTAACAGTGCTGCTGGAAGCTTCGGCGTCAGCGCATTCTCATGCGCTTCGAACCTCAGTGCTTGACGACCTCCGATGCAGCATCCTTGTCCGGCTCAGCCCCAACCGGCGCCGAAGGCTTCGGCTCGTCTTCCGGCAACGCTTGCGGCACCCGTTCGAGTGCAAGCTCGAGCACCTTGTCGATCCAGCGGACCGGCACGATTTCGATCGCGTTCTTCACGTTGTCCGGAATCTCGGTCAAGTCCTTGACGTTCTCTTCCGGAATCAGCACCAGCTTGATGCCGCCGCGATGCGCCGCGAGCAGCTTCTCCTTCAGGCCGCCGATCGGCAGGACTTCGCCACGCAATGTGATTTCGCCCGTCATCGCGACATCGGCGCGCACCGGAATACCGGTCAACACCGACACCAGCGCGGTCGTCATCGCGATACCGGCCGAAGGACCATCTTTCGGCGTCGCCCCTTCCGGCACGTGAATGTGAATGTCCTGCTTCTCGAACGCTTCGTCCTTGACACCAAGACGACGCGAACGCGAACGCACGACCGACCGCGCCGCCTCGACGGATTCCTTCATCACGTCGCCGAGCGAACCCGTGCGGATCACATTGCCCTTGCCCGGCATCACCGCGGCTTCGATGGTCAGCAGATCGCCGCCCACTTCCGTCCACGCGAGACCCGTAACCTGGCCTACCTGATTTTCCTTCGCGGCCAGACCGAAGTCATACTTGCGCACGCCGAGGAACGTGTCGAGATTGCTGCCGTCGACCTTCGCCGCGCCTTCCGCCTTCTTCAGCAGCAGCATCTTCACGACCTTGCGGCAGATCTTCGAAATTTCACGCTCAAGCGAACGGACGCCCGCCTCGCGCGTGTAGTAACGAATGATGTCGCGAATCGCCGTTTCCGTCACATCGACCTCGCCATCCTTGAGGCCGTTGTTCTTCTTCTGCTTGGGCAAAAGATACCGCTGCGCGATGCTGACCTTCTCGTCTTCCGTGTAACCCGACAAACGGATCACTTCCATCCGGTCGAGCAACGGCGGCGGAATGTTCAGCGAGTTCGACGTCGCCACGAACATCACGTCCGACAGATCGAAGTCGACTTCGACGTAGTGATCCGCAAACGTGTGGTTCTGTTCCGGATCGAGCACTTCGAGCAGCGCCGACGACGGATCGCCGCGGAAATCCTGACCCATCTTGTCGACTTCGTCGAGCAGGAAAAGCGGATTGCGCACGCCGACCTTAGTCAGGCTTTGCAGGATCTTGCCCGGCATCGAACCAATGTACGTACGACGGTGGCCGCGAATCTCGGCTTCGTCACGTACGCCACCCAAGGCCATGCGCACAAACTTGCGGTTCGTCGCACGTGCGATGGACTGGCCGAGCGAAGTCTTACCGACACCCGGAGGCCCAACGAGGCACAGGATCGGCGCCTTGACCTTGTCGACACGTTGCTGGACTGCGAGATACTCGAGAATGCGTTCCTTGACCTTTTCGAGACCGAAGTGGTCTTCGTCGAGCACGCGCTCCGCATTCGACAGGTCGTTGTTGACCTTGCTCTTCTTGCGCCACGGCAAGCCGATCAGCGTGTCGATGTAGTTGCGCACGACCGTCGCTTCCGCAGACATCGGCGACATCAGCTTGAGCTTCTTCAGCTCGGCGTCGGCCTTCTTCTTCGCTTCCTTCGGCATACGGGCAGCCGTGATGCGCTTCTCGAGTTCCTCGAGATCCGCACCTTCTTCCCCCTCGCCGAGTTCCTTCTGGATCGCCTTGACCTGTTCGTTCAGGTAGTACTCGCGTTGGCTCTTCTCCATCTGACGCTTTACGCGCCCTCGGATACGCTTTTCGACCTGCAGGATGTCGATCTCGGCTTCGAGTTGCGCGAGCAGATGCTCGAGCCGCTCGATCACCGGGAACATCTCGAGGATGTGCTGCTTCTGGTCGAGCTTGAGCGGCAGATGCGCCGCGATCGTATCGGCGAGACGCCCAGCCTCGTCGATCCCCGACAGCGACGTCAGGATCTCCGGCGGAATCTTCTTGTTCAGCTTCACATACTGGTCGAATTGCGACACGATCGCGCGACGCAGCGCTTCGGTTTCAGCGCTGTCGGCGTGGTCGGGTTCGAGCGGCATGACTTCGCACGAGAACTGCGTTTCCTGTTCTTCGATGGAAAGCGTCTTCGCGCGCTGCAAGCCTTCGACGAGCACCTTCACGGTACCGTCGGGCAGCTTCAGCATCTGCAGGATGTTGGCGATACACCCTACTTCGTACATGTCCTTTTCGGTCGGCTCATCTTTCGCAGCCGTTTTTTGGGCGACGAGCATGATGTGCTTGCCGCCTTCCATCGCTGCTTCGAGAGCCTTGATCGACTTCGGGCGGCCTACGAAGAGCGGAATCACCATGTGCGGGAAAACGACTACGTCGCGCAGCGGGAGCAGCGGCAGCGTAATGCGTTCCGGCGGGAGGAGTTGGGTTCCTGACATTTCATTTCCCCATGAGTGGAATCAGTTCGTTCGATAGGTGAGGCCAGCAGAAAATATTGCAAGCCTTCGCGTGTGGGAAAAGTTCAGTGACTCCGAAAGTTCAGTGACTCCATAGTGAGAACAACCAGCCTGACCACACGATAAACGAAAAAGCCGTTCACGTCGCCATGAACGGCTTTTTTGCAGAACTCGAAAGCCGATCAGTTCGAACCCGCGACCTTCGGCGCGTCTTCGTAGATCAGCAGCGGTTTGCCGTCGCCGTCGATAACGTTGTCGTCAATGATGACCTTGCTGACACCTTTCATTTGCGGCAGGTCGTACATCACATCGAGCAGCGCCTGTTCCAGAATCGAACGCAATCCCCGCGCGCCGGTCTTGCGGCGGATCGCCTTGCGTGCCACGGCCTGCAGCGCGGCCGGACGAATTTCGAGCTCGACGCGCTCCATGCTGAAGAGCTTGTGGTACTGCTTGACCAGCGCATTTTTCGGTTCGACGAGAATCTTCATCAGAGCCGCTTCGTCGAGCTTGCCGAGCGTGGCGACCACCGGCAGACGGCCGATCAGTTCCGGAATCAGGCCGAACTTGATCAGATCTTCCGGCTCGACTTCGCGCAGCACTTCGCCGGCGTCGCGGTCCTGCTTGCTCTTCACGCTCGCGCCGAAGCCGATGCCGGTCTTCTCGGTACGATCGACGATGACCTTCTCGAGGCCGTCGAAGGCACCGCCGCAGATGAACAGAATGTTCGTCGTATCAACCTGGATGAAGTCCTGGTTCGGATGCTTACGGCCACCTTGCGGCGGCACCGATGCCATCGTGCCTTCGACCAGCTTCAGGAGAGCCTGCTGAACGCCTTCGCCCGACACGTCGCGCGTGATGGACGGGTTGTCGGACTTGCGGCTGATCTTGTCGATTTCGTCGATATAGACAATGCCGCGCTGGGCCTTGTCCACCTCGTAATTGCAGTTCTGCAGCAGCTTCTGAATAATGTTCTCGACGTCTTCGCCGACATAGCCGGCTTCCGTCAGCGTGGTTGCGTCGGCAATCACGAACGGCACGTTCAGAAGGCGCGCGAGCGTCTGTGCGAGCAACGTCTTGCCTGAACCGGTCGGGCCAATCAGCAGGATGTTGCTCTTCGACAGCTCGATTTCATCCTTCTTGTCGAGATGCTTGAGGCGCTTGTAGTGGTTGTAGACCGCAACCGCGAGGATCTTCTTCGCGCGCTCCTGACCGATCACATACTGGTCGAGAATTTCGCGGATTTCCTGCGGAGTCGGCAGATCGGACTTGGACAAGCCCGCCTCGATGCCCGCGCCCGCAGCCTCGTCGCGAATGATTTCGTTGCAAAGGTCGATACATTCATCACAGATGAACACCGACGGGCCAGCAATCAGTTTCTTGACCTCATGCTGACTCTTGCCGCAGAACGAGCAATACAACAGCTTTTCGCTGTTAGAACCTTTCTTGTCCGCCATAGATGTGTGAGCCTCCGGACACCGGATTACATAATACGCCGTTTGCCCCTGCCACGCAGTTTGGGCGCGGCAGGGCTAGTTAGCAGGATAACGGCGCTTGCCGCAAACGCCCGGACGGAAGTTGGTCATTCACAACCGACCCGATGACGGTTTTGCCACAACAGTGGGCAAAACAGCGGGGCAAAACCGTACCAGATCAGGGACGCTTGTGCGCCACCTGATCGACGAGGCCGTAAGCTTGCGCGTCATCACCGGACATGAAATTGTCGCGGTCGGTGTCGCGCGCTATACGCTCGACGGGCTGACCGGTGTGGTGCGCGAGCAGATGATTCAGCCGATCCTTCAGGTACAGGATTTCACGCGCCTGGATTTCGATGTCCGATGCCTGGCCGCGCGCGCCGCCGAGCGGCTGGTGAATCATCACGCGCGAATTCGGCAGCGCGAAACGCTTGCCCTTCGCACCGGCCGCGAGCAGGAACGCGCCCATGCTTGCCGCGAGTCCCATACACAGCGTCGAGACGTCCGGCTTGATGAACTGCATCGTATCGTAGATCGCCATACCCGCCGACACCGACCCGCCCGGGCTGTTGATATAGAAATAGATGTCTTTGTCCGGATTTTCGCTTTCGAGAAACAGCATCTGCGCGACCACCAGATTGGCCGTCTGGTCGTTCACTTCGCCCACGAGGAACACGATGCGTTCTTTCAGTAGACGCGAATAAATATCATACGAGCGCTCGCCCCGGCCGCTCGTTTCCACGACGATCGGCACCAGACCGAGTGCCTGCGCTTCGAGATCCCGGGACGACTGGGAGGTCAACGTGTCCAGCATTTGGGCGCGAAAGGTCATGCAATGGATCCTTGTCTGGAAATAGTCTGAATATTAGCCGCTGGACACAGGTTGGTGCGACGAGCCCGTATTCAAGTGCAGTCTGATGTGTGCGCCGCACGACCTGATCCGGTGCGTCACACATTTTCACGGCACAAAAAAACGGCGTGCGGGCCGTCGGTCGCTCCGACAGCCGGCACGCCGTTGCAGCGACGCTTACGCCTGCGCCGTTGCGCTTGCCAGTTCTTCGAAGCTCACTTCCTTGTCCGTCACCTTGGCCTTGCTGAGGACGAAGTCGACGACGTTGGCTTCAACGACATACGCTTCCATTTCAGCAAGACGTTGCTGGTTTGAATAATACCAGCGGACGACTTCCTTCGGGTCTTCATAGCTTTTCGCGAATTCGTCGACTTCGGCGCGGATCTGCTCCGGCTTCGCCTGCAGTTCGTTCGCCTTCACGAGCTCGGCCAGCACGAGGCCCAGCTTCACGCGGCGCTCGGCCTGCTCCTTGAACATCGCGGCAGGGATCGGCGCGTCCTTGGCGTTCGGCACGCCGCGCTGCTCCAGATCCTGGCGAGCCATCGCGACGAGGCGTTCCTGATCCTGTTCGATCAGCGCGTTCGGCACGTCGAGTTCCGAGATCTTCAGCAGTGCGTCCATCACCTGATTCTTGACGATGGCTTGCGTGCGACGCTTCGCTTCACGCTCGAGGTTGTCCTTGATCTCGGCGCGCATCTTGGTCAGATCGCCGTCTTCGATGCCGAGCGACTTCGCGAATTCGCCGTTGACTTCGGGCAGATGCGGCCATTCGATCTTCTTCATCGTGATCGTGAATTGCGCCGTCTTGCCTGCCACTTCCTTGCCGTGGTAGTCGTCCGGGAACTTCAGGTCGAATTCCTTCGCTTCGCCAGCCTTCAGGCCGAGCGCGGCTTTTTCGAATTCCGGCAGCATGCGGCCTTCGCCAAGGATGAAGCCGAAGTCTTCGGCGTTACCACCCTGGAATGCTTCACCGTCGAGCTTGCCGAGGAAGTCGACCGTCACGCGATCGCCGTCTTTCGCGGCCGTGTCCGCGCCGCCGTCGCCGTGCTCGCCGGATTCACCACGAGCGTGGAAGTGCACGCGCTGCTTGCGCAGGATGTCCAGCGTGCGGTCGATTTCCGCTTCGCTGATGGTGGTCGTGGTGCGCTCGATTTCTGCCGTGGCGACGTCGCCCAGCTTCACTTCCGGGTACACCTCGAAGGTCGCGTCGAACGCGTAGCTGCCTTCAGCGGCGTCGGCCTTCGGCGCGAAGCTCGGTTGACCCGCGACACGCAGGTTTTCGGTGCGGCTGATATCGAAGAATTCCTTGCCGACCTTGTCGCTCAGCACTTCGGCTTCCACCTGGCCCGAATACTGTTGCGTCACCATCTTGAGCGGCACCTTGCCCGGGCGGAAACCCGGCATGCGCACGTTCTTCGCGAGTTGACGGATACGCGAATCCACTTCCTTCTGCACGGCATCCTTCGGCAGGGAAATCGTCACGCGGCGTTCGAGCTTGCCGAGGTTTTCAACAACGTTAGCCATGGCTTCAATCGTCCTAAAATTATTCGAGCGAATCAGTTATCTTCTCGTGCCGCCTGTCGATGTCGCTTGGCATCGGCTTGCGTCGCCGATTGCATCGACCAGGCGCCTGCGCCGCGGGCTTGCAGGCCGCTGGCAGCACGGTTGAGTCCAAAGAGCCGAATATTTTAGCAAACTATTTGCGCGCCTAACCGGGATTCGATGATTGCATCGACTTTTCCCCGCATTCCGGGGATTTTGATGGCCATTTTCGGGTGGTTTTGACACCAGCGGAGCGGTCAGCCTCTGGCGTCGTGATCCGATCCGCACCGGGCATTCCTCCGCCGTTTTTTTGTCCCGCGACGAGGGTTCGTGCAGACGCTCGCGCGCACCCGCGGCCGACGCGTCGTTGCGGCGATCCCCTATGCCGTTCGACCTATTCAGCCGACGCCCCCATGCTGCTAAGCTAACGCACTCGGTCGAGCCGCCAGCAGCCGGTCGCCCGCCGCCGGTCGCCCGCAGCCGGTCGCTTCACCCGCTTCAGCAACCGCTTACAACGACTCAAACCTCTCCGAGACACCATGCCGAATTCGTCGCCCTCGCCTGTCGTCGTCATCGCTCCCGATTCATTCAAAGGCTCGCTCAGTGCGGAACAGGTCGCGCAGGCCATCGCATCCGGCATCCTGCGCGCACGCCCCGACGCCAGCGTGCGCATCTGCCCAATGGCCGACGGCGGTGAGGGCACGCTCGACGCCATGCTCACGAGCGGCGGCGAGCGCCGCGCGCTCAGCGTGCAAGGCGCGGCCGGTCCGACACGCGAAGCGCTGACGGGCCTGCTCGCGGATGGCAGCGCAATCATCGAAACGGCGGAGATCGTCGGCATAACGGACCCGGTCGGCATGGGCGTGCCGGTCGAGGCGCGCAGCACGCGCGGCATGGGCGAGGCGATTCGCGCGCTGCTCGACGCTGGCGTGCGGCGTTTTTTCGTCGCACTCGGCGGCAGCAGCACGAACGACGGCGGCGCCGGCCTGCTCGCCGGCCTTGGCCTGCAGCTCTTCGATGCGCAAGGCAATGAGCTCGACGGCACGCCCGAGCAACTGGCGCGTATTGCACGGGTCGACGTGTCGCAGTTAGATACGCGGCTTGCCGACACGCAGTTCATCGGCATGTCGGACGTCGACAACCCGCTCACCGGCGAGCACGGAGCAACCGCGATCTTCGGCCCACAAAAAGGCGTCAAGCCCGAACAGGTCGCGTCGATCGACGCGGCGCTCGCGCGCTTCGCCGATCTGCTCGAAGCCGCGCTGGGCCGCACCGCGCGCGACAAGGCGGGCGCCGGCGCGGCGGGCGGGCTCGGCTTCGCGCTGCACATGCTCGGCGCGCAGTTCGAGCCGGGCGCGGAAACGGTTGCGCGGCAGATCGGCCTCGACGCCGCGCTTGCTGGCGCCGACTGGCTGATCACCGGCGAAGGCCGCTCCGACGTGCAGACGCTGCACGGTAAGGCGCCGTTCATCGCATGTGCGCATGCGCGGGCCGCGGGCGTGCCCGCCACGCTGCTGTCCGGCGCGGTCGATCCCGCCGCGCTGCCGCGTCTTGCCGAATACTTCAGCGGCTGCTTTTCGCCGGCGCCGGGGCCGATCACGCTCGACGTCGCAATTCGCGACGCGGCGCGCCTGCTCGCCAACGAGGCCGAGCAGCTGACGCGCCTGAAATACGGCGTGCGTTGACCCGCAAAACGGTTGCAGCAACAATCACAGCGCCACGACCGTTCCACTCATCACGGGGTGACCATGAAGGACTCCGCCAAAGCCGGGCTCGAGCAGTTCCTCACATACCGCCTGCACGTGCTGAACAAACTGGCCGAGCGCGGCATCAGCGCGCGCTACGCGGCGAAGCTCGACGTGACGCTGCCTGAAGCACGGGTGATTGCATCGGTGGGGTCGTTCGGGCCGTTCTCGATCATGGAACTGGCGCGGCATGCCAATCTCGACAAAAGCCAGGCGAGCCGCGCAGCCGAAGCCCTGATCCGGCAGGGACTCGTGCAGCGCGAAGCGAGCGCCGCGGACGGCCGCGTCGTACTGGTTTCCTTGACGCAGGAAGGCCGCGCACTCTACCGCAAGGTGATGCCGATCGCGCGCAAATGGAACGACGATTTGTTCGACTGCCTCGACGAAGAGGAAAGGGCCGCGCTCGGCGCGGCGCTCGATAAGGTGATCAGCACGATGAACGCGCGGGAGTCATAACGCACGGCGAACCCGCAGTGTTTGAAGCGCGCCGTTTCACGGCATCGGGTGGCGCGTGTCAAAATTGAGGATTGGCCAACTTGCCTTCATCCTCTTTTTCATTCAGGGACGTTTCAGTGGACATCAACAAACAGGTCGCGGCACTCACCGCGTCGGAACTCCAGACCGCCGGCGCGAGCCAGGCGACTGCGATCGCGCTCAGCGTCGTGCTGCGTCATCTTCGTTCGCCGGAGCTGGCGAAACTGTTGACGTCGGCATTTGAAAATCATCAGGCGGTGATGCTGCAAACACCGTGGCCGGACCAGATGCTGCAGGCGTTCGAATCGACGCGCCGCTTCCTCGAAGGCGCCGCGCAGGCGGAACTACCGGGATCGCAGGATGCGTCGGGAGCGCCGGACGCCTGAGAAGGCCGCCGAGCAGGACAACGGTCTTCCAGAAACCGCGCAAAAAGAAAAACCCCGTCGGTCCAAAGACTTGACGGGGTTTTTCTTGACTACCAACAAGTGGTGCGAGGGAGGGGACTCGAACCCCTACACCCTTGCGGGCGTCAGGACCTAAACCTGGTGCGTCTACCAATTTCGCCACCCTCGCAGCCGGGTACGCCGCGATGCGTCGCGCCCGATTGTCCTGTGCACTCCCAACCGCGCTAAACGCGCGTCCGAAAGCGTAAGCGCGAGATTCTAACCGATTGATCCGCGCTTGTCTGCATTCAGCGGCATCTGCGCGCGCGGCGCCGATGCTACAATTTTCGGCTCGGCGAAAAAGGCGCCGCGACGGACGCCGGCGCCCTTCTCGACTAGCCCTTCCCCACGCACCCATCCCGTGAATTTCGACGATTATTGCCAGCAAAAAGCGGCGCCCCCAGGATCGAGCACCTACTATGCGCTTCGCCAGGCGCGCGCAGCGAGTCAGCCGCTGTTGACGGCGCTCTTCGCGCTGCGTCGCGAGTTCGAGGAAACGGTCAAGGAAACGAGCGACCCCGCAGTCGGCCGCACCAAGCTCGCGTGGTGGCAAAAAGAAATCGCCGCGCTTGCCGCGGGCTCGCCGTCGCATCCGGTTTCCGAGGCGCTCGCGGCCTATCTGCCTGACGCGCAGGCCGAATATCCGGCTCTGCAGGAACTGCTCGCCGGCTTCGAGATGGATCTCGACCAGGCGCGCTATCTCGACTATCCGAACCTGCGGCGCTATGTGCGCGGCGTTGGCGGCAATTTTGCATCGCTGGTGTCACGCGCCGCGGCAACCGGATCGGCCAACGGTGCCGCGCCAGCGTCGGAGTGGGCCGCCTCGCTCGGCGAGGCCCTGATGCTCGCGCAGTTCGTCGCCGAAACCGGTAACGATGCGCGACACGGCCGCATCTACGTTCCGATCGACGAGATGCAGCGCTACAACGTCACCGCCGCCGATCTGATCAACCGCAAATACACCGACGCGTTCACCGAGCTGATGCGCTTCCAGACGCATCGCGCGCGCGCCGCGGTTCAGACCGCGCTCGCCGAGGTGCCCGCCAGCGCGCGGCGGACGCAGCGCACGCTGCTCGCGCTCGCAGCGCTCGCGTTGGCGTTGCTCGATGAAATCGAGCGCGACGGTTATCACGTGCTGCATCAGCGCATCGCGTTGACGCCGATCCGCAAGCTATGGATTGCGTGGCGCGCGAAATAGACACAGTGAGTGAAAAGGCAGCCACACTGAGTGCCTCGGCGCGCTGAGCTACGCATAAGCGCCCAAACACCCGGACGCTCAAGCCCGCAGCAACGGCAGCGGCTCGAACTGCTGCTGCAGAATCGCCGACGCGTCGAGCCCCCACCAGGGCCCGAGCACCGTCGCATAAAGCTGGCGAAAATCCACGCCGACCGGCAGGTTGCCATTCCCATCGAGTCGCGCAAGCACCGGTGGCACGCCGTACAAACCGCCCTGCACGCGACCGCCTGTGACGAAGTGCGGCGCCACCGTGCCGTGATCGGTGCCGTTGCTCTGGTTTTCGCGCGGACGGCGCCCGAACTCCGCGTACGTCATGACGAGCGTCTCGTTCCAACGGCCCAGTTCGACGAGCGCGGCGTGCATCGCGGCCATCCCTTCCGCGAACTGTTTGAGCAACGCGGCCTGCTGACCCGGCTGATTCTGATGCGTATCGAAACCGTTCAACGTTAACCGGATCACGGCCACGCCCTGCCCGCTCAACGGATGCTCTCGCGACGCGCGTCCGCCGGCGGCTGCATTCACCGTGTCCGACGCGGCCAGCACCTGCATCGCCGTTTTAATCGAGCTGCCGAACGCGCCGCCGGGAAACATCGTCTTCAACTGCGGCTGCCCTTGCCGCGGCCGCAAACGATCGGCCGCTTTCACGATGTCGTTTTCGATGTCGAGAATATGCGCAAGCGCCAGATTTCGCTCGTGCAAGGACACCGGCGTCGCGAGCCGTGAGGCCTTGACGAACTGCGCCGGATTGACGAGCGCAATCGCGCGGGCGCCGTTCGCGAGCGGCCCCATTTCGGCGCTGCCGATCACGACGCCGTCGGCCGCGAAACCGGCTGGCACCGGACGCATCGCGAACGCGCGCGTGAGCCAGCCGTCGCACAGATACTGATCGGAGCGCGACGCGGTGTCCCAGATCTCGATCGAGCGGAAATGCGACAGGTTCGGTTGCGCGTAGCTGACGCCCTGCACGATCGCGAGCTGTCGGCTGCGCCACAGCGGCATCAGCGGCTGCAACGCGGGATGCAGCGCGGTGCGCTCGTCGAGCTGCATCATTTGTTCGCGTTTGATGCCGATGTTTTTGCGCAGCGTGTAGTACGTGGGATCGGCAAACGGGATCACAGTGTTCAAACCGTCGTTGCCGCCTTTCAGCTCGATGAGGATCAGCAGGTTGTCGTAACCGCGGGTCTGCGCGATCAGCGCTTGCGATGCATTCGACGCCTCCTGCCACGGCGCCCCCATCGCGTCGTCCGCGCCGAACGCGCGAGACAGGCATAGCGACGCGCCGGCGGCCGCGCTCATCGAAAGAAAGCTGCGTCGTTTCATGCTTCACCTCGTTGTGATCAGGTCCGCGCCTGTTGTCCCGCCGCCAGCGGTCCGCCCGCTGCAATGACTGCCAATAGGTCGACTATTTCAACTGGTACGCAGGGTCCATCAGCAAGGCTTCGAGGTAAGCGCTCGCGGTCGAATCGGTGGCGATCGCATTGACCGGCGTGAACGGCAGCACCGCGTGCTGCAATTGCAATTCGGCCGACAGCCCAGGTTTCGCGGCCGGTGAGGCGTTGTAATGCGCGAGCCAAGTCACGATGTCAAAGCGAACGCCACCCCGGCCGGTGGGCGCCATGACGCGCTGCAGCGTCGGGGTCGCCTGATTCGCGGCGAGCGCTGGCCGCGCATCGCTCGCTGCGCTCTTCGCGCCGGCCGCGCCGTTCATGCGAGGCGCCTCCATGCTCTCGGTCGCGCGAAACAGCTGCTCGACGAACTGCTTGCGCGCGAGCAGCGTCGAGCTGTTGATCCACGACGCGCCGCCCGGCCATCCTTTGACGTTTGGCGGATAGAACAGGTTCTGGCCGAGCGCGCGAATCTGCGCGGCGAATGGCGCGGTGTCGTCGTAGCCGACATCGAATGCGCGCAGCGCGCCGATCACGAACTCGACCGGCGACTTCACCAGCACGCCGCGATTGTCGTCGCTCCAGAACGCATCGCTTAGAAAGAGCCCGTGGAGCACGACCTTGATGTCATAGTCGCTCGCGCGAAACCGCTTGGCGATTGGCTCGATGCGCGCAGGGTCCGGCGTGTCGGAAACGAACTCGCGCCAAAGCTTCGTCGTGACGAACGTCGCGGTCTCGGGTCGCGCGAGCAGGATATCGAGCACCTGGTCACCATCGAACGGGCCGGTTTGTCCAAGCACGGTCTTCTCGCCGTCGTCGTGCTGGTTCGCGCGCCACGCATAGGCCTGCGTGTCGGGATCGAGACTCCAGCCGGTGTATGCGCGCGCGGCCTCGGCGACGTCGCGCTGCGTATAGCGCCCCTCTCCGAGAGTGAATAGCTCCATCACCTCGCGTGCGAAATTTTCGTTGGGCTTGCCTTTGCGATTGCTCGCGCCGTCGAGGTACTGCAGCATCGCCGAATCTTTCGCAACGTCATGCAGCAGTTCACCGAAATGGCCAAGCGCGTGCTGGCGCAGCAGCCGATTCTGCCGCGCCATCAGCTGCGGATATTGGACCTTGTCCTGCCCCGACGTGAAGTGGTTGTGCCAGAACAGCGTCATGCGTTCGGTGAGCGGCGAAGGCGTGTTCAGCATCTCGCGCACCCACCATGCGCGTAATAGTTCGTAACGCTGTCCAAGGAGCTTTTGTTGCTCGCGACGTTGATCCGGCGTCCATGTGTTGCGCTCGGCGCGCGTCGGAACCGGTTCGAACACCCAGTCGGGTGGTAGCGATATGGCTTCGCTGCGCGCATTCGCGAGTGCCTTGTCGACTGCCTGAGCACGTGTGAGTCCCGCATATTGCGCGAGCTCAGTGTTATCAGGCGCGAAGCCAATGCGGGTCAGGAAAAAGCGCGCGTCGTCGATGTCGAGGAGGTTTTGCTCGCCGTCCGTGGTGACCGATGCCGCAGGTGCCGCCGACGCCACGCGATGCCCACCGTGCGCGGCACGCGTCGTGCGTGGCTGCGCGAGCGCGACCGATGAGGCGTAGCTCAACGCGGCCGTCACGCCAGCCGGCACGGCAACCCGCGGGACGCCATTCACACGTCGAAGAAGTTTCATCATCGCTGATCCGTTTTGCGTGACGTCGCGAGCCGAGGCGCTCGCATGAGCAAAATGCGCCGGTGCTGGCGACTCAACGGAACAGCGGATCAGGTAGTTGACGCTGAAGATGCAACAGGATTTTTCACGCGGCGATGCGCGCGCAAGAGACGCCGAAATGCGGAGACTACCGCTTGTACAACTCGCGCACGGCGTCTTCGATATGCTGCCGCAGCAGCCGACGCTCTTCGGGCGTCATATGCCCGTCGCGGCGACGTTGATCGAGATCAGGGGGAACTGCGGCACGCAGAATCACGTCAGAGGCAGGCTGATCGATGCTCGCCTTATGGTGGCTGGCTCTGCCGCTGCCGGAGCGGGGCGCATGGTCGCTCGCCGCTCTGTCCGCGGGCGGCTGCGCATGGGCGAGCGTTGGACCCAGTGTGCCTGCGAGCGTACCGGCTACCGCCAGTGCAATCACGCTCAGGCGCACATTTGGCCAAACCCCTCCCTTCATGTTGTTCCCTTCGTGGCGCGGCAACCGGCTACCTCAGATGCGTATACAAACCCCGGTAACAGCCGGGTGCGAGAGTTTTGTCGAGTGAAGTATCCACCGAACAGCCGCATTCAGTAAAGGAGTCTAAACGCGCATACTTTACGTCGTGCCATACCGCGGGTAAATTTTGTAACCGACTGTAACCCCAGAAATGGTGTAACCGCGCACCACTTTCTAATCGCGCTAAGATGCCGACCATGGAAACCAAAAACCCTTCGAAAATCCTCGTCGTCGACGACGATCCACGCCTGCGTGATCTTCTGCGCCGCTACCTCGGCGAGCAGGGCTTCAACGTCTATGTCGCCGAAAATGCCCCGTCAATGAACAAGCTCTGGGTGCGCGAGCGCTTCGATCTGCTGGTGCTCGATCTGATGCTGCCCGGCGAGGACGGCCTGTCGATCTGTCGGCGTCTGCGCGGCAGCAACGATCGCACGCCGATCATCATGCTGACGGCCAAGGGTGAGGATGTCGATCGCATCGTCGGCCTCGAGATGGGCGCCGACGACTATCTGCCCAAGCCGTTCAATCCGCGCGAACTGGTCGCGCGGATTCACGCGGTGCTGCGTCGGCAGTCGCCGTCGGAATTGCCGGGCGCGCCGTCCGAGACCACCGAGGTGTTCGAGTTCGGCGAGTTCGCGCTGAATCTCGCCACCCGAACGCTGACCAAGGCCGGCCAGGAAATTCCGCTCACCACGGGCGAATTCTCGGTGCTGAAAGTGTTCGCGCGTCATCCGCGGCAGCCGCTGTCGCGCGAAAAGCTGATGGAACTGGCGCGCGGCCGCGAATACGAAGTCTTCGACCGCAGCCTCGACGTGCAGATCTCGCGTCTGCGCAAGCTGATCGAACCGGATCCAGGCAGCCCCCGCTTTATTCAGACCGTCTGGGGCCTCGGCTACGTCTTCATCCCCGACGGTGCAGCCTGAGTTCGTGTTCCATTTGAGTGTCGACCAGAGGAGGCGCTTGAGTGCTTACTCTGGTCCCACGAAGAATATTCTCTGTCTTTGACTTCACATAAGAAGGGCCCATGCGGATCGACCGGCGCCTCCTGACGCTCGCGTTCGGTGGCCTTTTCTGGCGCACGTTTCTGCTGATCGCACTGTTGATCGCAGTCAGTCTCGCCGCGTGGTTCCAAAGCTTTCGCGTGATCGAGCGGGAGCCGCGCGCGCAGCGCGTGGCTCTGCAACTCGTCGCGATCGTGAAGCTCACGCGCACCGCACTCCTCTATTCCGATCCCGACCTGCGGCGCGCGCTGCTGCAGGATCTGGAGAGCAATGAAGGGGTGCGCGTGTACCCGCGTGAAGCCACCGACAAATACAAACTCCAGCCCGACGAATCGCTGAATCGACTAATCGAGCACGACATCCGCGGCCGCCTCGGCGACGACACCGTGATCGCGCAGAGCGTGAACGATATCAACGGCGTGTGGATCAGCTTCAAGATCGACGACGACGATTACTGGGTCGCACTCGACCGCGATCAGCTCGACAACGCGACCGGCCTGCAATGGGCCGGCTGGGGCGTGTTCGCGCTCGCGCTGTCGCTGTTCGGTGCGGCATTCATCACGAGTCTGGTGAACCGGCCGTTCGCGCGTCTCGCGATGGCCGCGCGCAGGGTCGGCTCGGGGCAATCGCCCGAACCGCTGCCCGAGCGCGGCATGGGCGTCGCCGCCGAAACCAATCGAAGTTTCAACCAGATGGTGCGCGACCTCGAACAGCTCGAGGCGGACCGCGCGCTGATGCTCGCGGGCATCTCGCACGATCTGCGCACGCCGCTCGCGCGGCTGCGGCTCGAAACCGAAATGAGCCCGTCCGACCAGGCCACCAAGGACGCGATGGTCGACGACATCGAGCAGATGGACATGATCATCGGCCGCTTCCTCGATTACGCGCGTCCCGTGCAGCGCGTGCCGGAACCTGTCGACCTCTCGGTGATCGCGGGCGAACTCGCCGCGCGTATGCAAAGCGAGGACAGCATGCGGCTGATCACGCGGCTCGCGCCCTCCGCGGTGATCGAGGCCGATGAAACCGACATGCGGCGGGTGGTCGGCAATCTGCTCGAGAACGCGCGCAAATACGGCGGCAGTGAAGGCGACGGTGTGCCGCACGTGATTCTCGAAACGCGCGTGTCGCATTCGCGCGTCGAACTCTCGGTGGTCGACGAAGGCCCCGGCATTCCCGAAGACCAGCTCGCGCTTGTCACACGGCCGTTCTATCGTGTGAATTCGGCGCGCACCCAGGCCAACGGCACGGGCCTCGGCATGGCGATCGTGCAGCGGCTCGTCGCGCGTTATCGCGGCGCGCTGCGTCTGCGCAACCGCTCGCCCGGACCAGGGCTCGAAGTGACGATCGAATTTCCGCTCGCGAAAGGCGCGTGAGCCGACGACGCACGGCTCGACAGGCTACCGCCATTCGAACCGTGCCGTTGTTGCGACTTCCGAAGGAGCTTTTGCATGAAAACCGTTGGCGATAAACTCGAAGCGTTCACCGTCACCGCCGCGAAGCCGGGCTTCAACGACCACGAAGAACACGGCATCTCGGCATTCGTCGAGATCACCGAGCAGTCGTTTCGCGGCAAGTGGAAAATCATCTACTTCTATCCGAAGGATTTTTCGTTGATCTGCCCGACGGAAATCGTCGATTTCGCCAGGCTCGTCAAGGAGTTCGAGGACCGCGAGGCGGTGGTGCTCGGCGGCAGCGTCGACAATGAATTCGTGAAGCTCGCGTGGCGCCGCGAAAATAAGGACCTCGACCGGCTCAACCACTACTCGTTCGGCGACGTGAAAGGCGAGCTGATCGACCAGCTCGGCGTGCGCGACAAGGAAGCGGGTGTCGCGCTGCGTGCGACCTATATCGTCGATCCGGACAACACGATCCAGCACGTGTCGGTCAACAATCTGTACGTGGGCCGTAATCCCGAAGAAGTGCTGCGCATCCTCGACGGCCTGCAAACGGAAGAGCTGTGTCCGAGCAATCGGCCGATCGGCGGCGCGACGCTGTAAGCGGCGCCGTCAATCGCCCCGGCAAAAGCCCGCTTAACTCCTGACCAGCAATACCGCGGCCTGTGCCTCGATGCCCTCGCCGCGGCCAAGGTAACCGAGCTTCTCGTTCGTCTTCGCCTTGACGTTCACGCGCTCGACCGGCAGACCGAGGTCCGCCGCGATATTCGCGCGCATCCCTTCGATATGCGGCGCGAGCTTCGGCGCCTGCGCGACCACGCTGCTATCGACGTTGCCAATTTCAAAACCCGCCGCCTTCACGCGCGCCACGCATTCGCGCAACAGCACGCGGCTGTTGGCGCCGGCGAACTTCGCGTCGGTATCGGAGAAGTGCCGGCCGATGTCGCCCAACGCGGCCGCGCCGAACAGCGCATCCGTGATCGCGTGCAGCAGCACGTCCGCGTCCGAATGGCCGAGCAGCCCGCGCTCGTACGGAATCGTCACGCCGCCGATGATCAACGCGCGACCCGGCACCAGCGCGTGCACGTCGTAGCCTTGCCCAATTCTGAAATCCATGTGCGTCCCATCCTCAAGTGCTGAAGCTCCAGGGCTTCTTTAAAGCCTTTCCAAATCTTTCCATGGCCGACGGCCAGACATCACGAACCGGGGCTGCGGCTCAGAATCGCCTCGGCCAGATCAAAATCTTCCGGATACGTCACCTTGAAGTTGCGCAGGCTGCCTTGCACGAGCTTCGGCGCGTGGCCGGACCATTCGATCGCGCTCGCCTCGTCGGTCAGATCGTGGCCGTCGGCCTGCGCGCGCAGGATTGCCTCACGCAACATGCCGATGCGGAACATCTGCGGGGTCTGTGCCTGCCACAAGCCGTCACGCGACTCGGTGCGGGCGATTCGACCATCGACCGACGCGCGGTCGATACGCTTCAACGTATCGGCAACCGGCAACGCCATGATGCCGCCGACCGCGTCGTCTTTGAGCGAACCGATCAGCGTGCGGATCAGCGCGGGCGTGATGCCTGGGCGGGCCGCGTCGTGCACGAGCACCCAGTCATCGTCATGGGCGCCGAATTCGGCGAGCGCATGCAGACCGTTGAGCACCGATGCCTGGCGCGACGCGCCGCCGACGCGCCGCACAGCAAAGCGCAGATTGCCGAAGCGACGCGCGTCGAAGTGCTGGTCGTCAGGCGCGATCACGACGAGCGTCTGGGCAAATTCGCTGCATGCGTCGAACGCGGCGAGCGAGTAATACAGCATGTCGCGACCGGCGACAGTGCGGTATTGCTTGGGCATCACGGCACCGGAGCGGCTGCCGGTGCCTGCGCATGGGATCAGGGCGAAGAGACGGGAAGTCACGAGTGCGGATGCCGCCAGGTCAAAGTAAAGGACGGATTTTATAATACGTGCTTCGCATCCACGCCCGTAGACGCGTAAACTTGGCCGTCGCGTGAGCCCCGAGCCGCTTTTTCTCCTTTATGCCAGACATCGCCGCATCCTCGCAGTCCTCCTCGCCCGTCGCGCTCGTCAAGGCCGGCCAGCGTTTCGCCTTCGACGGCACGCGCGGTTCGTCCGACGCACTGCTGATCGCCCGCTACCATCTTGCGTATCGCGAGAAGATGCCCCTGCTTGCGGTGGTCTGCGAAAGCGCGGTCGACGCGCAGCGGTTGTCGCAGGAAATCGGCTTCTTCGCTCCCGAGGCGCGCGTGCGTCTCCTGCCCGATTGGGAGACACTGCCTTACGACACGTTTTCGCCGCATCAGGACCTCGTGTCCGAGCGGCTCGCGACGCTGCACGATCTCGGCGAAGGCCGCTGCGACATCCTGCTCGTGCCGGCCACGACGGCTTTGTACCGGATGCCGCCCGCGTCGTTTCTGGCGGCCTACACGTTCTCGTTCTCGCAGGGAGAGCGGCTCGACGAAGCGAAACTGAAGGCGCAGTTGACGCTCGCCGGCTACGAGCACGTGAGCCAGGTCGTGCGTCCCGGCGAATACTGCGTGCGCGGCTCGCTGCTCGATCTGTTCCCGATGGGCTCCCCGCTGCCCTACCGGATCGACCTGTTCGACGACCAGGTCGACTCGATCCGCGCGTTCGACCCCGACACGCAGCGCAGCCTCTATCCGGTCAAGGACGTGCGTCTCCTGCCCGGCCGCGAATTCCCGTTCGACGAAGCCGCGCGCACCGCATTCCGCAGCCGCTGGCGCGAGACCTTCGAGGGCGATCCGAGCCGTGCATCGATCTACAAGGACATCGGCAACGGCGTGCCGTCGGCCGGCATCGAATACTATCTGCCGCTGTTCTTTGAGGAAACGGCCACGCTCTTCCATTACCTGCCGGACGGATCGCAACTCGCTTTCGTCGGCGATCTGGAAGCGGCGATCCGGCGCTTCACCAACGATACGAAGCAGCGCTTCAACTTCCTGTCGCACGATCGCGACCGGCCGATTCTCGAACCGCAGAAGCTGTTCCTGTCGGACCAGGATTTCTTCACGTTCGCCAAGCCCTTCGCGCGGCTCGTGCTGCCAGCGAACACCGACGGCGCCTGGTCGAGCGCGCTGCCGAACCTCGCGATCGACCGTCACGCCGACGACCCCGTCTCGGCGCTGCGCGCGTATCTCACCACGACCCCGAACCGGGTGCTGTTCGCCGCCGAATCGGCGGGCCGCCGCGAGACGCTGCTGCAACTGCTCGCCGACAACCAGCTGAAGCCCGCCTCGGCCGACAGCTTCGCCAACTGGCTCAAGACCGACGCGCATTTCTCGCTCGGCGTCGCGCCGCTCGCGAACGGCTTCGCGCTGCCGGGCGACGGCATCGCGATCATCACCGAAACCGAGCTGTACGGGCCGCTCGCGCGCCGCACGGGACGCCGCCGCCAGGAACAGGCGAGCAACGTCGATTCGATGGTGCGCGATCTGTCCGAGCTGAAGGTCGCCGATCCGGTCGTGCATTCGCAGCACGGCATCGGCCGCTACATGGGTCTCGTGACGATGGACCTCGGCGAAGGCGAAACCGAGTTCCTGCACCTCGAATACGCGGGCGACAGCAAGCTCTACGTGCCGGTCGCGCAATTGCATGTCATTTCGCGCTATAGCGGCGCTGATCCGGACAGCGCCCCGCTGCACTCGCTCGGTTCGGGCCAGTGGGAAAAGGCCAAGCGCAAGGCCGCCCAGCAGATCCGCGACACCGCTGCCGAACTGCTCAATCTGTACGCGCGCCGTGCCGCCCGCGAGGGCCACGCGTTCGCGCTCGAACCGAAGGACTATGTGAAGTTCGCCGAGAGCTTCGGCTTCGAGGAAACGCCAGACCAGGCCGCTGCGATCGCGGCCGTGATCGGCGACATGACGAGCGGCAAGCCGATGGACCGCCTCGTGTGCGGCGACGTCGGCTTCGGCAAGACCGAGGTCGCGCTGCGCGCGGCGTTCATCGCGGTGATGGGCGGCAAGCAGGTCGCGCTGCTGTCGCCGACCACGCTGCTCGCCGAACAGCACACGCAAACCTTCAGCGACCGCTTCTCCGACTGGCCGGTGCGCATCGCCGAGCTGTCGCGCTTCAAGTCGACGAAAGAAGTGAATGCGGCGATCCAGCAGATCAACGAAGGCGCGGTCGATATCGTCATCGGCACGCACAAGCTGCTGTCGTCCGACGTGCAGTTCAAGCGGCTCGGGCTCGTGATCATCGACGAGGAGCACCGTTTCGGCGTGCGTCAGAAGGAGGCGCTGAAGGCGCTGCGCGCCGAAGTCGACGTGCTGACGCTGACCGCGACCCCGATCCCGCGTACGCTCGGCATGGCGCTCGAAGGTCTGCGCGATTTCTCGGTGATCGCGACCGCGCCGCAAAAGCGCCTCGCGATCAAGACCTTCGTGCGGCGCGAGGAAGACGGCGTGATTCGCGAAGCGATGCTGCGTGAGCTGAAGCGCGGCGGCCAGGTCTACTTCCTGCACAACGAAGTCGAGACGATCGAGAATCGCCGGCAGATGCTCGAAACGCTGGTGCCCGAAGCGCGCATCGCGGTCGCGCATGGACAGATGCACGAGCGCGAGCTGGAGCGCGTGATGCGCGATTTCGTCGCCCAGCGCGCGAATGTGCTGCTGTGCACGACGATCATCGAAACCGGCATCGACGTGCCGAGCGCGAACACCATCCTGATCCATCGCTCCGACAAGTTCGGTCTCGCGCAATTGCATCAGCTGCGTGGCCGCGTCGGACGCTCGCATCACCAGGCGTATTCGTATCTGCTCGTACACGATCAGCAAGGGCTCACCAAGCAGGCGCAACGGCGGCTCGAAGCGATCCAGCAGATGGAGGAACTGGGCTCCGGCTTCTATCTGGCGATGCACGACCTCGAGATTCGCGGCACCGGCGAGGTGCTCGGCGACAAGCAGTCGGGCGAGATCCAGGAGATCGGCTTCCAGCTTTATACCGACATGCTCAACGACGCGGTGAAGGCGCTCAAGAACGGCAAGGAGCCGGACCTCACCGCGCCGCTCGCCGCGACCACCGAGATCAACCTGCACACTCCCGCGATCCTGCCGTCGGATTATTGCGGCGACGTGCAGGAGCGTCTGTCGCTGTACAAGCGCCTCGCGAACTGCGAACACAACGATTCGATCGACGGCATCCAGGAAGAGCTGATCGACCGCTTCGGCAAGCTGCCACCGCAGGCGCATGCGCTGGTGGAAACGCATCGTCTGCGGCTCGCAGCGAAGCCGCTCGGCATTTCGAAGATCGATGCGGGCGAAGCGGTGATCGGCCTGCAGTTCGTCCCGAATCCGCCGGTCGACGCGATGCGGATCATCGAAATGGTGCAGAAGCACAGGCACATCAAGCTCGCGGGTCAGGACAAGCTGCGTATCGAAACGCGCAGCCCGGATCTCGCTGTGCGCGTCGCGACTGTCAAGGAGACCTTGCGCGCACTCGGTTCGCCGAGCCGCGGCACGGCGGCCGCGCCTGCGCGCTGAGCGAAGGGTTCCATGAACTGCAGAAAACGGGGGGACGTCCCCCGTTTCTCGCATCCATGCTGCGCTGCGCCAACGCGGCATCGGCTCACGCAAGACCTTACGAAAATGCGATTTGGGATATGATCGATAGACTCGAATGCCGGAGTCATGTCATGTCTCACGTCGCTGAAACAGCGCAATCGTCGCAGTCTTCTGCCTCCCCCGCTGCTCCCGCATCTCCGGTATCTCTGCCCTGGGTCACCCGTCTCGTGTCGATGGACACGGTGAGCCGCAATCCGAATCTCGGCCTGATCGAAACCGTGCGCGACGAGTTGCGCGCGGCCGGCGTCGACGCAACGCTCACGCACGGCAAGGGCGGCCAATGGGCGAACCTGTTCGCGACGATTCCCGCGCACGATGGCGAAACGAACGGCGGCGTCGTGCTGTCGGGCCACACGGACGTCGTGCCGGTGGACGGCCAGCAATGGGACAGCGATCCGTTCAAGCCCGAGATTCGTGGCGACAAACTGTACGGCCGCGGCACCTGCGACATGAAGGGCTTCATCGGCGCGGCGCTCGCGCTCCTGCCGGACATGCAGCGCACGAAGCTCGCGAAGCCGATCCACTTCGCGCTGTCGTTCGACGAGGAAGTTGGCTGCGTCGGCGCGCCGCTTATGATCGCCGATCTGATGAAGCGCGGTGTGAAGCCGGACGGCTGCATCGTCGGCGAGCCGACCAGCATGCGCCCGATCATCGCGCACAAGGGCATCAACACGTATCAGTGCTGCGTGCGCGGCCAGGCCGCGCATTCGTCGCTGACGCCGAAGGGCTTGAACGCGATCGAGTACGCGGCGCGCCTGATCTGCTACATCCGCGACATGGCCGACCAGTTCCGCGAGCAAGGCCCGTTCGACGAACTGTACGACGTGCCGTTCAGCACCGCGCAGACCAGCACGATCACGGGCGGCAACGCGATCAACACGGTGCCGGCCGAGTGCCAGTTCCAGTTTGAATTCCGCAATCTGCCGACGCTCGATCCCGAGCAGATCTTCGCGCGCATCGACACCTACGCGCGCGAAACGCTGCTGCCGAAAATGCTGCGCGAACATCCGTCGGCCGCGATCGAGATCACGAAGATCGCCGCGGCGCCCGGCCTCGATTCGTCTGAACAGGCCGCGATCACGCAGCTCGTGCGCGCGCTGACCGCCGACCGGGAGAAGCGCAAGGTCGCGTACGGCACCGAGGCGGGCCTCTTTTCCAACGCGGGTGTGCCGAGCATCGTCTGCGGCCCCGGCGACATCCAGCAGGCGCACAAGGCGAACGAATTCGTCGAGCTCGAGCAGCTCGTCGCGTGCGAGCGCTTTTTGCGCAAGTTCATCCACAGCATGTCGGTCGAGGCCGCTTAGCGTGTTTCGTTGCAGCGGCGCGCAACCGTACTGAACCTGCGCGCCGCGCAATGGGTCTCACCGACATTGACGACTCCGGAGCGACCGCCATGTCGAGCGCCATGCCGCAGCACACGGATCACACCATCGACGGCGAGCCGATCCCCACGCTCGACGACATCGCCGCGCAGCACTTTGCGTTGACGCCGTGGGTCGCGCGCACGCCGGTGTTCGACCGGCTCGACTTCGGGTCGCTGCGCAGCACCGTCGTCAACTTCAAGTTCGAACTGCTGCAGGCGGGCGGCAGCTTCAAGACACGCGGCGCCTTCACGAACCTGCTCGCGCTCGACGATGCGCAAAAGAGCGCGGGCGTCACCTGCGTATCGGGCGGCAACCATGCGGTGGCCGTCGCCTTTGCGGCGATGCGGCTAGGCGTCAGTGCGAAAGTCGTGCTGCTCAGTGCGGCCAATCCGGCGCGCGTCGCGCTGTGCCGCGAGTACGGCGCCGACATCGTCTATGCGGAAGATCTCGCCGAAGCGTTCGAGCTGGTACGCCACATCGAGGCCGAGGAAGGCCGATATTTCGTGCATCCGTTCAACGGCTATCGCACGGTGCTCGGCTCGGCCACGCTCGGCTACGAATGGGCAACGCAAACGCCTGACCTCGAAGCGGTGATCGTGCCGATCGGCGGCGGCGGACTCGCGGCCGGGGTCTCCACGGCGCTGCGGCTCGCGAATCCGAACATGCATGTGTACGGCGTCGAACCCGAAGGCTCAGACGTGATGAGCAGGAGTTTTGCCGCCAACCATACGGTCAGAATGGGCCGTATGTACAGCATCGCCGATTCGCTGATGTCGCCGCATACCGAGCAATACAGCTATGAACTGTGCCGCCGCCATATCGATCGGCTCGTGACGGTGTCCGACGATCAGTTACGCACGGCGATGCTGATCCTGTTCGATCAGTTAAAGCTCGCGGTCGAGCCGGCCTGCGCGGCCGCTACCGCGGCGCTGCTCGGACCGCTGCGCGAGCAGCTGCAGGGCAAACGCGTGGGTGTGCTGCTGTGCGGCACCAACACCGATCCGGTCAGTTTTGCCGCGCATCTGGAGCGCGCGCGTCATGGAGAGTCGCAGTTTCCTCGTTAGCGGCGCGCAACGAATGCGTCTGTTGCATTGCGGCTAAAGCACTAGCCGATCCGCTTCAGGTTGGTATTATTCGGCTATTCATATCAGGGGAGGTGTATGTATGAGCATGATCCAGGAATTTAAAGAATTTGCCCTCAAGGGCAATGTGATGGATCTGGCGGTCGGTGTGATTATCGGCGGCGCATTTTCCACCATTGTCAATTCCGTGGTTAAAGACCTGATCATGCCGGTTGTCGGGCTCGCTACTGGCGGCCTCGATTTCTCCAATATGTTCATTCGCCTCGGCCATATTCCGGCGACTTACAAAGGCAACCCGGAATCGTATAAAGACCTGCAAACGGCGGGTGTGGCGGTGATCGGCTACGGTTCGTTCATTACCGTGCTGATCAACTTCATCATTCTCGCGTTCATCATTTTCCTGATGGTCAAATTCATCAACAATTTGCGCAAGGCGCCGGAAGCCGCCCCGGCGGAGCCGCCGCCGACCCCGGAAGACGTGCTTCTGCTGCGCGAGATCCGCGATTCGCTAAAGAACCAGCAGCGTTAAATGTCAAATGAAGCTCGGGTTCGACGACCAGAGCCAGTGAAATGAAAAGGCCTGTTGCGATTGACGTCGCAACAGGCCTTTGTGCTTTCCCGCCTCTTTTTCAGCGCCGCCGATTATCGAGCCTTACGCGCCCTTTCGCGCCTTCAATTGCGCCGCATTTTCGATCATCGTTTCGAGCTGGCCGAAATTGACAGGCTTCGTCAGATGCGACGTAAAGCCCGCGCTCAGACAACGGCGCACGTCCTCGTCGGTGCCGAAGCCGGTCAGGGCGACGGCAGGCACGTCCGAATGCTCGCGAAACGCCTTGATGAAATCGAGGCCGGTGCCATCGGGCAACCCGACATCGCTGACGACCAGATCGAAGCTCTGCAACTGCGTCGCCGCAAGCGCGTCGTCGATGCGCCCGACCACCGTCACGTCATGGCCGACGCTGCGCATCAACTGCGCCATCACGTCGGCGGTATCGATGTGGTCCTCGATCAGTAGCACCGTCAACGAGCTCGCCGGCTGCACGGTGCTCGGCACGATGACCGGCTGCGCGGCGGCCGGCGCGGCGGCGGTCGGCAGCGTGATCGTGAAGGTCGCGCCGCAATGCGGACCGGGGCTCTGCGCGGTCACGGTACCGCCGTGCACGTCGGTCAAAGCCTTCGTGATCGCGAGACCCAAGCCCAGGCCGCCGAACTGCCGCGTCATCTTCTGGTCGCCCTGCTCGAACGCATTGAACAGCTTGCCGATCTGCTCGGGCTCGATGCCGATGCCGGTGTCTTCGACCGAGATCTGCACCTGCATGCGTTCGTCGCGCGTGCGCACATAGATATGACCGCCGTCCGGCGTGAACTTCGCCGCATTGCGAATGAGGTTCCACAGCATCTGTTGCAGGCGCGCGCGATCGGCGAGCACGTAGTGTTGCGTCGCGTGCTTCCCGACGTGCACGTCCTGCTGCTTGACCTGGATTTCGCTGCGAAAGAGTTCGAGCACGCTGTCGATCACCTCGTGCACGTCGACGGTCTCCAGCGACAGCCGAAGCTTGCCGTTCGCGACGCGCGTCAGATCGAGCAGATCGTCGATCAGCCGCGCCTCCAGTTCGACGTTGCGGCGAATCATCCGCACGCTCGCGCGCGCCTGCTCGGGCAGCTCGGGGATCATCTCGAGCACGCTCGCGCCCGCGAGCACTGGCGTGAGCGGCGTGCGCAATTCGTGCGACAGCATCGCGAGAAAACGGTCCTTCGCGCGATTCGCTTCTTCGGCGGCCTGGCGCGCGGCCTGCTCGGACTCGAGCAGTCGCTCGCGCTCCTCGATCGCCTCGCGCTGCGAGTGGATGTCGGTGCAACTGCCGAACCATTTGCTGACGTTGCCGTCGGCGTCGCGCATCGCGACCACCCGCACGTCGAACCAGCGGTACTCGCCGTCGTGGCGGCGAATCCGCATCTCCTGCCGATACTCGCCGCTGCGGCTCGCGACGGCCTTCAGCCAGCTGCGGCGGATCTCCTCGCGATCGTCGGGATGCACCGCGTCGAGCCATGCGAGACCGTGCGAGCCGTGTTCGGGCAAGCCGGTGTAGTCGTGCCACTGCTTCGACAGGAAGTCGCAATCTCCGGCCGCGTCGCAGGTCAGCACGAGATGCGGCAACGCTTCGGACAGCGTCCGGTAATGCAGTTCGCGATCGCGTAGCAGCAGCGCCTCGTCGGACGCGCGTTGCAGCCGCACCTGCGACAGCACGCGCTCCACGGCCTCCGGCAGATAGTCGAGATAGTCACCGGACTTCGGCACTACGTCGGACACGCCTGAGCGCAGCGCTTCGATCACGCGCGATTCGTCGGTGAAGCCGGTCACGAGGATCGCCGGAATGCGCACGCCCTCCGCGCGCAGACGCCGGAAGAAGTCGAGCCCCGTCTCGGGTCCGCTCAGTTGATAGTCGAGCACGAGCAGATCGGGGCAGCCGCTCGCGAGGCGCTCGCGAGCCGCCTCGACGCCGGCGCAGATCGCCACCCGGCAGCCGGCGCGTTCGAGCGATTTGCGCGCGAGTCGCAAGATGCCTTCGTCGTCATCGACGACGAGCACGTACGCGACGTGCGGCGTGGACACTTCTTCGGTCATGCAGGTCTTCTCTGGGTCAGTTCGGTACTTATCTTGTCATGAACGGCTTTCGGACAGCTTCAGGGCGGCGCAAGCCGATGCCCCGGCGGCAGCTTGACCACTTGCAGGAAAAAGCCGAGCCGGCGCACGGCCTCGATGAACGCATCATATTCGACCGGCTTGCAGATATAGACGTTGCAGCCGAGCTCGTAGCAGCGCGCGATCTCGCGCGGATCGTCGGTGGTGGTCAGCACGATCACCGGCACCGCGGCGGTCTCGGGGGCTTCCTTCAGACGCCGCAACACCTCGAAGCCGTCGACGCGCGGCATCTTCAGATCGAGCAGCACGACGAAATTCGCGAGATTCTCGCGCGGCGGATACGGATGGCCGTCGGCGTCGGTCAATGGCTGCGCGGGCGCGGGGCCGAAGAAATAATCGAGCGCCTGCTGGCCGTCGCGAAAGCGCATGAAGCCGTTCGAAATGCCGGCGCGGCGCAGATTACGCTCGACGAGCGTCGCGTGGCCGTCATCGTCTTCGATCAGAACGATGCTGACCGTTTGCGCGTGATTCATAAGCTCTCCGTGCTAACGATTCGTCATTCATGCCGCTGCGAGGATGCCAGCGTCACTGCTCGTGCCGGCATGCGCCGCGCTCACAGGCGCACCGGCTGTTCGGGCAGCATCACGAAAAAGGTCGAGCCCGCGCCCTCGGCCGATTCGACCCAGACGCGCCCGCCGTGCCGCTCGACCGTGCGCCGCACCAGCGCCAGGCCGATTCCCTCGCCGCTCGCGACGTCTCCGTGCAGACGCTGGAACGCGCGAAACACCTTCGACAGATACGCGGCTGGAATACCGAGCCCATTATCGCGGACGTAATAGGTGCGCATACGGAGCGCGCGAGGCTCGCTTTCGTCGACGGGTCCGGGCTCCAGCGCGCCGACCTCGATGCGCCCGCTGCGCGCCGGATCGAGAAAATTCAGCGCATTGCCGATCAGGTTGCTGAAGATCTGCTCGACCGCCGCCGGGTCGCCCCATGCGGGCGGCAGCTCGCGCACCGTCACGCTCGCCGCGCGCTGGTCGATGGTGCCTTGCAGCGCATCGACGACCCGCGCCACCGCGCGTCCGACGCTGACCCGCTGCCACTGGTATTCGAGCCGTCCCGCGCGCGAGATGCGCAGGAGCGCGTCGATGATCGCCGCCGCGCGCGCGACCGCGGTGCGCAAATAGTGCAGCGACTCGCGCACGTCGCCGTCGAGGATCTGCGTCATGCGCCGCTGCTCATTGTCAGGCAGGCGAGCCTGCCCGATGATGCCGTCGAGCTCGTCACACGATACGTGCAGCTCCTTCGAAAACCCCTGCAGATTGACGAGCGGGGAGCGCAGATCGTGCGACACGCTGTAGATGAACATCTCGTTGTCCTGCGTTTCCTGGCGCAATTCCTCATTGACGGCAGCCAGTTCCCCCGCGCGTGCTTCGAGCTGCATCTTCAGGGTCTCCTGCTCGGCTTCGGCCTCGCGCAGTCGCGCATCGGTCTGATGCAGCACCGTGTCGAGCGCGGCGATTTCGTCGCTGCCCGACAATGGCGCCGCGAGCGGCCGACCGCTTCCGAGCCGCTCGGCGTTATCGGTCAGGACTTCGAGGCGTTGGCCGATGCCGCGCGCGAACACGAACGCGGTGACCGCCCAAATCAGCATCGAGCCGAACACGGCGGCGATCAGCGCGCGCTGCTGAAGCTCGCGCCGTTCTCCAAGCGCGGTCGACCGCTCGACGTCGAGTTGCGACGCCGCCGCGCCGAACTGGGCCAGCTCTTCGCGAAACACGGCGATCTGTTGCGGCAACGCGCCAGTTTCGAGCGCGATATAGGGGCGTAGACTGCGCCCCTCGTGCAACGCCTGCGAAATTGCGACGCTCTGCTCGCGATACGCGTCGATCGCGCGTCGCATATTGCGGACGCGCTCGGCCTGGGGCGGTGTTTCGGCGACCAGCGCATCGAGCTTCGCGAGCCGGTCGTTCAGGTCGACCCACACTGCGCGGCGGTCGATCAGCGATGCGTCGCCCGTCACCATGGCCGTGCGCACACGCGCGGCCTGACGCAGCAGCGGATCGACGATGGCCGACGACTGGTAGAGGATCTGCTTGCTGTTGTCGACCCATTGTGCGGCCTGCGCGGTCTGCTCCTGGGTATCGAAGACGACCCCGAGCAGCGCGAGCTCGACCACGCTCGGTACAGCGATCAGCAGCAGACCTTTGGTGAATAGTTTCATGGTCCCGTCAGCGCGCTCAGGCTGTGATTCAGGCTGTCACTCGAACGGCGGGGCTCGCGCACACCCGTCGCGCCCCGTGAGGCAGGCGCGGCGCGGCCAGAGCGGCCATTATCGACGTGAATTTGAGATATTTCAACGGCGCGCCAGCAAGCGCCCGCGCACACAAAATTGACTTTTTTATTAGGATGGGATGTTTTTTCGGCGCCGCCTGCGTCTATGATGGAGACAAGGTGTGCTGGGATGCGAATGCGCGCGGCGAGGCGGTTCGGCATGATTCGTGCGGGAGGCGGTGGGGCGATGCGGTAGCGTCGAATCATCGTGAATCCGGCCTTGTCGTATGCTATAAAAGATCGACGTGCGGCGCGCGAAAGCCGGGAGTGGTCGCATGAGGACGCAGCGATTCTTGCAATTCCTTTTCAGGCGAATTTTTATGTCCTTCCCGAAAAAGCGTAGACGCGCGAAGGTGGACGGCGACGAGTCGTTCCTCGCGGTTCTGCGGCATTTCAAGCCGTTCAGTCAGCTCGACACCAAGATCGCCCGCGCCCGTGCCCAGGATGAACCCGTGCTCTATGCGCACGTGCTGCCCGGACTCGACGTACTGCTATGCAGTGTGCGCGGCGCACAGCCCCCCTATCCCGCGCCTGCCGAATTGCGGCGGCGCTGTATCGAATCCATTACCAACGCGCTGGAGCAGCCGCTCGACGGTCTCGAGAACGGCGGCTACTGGTACGAGGCGGACGGCTTCGGCTTCCTCGTGTTCGCGAGCCGCGCGCGCGGCAAAATTCTGACCGAGTTCGGCGCGACGCGGATCGGTATCCGCCGCGGCGTGCGTCGCCAGGATGCGGCCGGCGATGCAACACCGCGCTCACTCAGATAGGCTGATCAGGCGCTCTGAAGTTCAGGGCTACTGACAGGTCGTCCTGTCGTCACCTGCCATCCATTCGGCAATCCCATCGTCGACGCGCCCGGGCGCGGGCGGCACGCTGATCAGCCACAGAAAGATCACACCCAGGCCGCCGCTTCGGCTCCAGCTCGACCCGTGCGCAGGCCAACCCGACGGCATCAGCTCCCCTTGTATTCCGCCGCGCTCGCCGGCGAAAGCGCAGCGGGCTTGCGATCCGGCGCGCCGTCGTGCGAGGTCGGTGCGTTAGGCTGCTTGACGCCCGGCGGCGGCGCCTTCGGCATCTGCCGGACCTGCGCGAGCAATTCCGTACACGCCAGCGGCTTGTTGTTGCTCGGCGCGAGCAGCGGGATCAGTGCCGCGAACGGATTGATCAGCCCGAGGCCGACCACCGCGCCGCCCCGCAACGCGAGCGCGGCCGCATTGACGCCGACGTGCGGATCCCTGAACGTGCCCTTCACGTACAGCGGGGAGCGCAGCGAAAGGACCCGGAAGCCCTTCGTATGCGGATGCACGCCAAGGTCCAGCGTCTCGTCACGCAGATTCACGTGACCGTCGATGTTGATCACCGCGTCGTCGGTATCAAGCGCGAACACACGCGATTCGAGCACGCCATCGGTGGCGATGAAATTGGCGGCTGCGCAATTGATCTTCACGTCGCGATTGCCGAACAGCTTTTCATACACGACGTTCGCGACGTTCAGCCCCGCCGCCTCCATCAGCAGACGGCTCACGGTGCCCTCGGTGACGAGCGCCTTCAACTCGCCGTTCGAGGTCGCCGCGAGCGCGGCGGGCGAATTGCCGGTCGCGGACAGCGACGCATCTCCGTTGATCTCACCGAGCGCGTTCTGCATCGTCTTGAAGTTCGGAAAGAGTTGCTTCAACTTCAGATGCCGCGCCGACATCGTAAAGCGCCCCTTCAGCGG
Organism: Paraburkholderia sp. HP33-1; assembly: GCF_021390595.1. Taxonomy (NCBI): domain Bacteria; kingdom Pseudomonadati; phylum Pseudomonadota; class Betaproteobacteria; order Burkholderiales; family Burkholderiaceae; genus Paraburkholderia; species Paraburkholderia sp. HP33-1. The sequence goes on along the minus strand of NZ_JAJEJR010000001.1, from coordinate 1,585,656 downwards.
CGCCGCGCCGCCATCGAGATGAATGTCCGACGCCAGCGAGCCGCCCGCGACGCCGAACTTCAGCGGCACGAGCGACAGCACGCCGTCGGTCATCTCGACGTGCGTGTACAGATCCGTGATCGGCAGATTCGAGTTCTTGATGATGCGCCGGCCGGTGAACTTGACATCGGCGTCGATCGCCTTCCAGCGGTCGGTGCGGAACTCTTCGACCGGCAGCACGCGATCACTCGGCTGACGGGTCGCGTCGCCGCGTTGCGCCTTGCTCGCATTCGAATCGGCGCCGATCACCGGCGCGAGATCCGAGAACTGCAATACGTGCGATTCGACTTCACCTTGCAGCAGTGGCCGCGGCACGCGCCCGGTATAGGTCAACGACCCGTTGAGATCGCTGCCGCCGACCCGGCCTGTAAAGTTTTCATACGTGAACACGTTGCCGCCCGACCTGAACCGACCGGTCAGATGGCCGTCGGTCGCGTACGGTGGAGTCTCGGGCAAGGTCATGCCGGTCAGCGAATACAGGCGTGCCATGCTGTTGCCCTGCAGCCAGAGACGCAGATCGAGCGCCGCGAGATGCGCCGGATCGGTAATCGTGCCGACGAATGCGATATGCAGGTCGCCGGCTTTCACGTCGGCCTGCACCGGGAACGGCCGGTTCGCGTCCTGCAGCGCGAGCACACCGCCGAGCTTACCGCTGCCGGACACAGGCGTGCGGTTGTACGTGCCTTTGACGGTCCATCCGATCGCATAGAGGGGCGTCGCGGGCGCGCCGGAAGTCGCGGCCGCGCCCGATGGTGCCGACGCTTGCGCCGCAGCCGTCGGTTCGGAAGTCGCCGTCGCCTCCGAGGCAGCCTGCGCCTCGGCCTGCGCGGCGAGCTTGCTCGCGCCCGCGCGACCGATCGCCTGGGCGGACGCGCTGCGCGAGGCGGCTTCCTGCTGCTTGAGCGCATCGCCGAGCGGAATCGGCTGCCCGAGCGTATCGACGACCATCTGAAGGTCGACCTTCTTCTGCTGATCCGACAGCGCGAGATTGCCCTTCGCGAAGCCGATATCGTGCAAATCGAGCGTCCATTCCGACGGTCCGCTCGACGACGGCAGGTTGAAGGTCCAGTTATTGCGTCCATCGGCCAGACGTTCGAGATCGACCGACGGATTCACGAGGTTGATCGCCGGAATCACGATGTCATGCGCGAGCAGCGGCAGCACCTTGACCTCGAAGTCGATTTCGTCGAGCGTCGCGAACTGTGGCTGTCTGGTCCAGTCGGGATTGCCGATCGTGATGTTGGCCGCCGAAAAGCGTGGCCAGGGCACCCAGCCGCGCCAGCCGGTTTCGCCGGCCGGATGACGCCAGCCGACCTTCAGATCGCCGTTGATCGCGAACGGCCGGCCGATCGCCTGGCTGACCTTGTCGTCGATGTAAGGCCGCGCGCGGTTCCAGTCGAAGGTCAGGATGAAGATGACGAGCGCTGCAACCAGGATGACGAGCGTCGCCAGCAGCCATGCAAAGATTTTTCCGATCCGTCGTCCGATGCTGCTCGACCCTGCCATTAAGAAACTCCGTTCGTTGTTCTACGTTGTGAATCGTGCAGCAGTTATCGTGCCTGGCGCGCGGCAATGAATCGCCGCGCCATCGCGCGATATCGTGCGTTGTCGTTTTATCATGGCGCACACTTCGCCGACAGACCAACGTCCGCATTGACGCCGTCGCTCCGGCATCGAAGAATCATGGCCGATAAAGTACCGTCGCCGCTACCCCCTCCCCACGACGATCCAACCATGACCGATGTTCCCTTCGTCCTCGCCGACGGCATCGTGAGACGCGATGCCGAGCGCGGCCAGACGCTGTTGCAGCCGACCACCTTCGCACTGCGCGCCGGCGAGCGCGTTGCGATTACCGGAGCGTCCGGCTCCGGCAAAAGCGTGTTTCTGCGCGCGCTCGCGCTGCTCGATCCGATCGATGCGGGGCGTATTCTGTGGCATGGCGCGCCAGTCGAGCGCGCGGCGATTCCGCGCTACCGGCGCAACGTGGCGTATATCCGGCAGCGGCCCGCGCTGATCGACGGCAGCGTCGAAGACAACCTGCGCTATCCGTTCGAGTTGCGCGCGTATCGCGACGTGCGCTTCGATCGCGCTCGGGCGGCCGCGCTTGCCGTACGAGCCGGCCGCAGCGAGGATTTTCTCGACAAGCGCGCAAGCGAGCTGTCAGGCGGCGAAGCGCAGATCGCCGCGCTGATCCGTGTGCTGCAACTCGCGCCCGAAGTGCTGTTGCTCGACGAACCGACCGCGTCGCTCGACCCGGCGTCGTCGCGCGCGATCGAAGCGCTCGTGCAGGCGTGGTTCGATGCCGCGCCGGGACGTCACGCGTCGATGTGGGTGTCGCACGATCTGGAGCAGGCGGTCCGCATGAGCGAACGGCATCTGACGATGCGCGCCGGCGTCCTCGGCGAAGACCTTCCCGTGCACGGCGACGCACAACACCGCGCTCCTGCCGACCTGCCTCGGGAGCCCCGCCCATGACCCTGCAGAATCTAAGCTTGTGGGACGTCGCGATCGCGACGCTGCTGATCGTCGTGAATGGTGCAGTGTCGGTCGCGCTGAAGCTCGATCTGGAGCGCAAGCTCGCATGGGCGGCGGTGCGCACCGTCGTCCAGCTACTCGCGATCGGCTATGTGCTCGGCTGGGTGTTCCGTTTCGATCGCTGGTACATCGTGCTGCCGCTGATGATCGTGATGACGCTGATCGCCGGTTTCGCCGGCGCGCAGCGCGGCAGCCGCACCTATGCCGGGCAACGCGCCGACAGCGTGCTGTCGATCTGGGTCAGCTCATGGCTCGTTGCAGCGGTGGGACTGTTCGTCGTGATCCGCATTCATCCGTGGTACGCGCCGCAATATGCGATCCCGATTCTCGGCATGATCCTCGGCAACACGCTGACCGGTGTGTCGCTTGGCATCGAGAGGATGATCGAGGAGCTGACCGCGCGGCGCGACCGCGTCGACATGGCGCTCGCTCTCGGTGCGACGCGCTGGGAGGCCGCGCAGGCGCCGGCCCGCCAGGCGGTGCGTGCGGGCATGATGCCGACGTTGAACCAGATGGCGGTGGTCGGCGTCGTGAGTCTGCCCGGCATGATGACCGGTCAGGTGCTGGCCGGACAGTCGCCATTGCAGGCGGTGCGCTATCAGATCGTCATCATGTTTCTGATCGCGGCGGCGTCGGCGCTGGGGACCGTGGGCGCGGTGCTGCTCACGTACCGGCGGCTCTTTTCGGCCGGGCACCAGTTCTTGCCGGCGCGACTGGTCGAGCGCGCGGCGCGTAAAGGATGAGGATGACGCGCTAGCGCATGCTACGGGTCGAGGACGCGGCCATCCCCCTGCCCGCTCTTCTTCAACGCTTCGCGGTGACCGCCACCTCGGTGCCGTCGCTCAGCGTCAGCGTTTTCGTCGTGCCATTGACCGGCATCGTGAAACGCACGATCTGGCTCATGCGCACATCGTTCGGACACTTGAGCGTCTTGCCGCCGCTCGTCACGGTTTTTACGCCATGCGGCGTCTGCGCCTGGAAGCTCAACTGCACGGTCGCGGTGCCGTCTTTCGACACCACCGGCGCGAAGCGGATCTGCGTCTGACGGATCATCGCGCCATTCGCGTCGACCGGCAGGGACGAATAGTCCGGGCACTCATCCGTGCCGGGCACCGGACCGCCGGGCGGCACGGTCTTCCAGGTGAAGTCGTCCGATTCGCCCGAGCGGATCGTGCGGGTTTCCTGGGAATTGCCGAACTGTTTCGACGTGACGCGAACGGTGTAGCGAATCGGACCGTCCAGCGGGGCCTGGTTGGTCACCGTGATCGGCGTGGCTGCGCGAGCAGCCGGCACGAGCGCGCAGGCGAGAGTAGCGACAACGGACACGGCGGAGAGTTTGAAGCGCAAGCTCATACTGTCACCTCGTTGTTGTGCCGCTGCGCGCTCGCGTCGGTGCGACTGCCTGTGCACTGTTCGCGCACGGCCCAGGTGAGCCCGGCTCATACCGGCTTGCCTCGCCGCAAGACACGCAACCGTTTTGGCATGCTGCGTCGTCAGTCTAACGCCAAGCGCGATGCCGCGCGTGTCCTGTCGGCTCCGGTGTTAACCCGCTTGCGGGCACGCGCTTTCTGCGCGTCGATTTCATCTCAAAACCCTGTCAGCACCAGCTTACCGAGCGCGTGCAGTTCGGCGATCCGCCGTATTGGGACCGGGAGCCGGATTGAGCGGGCGGGCGCGTAGCAATCGCGTACGCGCGCCAAGTATGCACGGTGAATTCGCGACTGAATTCAGCCATCCGGACGATCGATTACGGCGTCTCACCCAGACGTTTTTTCATTGCCGCAGTGATGCGCTGACGCGTCTTTGCATAGTCCGCCCACGGGTCGCTTTCGAGGCCGTCCACGCGCTCGCGCACGTTGCGGATGTTCCATTGATCGCCGCTCGTCGTCCTCTCGAGCTCATTCCACGCTAGCGGCACCGACACGCCGAGCCCTGGCCGCGCGCGCGCCGAGAATGCCGCCACCGTACTCGCACCGCGAGCGTTGCGCAGATAGTCGATGAAAATCTTCTTCTTGCGATTCTGCGCGCCCATCTTCGCGCTGAAGTACTGTGGCAGCGTCGCCGCCATATGCTGCGCGACCGCCTGCG